>JADLBR010000290.1 GCA_020847615.1 Verrucomicrobiia bacterium
CCTCGCCTCGGCCATCCGCCCCCACCTCAAACAGGGGGCCGTTGTGACGGATGTCGGCAGCGTCAAGGCACCGGTCGTCGCGCGCCTCGAGCCCATCCTTCTCCCCGTCGCGCACTTCATCGGCAGCCACCCGATGGCCGGGGGCGATCAGGCCGGGATCCGGCATGCCAGGGCCGACCTCTTCCAGGACGCCGCCTGCATCATCACGCCCACGCCGCGCAGCGACCCGGCGGCCGTCGCCCGGATCTCCGGCCTCTGGTCCTCCCTGGGTTGCCGCCTGTTCCAGCTCTCCCCCGAGGCCCACGACCGCGCCGTCGCGCTGGTCAGCCATCTGCCCCATATCGCCGCCGCCTCGCTGGTGCGGGCCGCCACGGGCGCCGACCCGGGCTCGCTCGAACTCGCCGGCCCGGGTTTCCGCGACTCCACGCGCGTCGCCATGGGCTCGGCCGCGATGTGGGACGAGATCCTGCAAGCGAACGGCCCCGCCGTCGCCGACGCCATACGGGCCTTGCGATCAGAGCTGGATGCTGTACAAACCGCCCTCTCCCGGGGGCAGAGCCTCACGGCATTCCTGTCGGATGCGCGCGCGACACGCCTCGGGCTACGGAGACCACAGTAGGATGAGCGAGATCCGCGTCAGGCGCATCAAGAGGATCGCCGCCCGAATGCGCGTGCCCGGCGACAAGAGCATGTCGCATCGCGCGGTCATGCTCGCCGGCCTCGCCAAGGGCACCTGCCGCATCACCGGGTTCCTCCCCAGCGATGACTGCGTCCGCACCCTCCGCGCCATGCAGGCCCTCGGCGCCGAGGTCGAATCCACCGACGGTGACCGCCTGGAGATCACGGGCATCGGCGGTGACTGCCGCCAGGTCCTGGAAACCATCGATTGCGGCAACTCCGGCACCTCCATGCGGCTGCTGGCCGGAATCCTCGCCGGCCAACCGTTCTCCTCCAGGCTCTCCGGCGATGCCTCGCTGACGTCCCGGCCCATGGCGCGCATCATCAAACCCCTCACCGAAATGGGCGCCCTCATCAAGAGCGAAAACGGCAACGACAGGGCACCCCTCCTCATCCAGGCCAGCCGCCTCCACTCCGTCCACCACCACTCCCCCGTCGCGAGCGCCCAGGTGAAATCCTGCGTCCTCCTCGCCGGCATGTTCGCCGAGGGCGGCACCGCCGTCACCGAGCCCCAGCAGTCCCGCGATCACACGGAACGCATGATGCGCCACTTCATGCTTCCCGTGCGCACCGACGGGCTCACCACCCACATCCAGGGCCTCAGCACCCCGGCGGCCAGGGACTTCAATGTCCCGGGCGACTTCTCCTCCGCCGCATTCTGGATCGCCGCCGCCGCGGCGCTCCCCGGGGCGCGCCTGATCGTCGAGAACCTCGGCCTCAACCCGACCCGCACCGGCCTCATGACCGTCCTCCTCCGCATGGGCGCCCAGATGCGCGAGAACCTCGATTCCGCCGACGCCATCGAGCCCTTCGGCACGATCGAGGTTCGCGGCGCGCCGCTCCACGGAACCACCGTCGAGGGCCCCCTCATCGCCAACGTCATCGACGAGATCCCCATCATCGCCGTGCTCGGCGCGCTCGCCGATGGCACCACCGTCATCAAGGACGCCGGCGAGCTACGGTTCAAGGAGACCGACCGGCTCGCCGCGATCGCCACCAATCTCGCCGCCTTTGGCGTGCCCGTGAACGAGACCCAAGACGGTCTCCTCATCCAGGGCGGATCTCCGCTCCACGGGGCCACCGTCGACAGCCTCGGCGACCACCGCATCGCCATGGCCTTCGCCATCCTCGGCCTCTTCTGCAGCGGCGAGACCCGCATCCTCAACACCGACTGCATCCGGACCTCCTACCCCGGTTTTGAGGAACAGCTCGCCCACCTCCACCACCGACGCCGCAAGAGAGGCGGCAGCGCATGAACCCAGTCGTGGCCATCGACGGACCCTCCGCCTCGGGCAAGAGCACCGTCGCCCGCCGGGTCGCCGCGCGGCTCGGTTTCGCCTATGTCGACACGGGAGCGATGTATCGCGCCGTCACCTGGCGCCTCCTCCACGAGGGCATCGACCCCGCGGCGACCGAGGCCGTCGCCGACTTCGCCCGCCGCATGGACTTTCGCGCGATCATATGCGGGGGCGCGACCCGCCTCGAATGCAACGGCCCCATCCTCCCGGAGGACCTGCGCTCCCCCACGGTCTCCTCCGCGGTGGCCCTCGTCGCGCGCGTCCCCGAGGTGCGGGCGCGCCTCGTGGAAGAACAGCGGTCGCTCCGCCCACTGGCGCCCCTGGTCATGGAGGGCCGCGACATCGGCTCCGTCGTCTTTCCCGACACGGGCCACAAGTTCTATCTCGACGCCAGCCCCGAGGTCCGTGAGGCGCGCCGCCATCTCCAGGGCGAGCAGGATGCCATCGGTCGCCGCGACGACATCGATCGAAGCCGGACCGTCGCCCCGCTGCGCATCGCACAGGACGCCCAGGTCATCGATTCCTCATCCCTTTCGATCGACGAGGTCGTCGATGCCGTGATCGCCTCCCTCGAGAAAGTCGGCCTTCGGCACAGCCCTCCCGGTGGCGCGACACCATGAACCGAGCCACCCCCGGCGCCTCCGCCGATCCCAACTTCTCGCCGTTCTGGTACGGCCTCGGCAAGACCGCTTTCGGCCTCATCTACCGCACCGCGTTCCGCCTCAAGATCCACGGCGCCGAGAATATCCCCCCGCCCGGCGGGTTCCTGATCGCCTCCAACCACGAGAGCTTCCTCGACCCGCCCCTCATCGGGGTTTCTTTTCCCTATCCCATCCACTACTTCGCCCGGAACACCCTCTTCGATAACCGCATCCTCGGTTTTCTCCTGCCCAGGGTCAACGTGCTGCCCATCGTGCAGGACAGGCCCGACATCCGCGGCATCCGCAACGCCATACGCACCATCGAGGCCGGCCAGCCCCTCGTCGTTTTCCCCGAGGGCGCCCGCAGCTATGACGGCAACCTCCAGCCCGGCCAACCCGGCGTCGGCCTCCTCGTCGCAAAAGCGAACGCGCCCGTGCTGCCCGTCCGCATCCGCGGCGCGCACGCCGCCTGGCCCCGCGGCTCCAACAGGATCCGCCCACGCCCCGTCAGCATCACCATCGGCAGACTCATCGACCACCCCGCGCCCGCGCCGGGCACCCGCGGGCAGGATGCCTACCAGTCCCTCTCCGACCAGATCATGGCCGCCATCGCCGCGCTCTGAACCCGCTGTTGCCATGCGGCCCCGCATCTGATATCATCCTTCAGGCTGGGCGACAGAGAGTTGCAAGGCAAAGCAGTGCCCGGCCCTTGGAAAACGCAGTCGGTGCCCGCATGGAAACCTCGCTGATCGACGCCCAGCTCTACCTCTCCCAGATCGACCTCATGATGGAGGGCCTCGACGAGGCCAAGCAACTCGTCATCAAAGGCGATCTCTCCGCCGCCACCGAATGGCTCGGCGCCCACCTCCGCGGCCGCGTCCGCACCTTCCGCCCCATGGTCTGGCGAAACATCGAGCCCGAGGACTCGCTCAAGAAAGCCGCCCTCGCCCTCGAGGGCAAGGTGGCCCTGCTCAACGCCCCGCTCACCGACATCGGACGTCCCATCAACTGGCTCCTCCGCGCAGACGCCGACCCCGAATGGACCCAGCGCCTCGCCGCCCAAGAGTGGCTCGCCCCCCTCGTCCATGCCTACGAGCAGACCGGCGACGACCGCTACGCCTCCCGCTGGATCGAGATCGTCGAGGACTTCCTCGACCGTCACGACTACGGCTGCGAGGCCCTCGATTTCACCCCCTCTAGGCCCATGGTCTTCGCCGACGGCATCGCGGGCGCCAACGGCGAGGGTTTCTACAGGCTCCCCGACGGACACCGCTCCCGCCATGGCGCGTGGACCGCCCCCGTCTGTGCCAGGCGCGCCCAGAGCTGGCTCCTGGGCCTCTCCCGCATCGGCGGCAGCACCCTCATCGACACCAGGCGGCTCTTCCGCATCCTGTCCTCCATCGCCGGCGAGCACGCCCAGATCCTCGTCAACAACCCCCACGAGGAGTCGCCCTCGGACTTCGCGATCGGCGCCGCCGCGCTTCTCGAGATCGCCATCATGCTGCCCGAGTTTGGCTCAGCCAACGCCGCCTTCGCGGTCGCCATCGAGCGCCTCGGCCACGCCACCCGCCGCCATATGTTCGCGGACGGCAGCGACGTCGAGCAGTCCCTGGAGAACAACGCCGAACTCGTCGCCCTCATCAAGGGCATCCTCGAGATCCTCGGCGACGCGCCCCGCTCCCGCCGCACGCCCCTCCAAGACGCGGCGCGCAGGCGCATCCGTTTCCTCGCTTACGCGGCCACGCCCCTGCGCCAGATGGCCCGCATCGGCCATACCTGGCACACCGACCTCGAGCCCCTCTTCCGCGAGTGGACCGACTTCTTTGAACTCGAGGACGTGCGCTTCATCGCGACCTCCGGCAAGGAGGGCTCCGAGCCGCCCGCCAGTTCCGCGGCCATGCCCTTCGGCGGCTACTTCGCCATGCGCAGCGACTGGGAGAAGGACGCCCACTTTCTCCTCTTCAAGGCCAGCGATTTCGGGGCCGGGATCATGCACGAGGACTGCCTCAGCCTCTGCGTCACCGCCGGAGGACGCGACCTCCTCGTCGATTCCGGCCACTACAGCCTCAACGAGCGGACCGACCGCGACCGGCTCATGAACGAGTACGCGGTCTCCAGCCACGCCCACAACACCATCCTTGTCGACGGCGTCGGCCAGTGCCGCAGGGGCATGCGCGAGGCCGGCGGCGCACCCGACCTCCGCGCGGCGGAGGCCTCGCCGCTCCAGAACCGCTACCTCCGGGGCCAGTTCTTCGAGTACGCCGAGGGCGAATACGCCGACGGCTTCGGGCCCGGCGGCTCCATCCAGGCCCGGCATCAGCGCCGCGTCCTCTGGCTCCGCGGACGCGGCTGGATCGTCATCGACGCGCTGCGCGTGAAGGGCGAGCACGACCATTCGCTCGTCTGGCACATGGGCCCCGATTTCCTCGAGAAGGACATCGCCTCGAGCGAGGAGTTCATGTCCGTTTGGACCGAATCCCCCGGCCAGAACCTCGCCCTCCATTTCCTGAGCGGGGCACCCGTGCGCATCGATCTATTCCGTGGCCAGGAGTCGCCGCCCCGCGGCTGGTGCTTCCGCTCGTACGGCGAGCGTGTCCCCAAGACCGACGTCCACGTGACGTGGCGAGGCGAGGAAAACCAGATCATCGCCACCTACATCCAGCCCTATGGCCCAGAGAGCCGCCTCGCGGGTCCCGTGCACGCCTCGCTCGGAACCGAGGGCGACATCCTCGGATTCCAGATCGATTTCGAGGATGGCATCACCTTCGAGGGACGCGCCGCCATCGGGACGAAGACCGTCGGCGTCATGGGCCTCTCCGGCCAGGCGGAGATGGTGGTCGCCGCGCGCCTCAAGGACGAGCCCACGTGCGTGGGCCTCTTCGGCGCCGACCGGTTCCCGCTCGGCAAGCGCGCCACCTCCGGCGACATCGAGGCCAGGTTCAGGCCCGGCGGCGAATGGGAACCCAGGGATTTCGACGCGATGTACGCGCTCGGGGGCGGCCCGGCCTCCCCGCTCGATGCCATCAAAGTTCAGTGAACGTGATCTCGAGCCGCATCAGGAGGGTCCCCTCGCGGTGCGCCAGTTCCACGACCGACTTCTGCCAGTCCGCGTAGGCCCTCAGCTCGTTGCTCCGGGCGATCGCCAGGTCGCGCTGTAGCTGGGCGACCACGAACGTCGTCGACGCCCCCGCGTTGAGCTTCTCCTGCTCCGCCATCAGCGACTCGTACGCGTACTGCCGGGCCTCTCGCGCAGCGTCCACCTTCTTCTGGTTGGCCAGCACCGCCTGCGCGGCATTGTCCACCTCCACGATGATGTCTTGCTCCAGCTGCTCCACCGCCAGCACCGCGCGCTCCTCCTCCAATTGCGCGCGCTGCTTCCTGCCCCGCTCCTCGCTCATGCCCAGCGGTATCTTGACCTCGACGCCCACGGACCACACCCGGTCATAGGCGTCCACCGTCGTCTCGTATGACTCGTCGATGGAATTCTCCAGGCCCAGCAGCGCGTAACCGCCAAAGGCGTTCACGTACGGGAGCAGCGCGTTCTTCGCCTTGCGCAGCCGGATCCCCGCCTGCTCGAGGCGCAGCCGCCTCTCCGTCAGGTCGGGCCTGTACTCCAGCGCGTGGACCACGTTCAGGACCGGGTCGGCGAACGACGGCACCGGCGGCAATTCGGTCGGCACCAGCCGCGTCTGAAGGTAAGGGCCCATGTCGCGGAACATCAGCCGCTTCAGGTCGTTCTGCGCCTCCCGCAAGGCCCGCTCCGCCTCGATGACGGTCTGCGTCTGCGTCGCCACCTCGGTCCGGGCCTGCGAGACGTCCAGCGGCGACATGACGCCGATGTTCAGGCGCGCCTCGTTGTCCTTGAGCAATTGCGTCGCCAGATCGAGCGCCTCCTGCCTCGCCGTCAGGTTGTCCCTCCGGAAGATCAACTCGACATAGGCGTTGAGCACGTCGGCCACCGTCCGGCTCACCTGATATCGGAACTCGGCATCCGCGGCCTGGGCACCCTTGCGCGCGATCCGGATGTCCGCCATCTGGACACCGAATCCCGCGTCCCGCAGCAGCGGCTGCGTCAGGGTGATCCCCAGATCCGTGCTCCACCTGCTCTGACAGGCCGTCGGAATGCTCTCGCGATTGTTCGCCCCCGTCGCGATGTCGTAGGACAACCCCGTGGGCAATAGGCCCCCCAGCGAGCCCTCGTATCGCGTGTACTCGTTCTCGTCAGAGCGCCTCCCGCCCGGGATCCTGTCGGCCGGGAAAATGGGCGAGGTCGCATCCTCCCACTCGGCCGACATGCCCATCTCCGGCTCGAACCGCCCGCGGGCCGCCGTCCAATCAGCCCTCTCGAGCAGCGGCGCGATCCGGTCAACCTGAAGCTCCAGATTCTGCTCCAGCGCCCGGGCGATGCAGTCCTTCGGGTCGACGCTCAGCACCTCCGGCGGCGCCCGGCGAACCGCCGGGGCATCCTCCGCCGCGGTCGCCGTGATGGCCCCCAGCCAAGGCACCAGAATCAGAACCCGGAATAACGTGCCAGACATTGCCCCCCTGTGTAGACGCTCCCCCGTCAGATTTCCAGCCGCTTCCCATCGCGGGATCCCGCATCCCGCACCCAGCGCCCGAGTTCTTCTTTCAATGGCTCTATCCCATCACCCCGCTCGGACGAAACCGGCATCACCCGGCACCGGTGGCGGCGGCGGAATGCCTTCAGGCCCGCCTCCGCCGAAGGCAGATCCATCTTGTTGGCCACCACCATGAATGCCTTCTCGGCCAACCCGCGACCGTGGCGCTTGAGCTCCTCCCTCAGCTGCCGAAAGTCGTCCCCGGCGTCGCGCCCCTCCGAACCGGCCACGTCCAGCACGAACAGCAGCGTGCGGCAGCGCTCGATGTGACGCAGGAACTCGTGCCCCAGCCCCACGCCCCGATGCGCGCCCTCCACGAGCCCCGGCACGTCCGCGACCGTGTACCTCTGCCACGTCTCCCCCATCTCCACGATGCCCAGGTGCGGCTCCAGCGTCGTAAATGGATACGGGGCCACCTTCGGCCGCGCCGCCGATATCGCCCGCAGCAGCGTCGATTTCCCCGCGTTCGGGAAACCCACCAGGCCGACGTCGGCGATCATCTTCAGCTCGAGGAAGAACCGCCCCGCCTGCCCCTCCCCGCCCGATTCAAACTCCGTGGGCGCTCGGTTCGTCGCCGACTTGAAGCGCGCGTTGCCCCGTCCGCCCTTGCCCCCGCGGCAGAGGACGAAACGCCTGCCCTCCTCCACCAGATCCGTCACGACCGGCAACCCGTCGCGCTCCGGGTCGGGCCGCCCGCCCAAGCCCTGATCCCCGGACTCCCCAGTCTCCGTCGCGTCGGGCAACCGGTACACCACCGTGCCCGGAGGGATCTTCACCACGACCTCCGGGGCACTCCGCCCGTGCTTGCCGCCTCCCCGTCCGTGCCCCCCGTGCTTTCCCTTCAAGAGTGGCGCGAACTTCAGGCGCGAGAGATCCGACACGTTCCGGTCCACCTCGAACACGATGTCGCCACCCCTCCCGCCGTCCCCGCCGTCCGGACCGCCACGCGGCACAAATGCCTCCCGCCGAAAACTCCGGCAGCCGTTCCCGCCATCGCCGGCCACCGCCTTTATGATCACGCAATCAATGAACACCAGCCTGCCTCCGCTTTCCCCGACAACGGCCGTTGACCTGCCGCCATCGGGCTCCACATTCCTTCTGCCGTGTTCAGCGCGCTGCAGAACGTCTTGATTCCCGACCCCTGGCAGATGGAGGCCATTTCGGCGCTCCGCGGCGGCTCCGATGTCATCATCGACGCCCCGACCGGCGCCGGCAAGACCTTCGTTTTCGAAAAATTCGTCGAGGGCGGCGCCTGCGGTCGCAAGACACTCTACACCGTGCCGACCCGCGCGCTCGCCAACGACAAATTCGCGGAGTGGCGTTCCCGAGGATGGCGGACGGGCATCATGACCGGCGACGTCTCCCACGCCACCGACGCCCCCGTCGTCGTCGCGACGCTCGAGGCCGCGCAGGGCGCCCTCGGGGACGGCACCGCCGCCCGCACCGTGGTCATCGACGAATACCAGTGGATCGCCGACCCCAACCGCGGCAACCATTACGAGGGCGCCATCATCTCCCTGCCCAGTCAAGTCCAGTTGCTCCTGCTCAGCGGGTGCGTCGCCAACCCCGATGAGATCGGCGAATGGCTCCGCCGCCTTGGGCGCGCTGTCCGGGTCGTCCGCCACGCGGAACGGCCCGTGCCGATCGAGGAAGTCGACCTCGACGATCTCGCCAGGCGCCCCCCCGCCGGGATCGAGGGATACTGGCCCACGCGCATCGCGTCCGCCCTCCGCGAGGATCTCGGCCCCATCCTCGTCTTTGCCCCGCACCGCCAGGACGCCGAGAAACTCGCGCGCCAACTCGCGCGCGCGCTGCCCGCCCCCGATCCCCTCGCGCTCGCCGATGCCCAGCGCGCCCTCCTCAGCCCCGGTCTCGAGAAACTCCTCCAATCGCGGATCGCCTACCACCACAGCGGCCTGAGTTACGAGCAGCGCGCCGGGGTGATCGAGCCCCTCGCCAAGGCGGGCCAGCTCCGCGTCGTCGTCGCCACCCTCGGCCTCAGCGCGGGCATCAATTTCTCGCTCCGCTCCGTCCTGATCACACGCGACCGGTTTTCCGCCGAGGGCATCGAATACGAGATCGCCCCGCACGACCTGCTCCAGATGATCGGCCGCGCCGGGCGCCGCGGCCTCGACGAAACCGGTTACCTCCTCGCCTGCCACGACTCTCCCCGCCTGGGCCAGGCCCGACCCCTCCGCCTCCGCCGCGCCCCCGCCCTCCCGTGGGCGTCTCTCCTGCGCCTCGCCGCCACCGGAGAGAACCTCCGCCTCGCCGCCCCGCGATTCGCCGCGAGCCTCCTCACGCGCGAGCCGCCCCGCATGGGCGTCGAGCACACCGCCCTCCTCGCCGACGAGGATCTGCCTTGCCATCTTGCCACCGACACCGGACGCGCGCGCCTCGTGCGCCGCACCCGCCGCCCCTTCCGCGGCTGCGCGACATGCCCCCATCGCGCCGATTGCCTGTCCCTGCCGCCCGACCCATCCCTCCTCTGGCAATGGACCCGCATCGGCCTGATCGACCGTGAACTCCGACTCACGGAGCGCGGCCTCATCGCCTCCTTCTTTCTGGGCCCAGAGGGCCTCGCCGTCGCGGCGGCCGTCGAAGACCCCCTCTATCCCACCGAGGATCTGCTTCTGGATCTCGCCAACCTCTTCGCGGGAGAGCGGTTCTGCGGCGATGAGCCCCGGTGGTCCGGGCGCCTCGCGATCGCCTGCAACAGGGCCTATGGCCGATTCTCCATCGAGGGATACCTCACCTTCGGCATCCCCCCGCAATACGGCGCCGGAGGCGCCTCCGTCCTGCGAGAACTCCTCGAGGGCGACCGGCGCCGCGGCCAATTGACCACCGACCACTCCGGCATCGGCGACATCGACCGCCTGCTCACCGACTGGCGCAGCCTCCTGCGACAGATCACGGGCGCCCCGGAAACCCAGGACCCCAGATGGTCACACATCAAGGCGCTCGCCGCCGAACGGCTCGGCCCGGCCGATCGCGCCGAACCCCCCATCGCCAGACTCCCCCAGCTCGGCCCAGACCAGCGTCGCCCCATCTCCCACCGCCTCCGCTGGACCCGCTGAAATCGAAA
>JADLBR010000291.1 GCA_020847615.1 Verrucomicrobiia bacterium
CGGGGGTGTCCGTTTTGGTGGGTGGGCCGGCTCGAAAATTGCCGCATCGCCTCCGGTAGCCGAACGCGCCAGCGGTTGGCGGCCAAAGCCTCACGGCGTCGGCCACATTTTCCCAAACCGGTGGTCCGGCGGCCGCCGGATGGGATCGGGTGACTCGAAAACTCGTAGCCACGGTCGCCAGACCGTGGACCCCCGGGCGGATCGCGCCAGATGAGAAAGCGAATTACCTGAGCGGTGGCCTCGGGATGCGCTAATCCCTGCTACAGCGGGGGGTTTTGGGGGTTCAAAAAAAAGTATTGACGGGGTCGGCCCGAGACAGCAAAGTGTGTTCAATTCTGGGTGAGCCGGATTTGCCATGGTTGTGGCGCTCCGTTCTCTCAGAGGGAGACAAGAGAAAAAGGGAGAACAACCAGTCAAAGGAGAGTGACGATGAAAAAGACGATCAGCGCACTCCTGTCTGTGGTATTCGGTTGCGGCGTCGCCTTTGGTGGCGAGGTCGTGAGCGAGAAGCAGGTCAAGGAGTTGGAGAAGATGATCGAGGACGCGGGGATCTACGTCGAGACCGCCAAGAAGGGCGTGGTGCTCAGCGGCTACGTGGATGCCAGCTACTCGTATAACATGAACGGCGGCGGCACCGACAGCGGCGTCAATGGCTCGCCCGGCACCATCCGCACCCACATGTTCGACGTGGACAGCAATGACTTCAACGTGAACCAGATCAAGCTGGCGTTGGAGAAGGCGCTGCCCGAGGAGAACACCTGGGCGGCGGGCTTCCGCGTCGACCTGATGTTCGGCGAAGATGCCAAGTACATCGCGGACAACGACCTGGGCCTCGGCAGCGAAGAGTTGGCCGTGGAGCAGGCGTACGTGATGTTCCGCGTCCCGGTCGGCAACGGGCTGGACTTCAAGTTCGGTAAGTTCGTGAGCCTCCTGGGCTACGAGGCGATCGAGACCCCGGCGAACCTCAACGTGAGCCGCGGCTATCTCTTCACCTACGGCGTGCCCTGGACCCACACGGGCTTCCTGATGAGCTACAAGTTCAACGACACGGTTGACGTCAAGTTGGGCCTGGTCAACGGCTGGAACAACTCCGACAGCAACTTCCTCGACGGCGGCGAAGGCCTCGAAGACATCGGCGACGAGATCGCCGACTTCCTCGATGGCGAAGCCAGCGATGAGGATCTGGCGGCGATCAACTCGGTTCTCGGCGCCAGCATCGGCGGCGATGACGCCCCGGCGGATTTCGCCAAGGCGATCACGGCGCAGATCGCGATCCACGCGCCCGGCGGCAATGCCGACCTCGTGAACAGCTTCATGTACAGCTTCGAGGGCGAGAACATCCCTGGCCTGCGCAACGCGCTGGCGCGTCAGTATAGCCTGCCGGTCCTCGGCGACGTGGGCCTGGCCGGTGGCGTCGTGGCCGATGTCGATATCGGTGGCGGGGACGTCAGCCTCGTGCTGCCTCCTTCGGGCACCGAGAACTCGGGCATCTTCGTGTGGAACATGTGGGGCCAGTGGCGTCCGCTCGCCTTCAAGGACAAGCTCCTGTTGGCGTTCGACGTCGTGCTGGGCAAGGCCTTCGACAACGTGCACCGGCAGTACGCCGACATCAACTTCATCGACGGCGACCTCGATGTCTATGACGGCGGCGAGAACACCGCCACGTGGTGGGGTGCGGCCCTGTACGCGAAGTACCAGGTCACCGACACCTTTAGCCTCGCGGCCCGCGCCGAGTACTTCCACGACAGCGACGGCACGGCGCGCCTTCGCGACGCGACGGTCTCCGGGGTGCCTGCCTACATCACCACGGACAACGGTGACGTCAACGACTTCATCGATGACCTGCTGGAGAACGACAGCGACTCGATCGACGCCCACGGGCTGTTCGTGAGCAACACCGACGTGTGGAGCTTCACGCTGACCGCCGGCCTCGAGCTCTGGGAGAACCTCCTGGCGCGTGTTGAGTACCGCCTCGATGTCATCAGCTCGGACGGTGGCCACAACACCTTCGAGATCGAGCTCCCCGATGGCTTGGTTGATGCCGAGAGGGAGATCCTGCAGATCACGGAGGACAACGCGTTCTTCAATAACAAGAGCACGCAGCACACCTTCATCGTTGATTTCAGCTACTCGTTCTGATGCGAGTGGGCCCTGGCGTAGCCAGGGTTGAAGGATTGGGCCCCCGGTCCCGCTGACGAAGCGGGCCGGGGGTTCCTTTTTTTGCGGCGTTGCGAGGGGGAACCGTTATGATGCGGCGGTTTTTCAACCCGTGGGGAACGTGAGCAGGCCGGGAACAGTATTGTTGTGCCGAAGTCGGTTGGGTGCGCTGGCCGGGGTGTGGCTGGCGGGATGGACTTTGCCCGCGGCCTACGGGCTCGTGATGGGCGCCGGGCCGGCGGAGGTCCTGGCCCCGGCGGTGGAAGCGTCCGTGGAATCGGGGGCGACGGTTTCCGTGGAACTGCGCGCCCTATTCACCGAGCGCCCCGGGCTGCTGGGGGGCGCAACGGCCCGAGAGACGGATTTCGTCCTGGTGGGACAGCCTCGATATGGGGTCATTGTTGAGGTGCGACAGTTGCCGCGAACGGGCGACCGGGATGGGGCGGCGGTGGTGTACCGGCACCTGGCGGAGGCGGGGGGCCTGATCGACGAGGCGCGATTTGAGGTCCGAGATGCGCGGGACGGGCGGTCGATGGCGCAGTTGCGGCTGACGATCCGGATATTGCGTGGGATCCTGAAGGTGGAGCCGCCGGGTCGGCTCTGGCTGGGCGACTGCACCGTGGGCGACACCGCCGAGGGCGTCGTGACCATCGAGAATGCCGGAGGGGCGGCGGTGTCCTTTCAAGTGGCGGCCTGGCGCCCATTCTATGTGGAGGATGCCGGTCGGCAGATCTATCTGGCACCCGGGGCGCGCGTGCCCGTCCGCTACCAGTTTCACCCGGATGTTCCCGGTTTTTACGAGACGC
>JADLBR010000586.1 GCA_020847615.1 Verrucomicrobiia bacterium
CGAGACTGCGTGCGGTCCCTCTTGAGGCCTGACGGGCCGGCACCATGCTAGCCCAGGGCACAGCGAAGCGCCGCCCTGGGTACACCGCGCCCCCAATTTTGAGCGCTGAAAGTGCGGCCCGAAGGATTGTCCGCCGATGGCGCAGATGAATGCAGATGAACGTAGAGGACGCAGATGAACGTAGAGGACGTAGAGGAACGCGAATGAACGCCAATGAAAACGGAGGATCTGTCGAAACTGCGTGCGAATTCTCTTGAGGCCTGAAGGGCCAGCACCATGCTAGCCCAGGGCAGAGCGAAGCGGCGCCCTGGGTAAACCGCCCCCCCAATCTTGAGCGCTGAAAGTGCGGCACGAATTCAACATTCTTCGAGAAAGTAGTACGAAAGGAAGAGAAAGAAAGGCAAAGATAGGAGGTCTCCCGTCTGCGCCTGGCGGCTTTCCCCGCGTCTTGGCGGCTTTGCGAGAGATGCAATTGGAGCACGAAGGTGTTCATGAGTTCCTGAGTTCCAGATTCAATCAAGACGGTTCAATCAGGAAATCAGGAAAGCAGGAAGAACCCGAGATCGGGTTCGCGCGTCTTCCGGCCGCGGCTCAATGGAGACTCCTCGCCTCACTCTCGCGATTTCAGATCGCGATACACGCGCTGCAGTGCCCTGCCTTGGATGTACGACCGTGAAGGGTCCACCATGCATTGGTGATGCAAGGCACTGCGGCCGAGTAGCATGCGGAATATCATGGGCTCACGGTCTGAAAGGGTGATCTCGATGGGCCACATGAGAGAACCCAGATGGGCCCGCGTGATGATGACGAGCCGCTTTTCCCGGTGCCCGCCGGAATCGGTCACGAAACGCTCATCCACCACTTCCGCGTCACACAAGAGGCCGAACCTCGAGTTCTTCTGCAAAGGGTTCACACCAAAGCGCACCCGTCGCCGCCGGCCCGCGCGATAGGCCTCGATGCCCCACGCGTGCAGGGCGGAGGTGCGCGCGCCTGTGTCGATCTTGGCCTTGATCGCGGGAATCCCCAACTCAGGCAGCGCCAGCCATTCCCGCCAACCCAAGGTCACCATGCGGGGCTTGTTCCGATCGCGCGAGGTTTCATGCGGCCCTCCAAGTTACTGGCTCCCTGCGAGGGTAGCAGTGCGCCGCCCCGCTGGTAAAGCGGGGGCCATGATTGCGGCCCGGCCCGCGCTGCGGCTAGGATGACCCGGCGGTATTACGCGGAAAGGGGAGCATCAATGAAGTAATAGGTGGCTGTCCCTACTTGTTCCATGGCGCTTTCAGCGCTCCGAGCGGTTTCAACAGGAGGCAATCGCAGGGAAGAAAGGAGTCTGCGTGCCTTGGGGTGCAGGCTGCATCGACCTCCGCGCCCCCTTTGTGCAGTCCCGGAGGGACGATAGGGCCCATCGTGCGGCGTCACGCATCACACTTCAGATGGTTTGCGAGGATAGAGGGAACGCACCCGGTCCGTGACTGGACGTCCGCTCTCTGCCGTCCCTCCGGGACCGGACGGAGGGGGGGGCGGCTAAACCCAGGACTGGAAGTCCTGGGCCTGGAGTTTGGCGTTTTCGGGTATGAAGTATGGTGTTCCTTTGCTCGGCTTGGCCTCCGTTTTGGTTAGTTTGCGGTGTAGAGCACGGCGGAGGC
>JADLBR010000292.1 GCA_020847615.1 Verrucomicrobiia bacterium
AGGGGCGGATCCGGGGCCATCTGGACAAGATGGTGCTCGAGACCGTGGAGCAGACGCTCAACGGGCTTCTGGACGCGGAGGCCGACCGGCTCTGCGGGGCGGGCCGGTACGAGCGCAGCGCGGGGCGAAGCCAATGGGGTCAGTCATGGCTTTTTGTCATTCGCGGATTGCGCTGTCGCGTGGTGCAACGTCCGCCACCCCGTGTCGTGGGTGGTGAACCGCTCCGTCACGCGCCGTGCGAGCCTCCGCTTTGCTGCGGCTGGGCAAGGGGCCGCTGGTGAACCCGCCTGCGAGGTTGCTTGCGCGGGCGTGCTGCGGATAGAATGGAATGATGTGGCTTCGGGCCATGCGGGGAGTGCGTTTGGGCTGCGCGGCGCTGGCGTTTTGGGCCGCGTCGTGCGCTTGCGTTCAGGCGAAGGTGATCTGGGACGCGACCGAGCGGGTGCTTGGGATGGGGCGGGGCGTGGGCGAGGTGGAGGTGGCCTTCGGGTTTCTTGTGGAGGGCTCGGATGCGGTGATCTGGAAGGTGGAGACGGACTGCGCGTGCGCGAAGGCCAGCGTGGAACGAGAGTCTTTCGCGGTGGGCGAGCGCGGGGAGGTGAGGGTGAAGGTGCGCTTTCCGGGGTCGGCGGGCCGCCACCGGAAGCAGGTGATCGTGTGGACGAACGACATCCCGAATGTGCGTCAGGTGCTGACGGTGGTGGGCCTGATCGAGGGCCCGCGGATGCTGCGCCCGGCGATCTTGACGTGGGGCCTCGGGGAGGCGCCCGCGGGCAAGTGGCTTCAGGCGGTGGTGTCGGAGGGCCGGGGCGTGGGTGGGGCCGCGGCGCATGTCGGCTCCGACCTGTTTGAGGTGAGGGGCGGGATGGACCCGAGCGATGGCGCACCGCGCTGGGAGGTGGTGCCGAGGGACACATCCCGCGCGGGCCGGTCGGTGATCTCGGTGGACCTGCCGCGGGAGGGGCCGGGGCCGCCGTGGACGCTGGTGGCGGTGGCGGAGGTCAAGTAGGGGCGGATGGGTTATCATGGCCATTGCTGGGCGGCGCCCCTGCCGCTAGAACGGGCTGGATGAATCGGGTGCTTCTGGTGGCCGGAATCTGCGCGTGGCTCTGCGCGGGCGGGGCGGAGGGAATGGGTTGGCCGTTGCGGGCCCGTCCCAATATCGTTCTGATCCTCGCCGACGACTACGGGATCGATGGCGTCGGCTGCTATGGATCGGACCGATTCTCGGGAAAAACGCCGCACATCGACGCGCTTGCGGCGGGCGGGATCCGGTTCGAGCGCTGCTACAGCGCGCCGCTGTGCGGCCCGACGCGGTGCCTGCTCACGACCGGGCGGTACGCCTTTCGGACCGGTGCCCTGTGCAACAGGCCCACCAAGAGGGTGCCCAGCGCGGCGGAACCGTCCGTGGCGAAGGTGCTGAAGGACGCCGGATACGCGACCGGCATGGCGGGCAAGTGGAAGCAGATGAGCGAGTCGCCGGCGGACTGGGGTTACGGGGAGTACCTCACGGACCCGAAGCCCGGGGGATACTTCTGGGAGAAGGAGTACGCGCGGAATGGGAAGAAGATCGAGAGTGAGACTGAGTTCTACTACCCCGACCTGGCGCACGGTTTCGCCCTAGAGTTCATCCGCAAGCACGCTCGCGGGCCCTTCTTCTTCTACTACTCGACGCATCTGGTGCATGGACCCATCGTGCGCACGCCCGACACGAAACAGGGGACCGCAGATCCGGTGGCGTTGTACGACGACAACGTGGCCTATCTGGACAAGCAGGTGGGAGGTCTGGTGGCCGAGTTGGATGCGCTCGGCCTGCGGGAGAGGACGCTGATCCTCTTCGCCGGAGACAACGGCACCTCGCGCGAGTCGGGCACGATTCGCGGGCGGCGGGTCAACGGATGCAAGGGGACGATGCTAGAGGGCGGGGTGCGCGTGCCGCTTATCGCCAACTGGAAGGGGACGGCGCCGGCGGGGTGGGTCCTGCGGGACCTCGTCGATTTCAGCGACTTTTTCCCGACGCTCGCCGAGCTCGCGGGCGCCAGGATGCCCGGTGGGGTGGTGTTTGACGGGCGAAGCTTCGCGCCCCGGCTCCGCGGCGAGGCGGGAGACCCCCGGGAGTGGGTCTTCGTCCAGCTCCGGGAAAACTGGTACGTCCGCGACGATGGGTGGAAGCTCAATCAGGCGGGCGAACTCTGCGACATGAGTGACTCGCCCTTCGTGGAGGCGCCCGTCGGTGACGAATCCCGGGATCCTCGCGCGGCGGTGGCACGCCGCCGCCTCGGGGCCGTGCTGGCGCAGCTCGACCCGGCCGGCGGGAAGACCGTTTCCAGGAGCGAGGGCACCCGAGATGATGAGGAGTGAGCGCGGACGATTTCAGGGGCGCTCAATCGCGCCAGCCCTCGCCGGGCACGAGCCGGCCGTCGGACATGTCGCGCCTCTCGGTGCGCCAGGCGCGGTCGCCCTTGCGGCTCTGGAAGCCGGTGAGGTACAGGAGGCCCGCCGCGGGGTCGAGGGCCATGGCGCGGACCTCGTCGTTGGCGGTGGGGTTGGGGTCCTGGAGGATGACGCCGGCGTCGCCGAAGGCGGGGTCCCGGCCGCCGTCGGCGCATCGGCGTTTCTCGATGCGCCACTGGCCGTCGCGGGGCTCGCGGCTGACCCCGCCTAGGAAGAAGAAGCCGCCCGCGGCGTCGAGCGCGATGGCCTTGGGGACGTCGTGGTGGGGGCTGGGGTTGAACGCGATGGTGCCGCCCTCGCCGAAGCCCCCGACGAGGGAGCCGTCGGACATGCGCCGCTTCTGGATGCGCCACTGCTTCTTGCCGGTGCTGTTGTCGTAGCCGGCCGCGTATAGGACGCCCCCGGCCGGGTCCAGGGCGAGGCAGGCGATCACGTCGTTGCGGCCGCTGGGGTTATCGGTGACGGCGCCCCCCTGGCCGAAGTCCGCCACGGGTGCGCCGTTGTCGAGGCGGCGCTTCTCCAGGCGCCACTGGCGGTTCTCGTCGCCCTGGCACCTGTCCCAGCCGGCCGCGTAGAGGCAACCGCCGGCGGGGTCGATGGCCATGGCGTTGATCTCGTCGTTGAGCGGGCTGTGGTCGCCGAGGATCACACCCCCCTGGCCGAAGCCCGGGACCAGGGCCCCATCGGAGGCGCGGCGCTTCTCGATGCGCCAGCCGTCCTGGGTCTCGCGGTGCTCATGGTCCGGGCTGGCGTGGCCGCGGGGCTGGTCCCCGAAGAACTGGGAGCCGGCCAGATAGAGGAAGCCGTCGCCGTCGCAGCCGACAGCGGCCACGAAATCGTTGCCGGGGCTGGGGTCGATCTGGAGGACGCCGCCCCCGCCGAAACCCTCGACCAAGCGCCCCGTGGCGGCGTCGCGCTTCTCCACGCGCCACTGCGCGTATCCGCGCGCGCCGTCGCAGCCGGCGGCGAAGAGGCATCCCGATGCCCCATCGAGCGCGATCGCCTCGATCCAGTCGTGGCGCGGGCTGGGGTTGGCCGAGACCGCGCCGCCCTCGCCGAACGCGCGGGCGCCGTCGCCGTCCCCCAGGGGCATCTTTTCGATGCGCCACGCGGTATCGTTGGTGCCGGGGGTGTTGTCGAAACCGGCCACGTACAGGGATCCGCCTGCGGCATCGATGGCCATCGCCCGGGCCTCCTCCTGATCCTCCTTGGTCGGGTTCGAGATCCTGGCGCCGCCCTGGCTAGCCGGCCCGGGCGCCGGGGTTCGCCCCTCCTTCGCGGCCCGGTGCCGGTGGCATCCCCCGAGGGCGCAGACCAGCGCGAGCGCCGCGACGAGACCGGCCCTCGCCCAGACCCGGATCGTCCTTCTTTTCCCCATCACCCCGGAAGCCTGCGGTCGCGGCTGCGGGCCGTCAATTGTCGAGGAGGCCCCGGGAACGCGTTTTGCGCCACAGTGGTGTGGAAGTGAGCGCCGTCTGGGTTGCGCCTCAAAGCTAAAGGAAAGCCCCGCGCCATGCGGCCCGGCGGCTTTCCCTCCCTCCCGCTCACGACAGCCCGACGACCGCGTCGAACAGGCCGTGCGGGGCCTCGCCGCACCGAAGCGATGTGAGGGGGTCGGTGTCCCGTTACGTGCCCGCTAGCAGCGTGTTGAGTATTCCATCCCTGACCAAAACCGACCCGGCCCGCGAGGCCACGGGCCCTCCCGATGCAACCCGGTAGGGACACCGGCCTCGGCGGCCGATGGTGTTCTTCAACAGGCCGCTAGAGCGCGCCCGCAACGTCATCCCGATTGGGGGGCGGGGTGATCTCCTCGCGGCGCGACATCCGCCGGACCATTTGTCAGGCTGGGGGAATGCAACCCTTCAGTTTCATCATGAATCTCCTCTGGTTGGTGCCGGGTGGCATCGTCATGGGGTGGGCTGGTTTCTGGGTGGCGTCATCATGGCAATCACCATCATCGGAATCCCGTTCGGCATACAGCACCTGAAACTGGCCGGCATCTCGCAGGCTCCCTTGGGGAAGGCCGTGACGGTAGAATAGCCATCGGGGCATCGGCCAACGTCGCCAATCATCTCCGCGACGGGTCGTGGCGAGTCAATTCGGGGGCGATTCCGGTTGACCGTCGGTGGCGACCCGCTAGTGGTGCGGTGTCGGCAATGGTGTCTGCCGTCCCTTCTGGGAGAACCGCCCGACGCGAGTCGGTGCTGATGGCGCCTGCATAAGAGGAGCATATTTTGTGCAGGTGTTGAGAGCAAAGCGGAGCGGTGGAATGAGGCGTGGCCCCAGCCCGATCCCTCAGGCCTTCTGGCTTTCGATGCCACTGGGCATCGGCCGCATCGGGGGTCTGTGGGGCTGCAAGTTATATTCTCGTTTGGCGACTCCGATGACGTGCCAGGTGTCTGGGGGTGCCGATGCCTAGGATCTTGCTGCTGGCGATTGGCGGGGCGATCGGGACGCTGGCCCGGTATTGGGTGAATGGCCTGGTGTCCGAGCACCAGGGAAGGCATCTTCCGTGGGCGGTGCTGTTTCCGCTGGGCACCGTGATCGTCAACGTGACGGGTTGCTTCGCGATCGGGTTCATCGCCGCGGTCTCTGGCCCCGCGATGGGCCGCGCCTGGATCAAGCCCGAATGGCGGGATTTTCTGATGGTCGGTTTCTGCGGGGGCTACACCACCTTCTCGAGCTATGGCCTGCAGACGCTGAATCTCGCCCGCGACGCCGAGTGGCTCTGGGCCGGGCTGAACATCGTCGGCTCGAACGTGGTCGGCCTCGTCGCCGTTTATCTTGGCCGCGCATTCGGCCTGTGGGTACAATCGCAATTTCACGGAGGTTCCCCATGAAGCTGGATGGCGAGGGAGCGCTGCTGCGCATATTTATCGGCGAGTTGGACAAGTGGCGCCAGACGCCCCTCTACGAGGCCATCGTCCTCAGGGCGCGCGAGTTGGGGCTGGCGGGCGCGACGGTGCTGCGCGGCCCGATGGGCTATGGCGCGCATTCGCGGCTGCACACCGCGAAGATCCTCCGTCTGAGCGAGGACCTGCCGGTGATCATCGAGATCGTGGACAAGGAGGAGAAGATCCAGGCCTTTCTGCCGGAGCTGGACATCATGGTCCGCGACGGCCTGGTGACGCTGGAGAAAGTGCGGGTGATCACGTATCGCGGCGGGGAGGCTTGACGGATTGTTCTGGGGGCGTCGAAGATCTCGGGTTGGTCCAGAACGGGGACCGATGCACATGCGTCGCCGATCGCCGCTGCTACTGATCACGGTTGCCTGCTGCGGGGCGGCGTGCCTGGCGTCTTCCAGCGCCGGGGAGGGCGTGAGGCCCGTGGGCTTGGCGGCCCATTCCCGGGGCACATCCGAGAATGTGGGGGGTCGGGGGGGCATCGGGGTGATCGATTTCCGGCCAACGGATGGGGCCATCGTGGCCTCCGGAAAGGTGGCGGCGCTTCGGGTCATCGAGTTGTTTTCGAGGGACGACGGATTGTCGGATGTCCCAAAGATTGGTTATTCGGAGGGGATGCTCGCCCGCGGCGTGTTGGGAGCGGTGCCGCTGGAAGAGGACGGCAGCGTCCGATTCGAGGTGCCATCGGGGGTGGAGTTGTATGTTCAGGCCCTCGACGTGAGGGGGCGCGCGCTTTTCACGGTGGGCCCGAGCCTCCGCCTGCGGGCCGGAGAGACGCGCATCATCGTCGGCAGCCGGTGTCTCGCGCGAGGGACCGAACCCGCCGGTGCCGCAAGCACGCTCGCGTGCCGCAAGCCGCCCGTGCGGCTTGAGCCCGAATCCCAAGGTTCCTATCCCCTGAGTTTCGCGCGGCTGGTCCAGCCTGTCCTGGATCGCCACTGCATCGGTTGCCACGACGGCCGATCCGGTCGCCCAGACCTGCGCCCCGACCTCTTTGAGGCCGGGGACGGAGAAGAAATTCCGCCGCGTGAGAGGCTCTGCGGCGTCGAAAGTCTCCACGGTGGCTGGTCGCGCAGCTACGCCGACCTCAAGAGGCACGCGTGGTCGAGCGATGGCAGTGGTGGTGTGGGCGAGCCAGGGGAGGCAAACCCCACCGATGGCGAAGCCGGGGCGCGCGCGTCGCGACTCGTGCAGATGCTCGACTGTGGCCACGGCAACTGCAACCTGTCGGCGGACGACAGCCACCGCATCGCTTTGTGGCTTGATTGCGATAGCCCGTTCTATGGCGCCTACCACGATGCCTGCGACCAGGCCCGCGGCGGCCTGGTGCGCCCGAGAGCGGGCTACCTCACCGAATTCGAGAATTGAGGGCGCCCCGAGACCGTCGTCGTCAGATGCATGCGGACGGAGGGCGGCGGCGCGGTCGGAAGAGATGGGGGTTTGACGAACGGGATGCCACTAGCCTGCAAATTTCACGCGCATGCGCGAAATATGCAGGCTCAAAGGAAAACCGCGCTCTGAAATACGGGTCCCCGATCGGTTTCCGGCACTGGAAACGCGGCCAACAGTTCGTGATTTCGAAAAATGGTGTTTGGGAGCGCGCGTCTCCATGCCGACCTGTTCCTATCGCGCGGTTTTCCCAGAAAGCAAAACCGCCTTGTTCCAAGGCAGTTATGATGGGCAAGACCCAGATGTGGCACCGTGCCTCAGCAAGTCTAGCGAATCGCGGTCCCATTGCATAACCCCTCTGTTCCTAGGTAGAAGGCGGTTTTGCCTGAGGAGGCTGCCGGACAAAGTCCGACAGCCTCCTAGCGCGCCGGGAGACCTTGCCAGCGTGGATTTCGGATTCACATTTGGCGGAAGCTCGATGGACAGCCATGATGTGACGCTGGTGGCGAAATCCCTTCTTCGAGGGGACGGGGGAAGGCCATGACCGCGCGGGTGTCGCGCCTCGCGGGGGCGTTGGTTGTGGGACTTCTGTCGCCGGCGTGCGCGACCGAGTATTTCGTGTCCACCAACGGCAATGACTCGTGGGATGGGCTATCGATTCCGACGTCGCTGAGGACCATCCAGCGGGCGGCGAACCTCGCGGGGCCCGGCGACACCGTGTGGATTGGGGGAGGCGACTACCGGGAAGAGGTGTCGGCCACCAATTTCGGGGCACCGGGGCAGAGGGTCGTGTTCGCGGCGCGCGGCGACGAGGCGCCGGTGATCAAGGGGTCGGATGTCGTGACGGGGTGGGTTACCTTCACGAATGCCGTGTGGGTGAGGCCGGGGTGGGTCCCCGAGCCGCAGCAGGTCTTCGACGACGGCATCAGCCTCCAGAAGATCGGCGATCTTCCCAAGATGTGGGCTGGGACCTACACCCAGGTGGGGACCAACCAGGGTGACATGACGCCGGGATCGTTCTTTTATGACACATCGGCCAGCAACCTGTACGTGTGGCTGCCGGACCATTCGGCCCCGACGGCCAGCGTGATGGAGGCGAGCGCGCGGGTGTTCTGTTTCATCACGCCGAGCACCAACCAGAACAGCTGGTTTCACCTCAAGGGCCTCAGGTTCCGGCATTCCAACACGGTGACGGTGACGAACGGCTGGCCGGCCGTCGTCACCGGGGGCAACAGCATCATCGAGGATTGCGACGTGCAGTGGTGCGATTTTGCGGGGATCGCGCTGGGGCCCCAATCCCGGGCGCTCCGCTGCATCGCCTCGAACAACGGGGCCGTCGGCATGGGCGCGACCGGGGAGTTCTTCATCGATGGCTGCAGCGTTTTGAGCAACAACCTGCGGAACATCAATCCGGCGTGGCACGCGGGCGGGATCAAGATCATCCCGGATTGCTGGGGGACCGTGCAGGGCTGCGACATCGGTTGGAATCGCGGGCCGGGCCTGTGGTTTGACTATTGCAGGACCGGGGAGCCGATCGTCGCGCGCGACAACCACATCCACGACAATGCCGGAGACGGGCTGATCATGGAGGTATCCAAGAACGTGGCCGCGCATCACAACCTGATCGTCCGGAACACGCCGCGGTCGGTCTACGTGTCGTCGGCCGAGGGCAACGCCATATTCAACAACACGATCGCGGGCGGCTCCGACTGGGTCGCGGTCGAGATGGCGTATGACCCCGGGCGGACCGATGACGACGGCGTCCCGTTGCCGATGCGCGACAACGATTTCAGGAACAACATCGTCTATGGGTCCAGGGGGATAGCCGATCTGGCGGTGACGGTCTCGGACTCCCCGTTGAACACGAACAACACGTCGGACCACAACTGCTACTACAGCACCCACAACCCGTGGAGGGCGCGGATGATCCTCAACCGGGTGGGCTCCGGCGGCGTGGCCTACACCAACCTCGCCGAGTGGAGCGCGGCCAGCGGGCTGGACGCGCGGAGCCTGTCGGAGGACCCGCTCTTCCTGAGTCTCGCGACCGACGATTTCCATCTGCGCAGCGAGGCGGGCACGTGGAGCAACGGGGCGTGGGTCGCTTGCGCGGACACCAGCCCCTGCATCGACACGGGTGATCCTCTATCGGCGTTCGCGAACGAGCCGGCTTTCAACGGGGGCGCGGTGAACATGGGGCGGCACGGAAACACCGCCGAGGCGAGCCGTTCGCCGGATACGGACGGAGACGGGCTGTCGGATCCCATGGAACGACACGTGACCCGATCGCATCCCGCCATGGGCGACACCGATGGCGATGGCATGGGCGACGGCGGCGAATGGGCCGCCGGGACCGATCCGCTGGATGGGCGGGCCCGATTCATGGTGCAGGCCGTGGCGATGGCCGATGGCGCGATGCTGATCCGGTGGCCCGGGGTTTCCGGAAAGAGGTATCGGGTCGAGCGGTCGGGTGAACCCTCGTTCCAGACGTACGAGGTCATTGCCACGGGCATCGATGGTGCCGGACCGGCGACCGAGCACATCGACGTGGCCCCCGATCCGACGCGGGCCAGCGCATTCTACCGCGTGGTTCTCGAATAGTGCTGACAGGCGCGCGCGGGGACCGTTAGTGTGCGCGCGCTGTGGATTGCGCACCGGTGGACGCGGCGGATCGCGAGCGAGCGATCAGGGGGCTGGCCGAGGGGGGAGGCTTCGGCGGGCAGTTCTTGCTTTCATCCGAGGCGGGGATGGAACCTCCGGGGTCCTTTGTCTCGCGGCGGATTGGCGGGTGGACGCTGGCGGCGCACCCGTTGCTGCCAGTGCGCGACATCACGGTGGGTGGCGGCGCGGTGGTGGGATGGCTGGTGGGCTGGGCCGTGGACGAGAGCGGCGAGATTCCCGACGGATCATGGCGCCTTCCATGCGAGGGCGTTGGCGCGCTAGATACCGGATGGTTCGAGGAGCGGCTCTATGGGTTGGGTGGACGGTTTGCCTGTGTCTTGGCGACGCCGGTGCATGCCCGGTTCTATCTGGATCCGGCGGGGACGCTGGCGGCGGTCTACGCCTCCGGGGAGAAGACGGTGGCGTCGACCACGAGCCTGCTGGCGTTCGGTTCGCGCGGCGCGGGATATTTTGGCGCGTATGGGCCGTGGGAGGCCGGGGCCAACCAGTTTTTTCCGGCGGGAACAACGTCCCACGCGGAGATGCGGAGGCTCTTGCCCAACCACTATCTCGATTTGAATGCGTGGCGGCCCGTTCGGCATTGGATGGCGGAGCCCGTGGGGCGAGTTTCGATGGGCGAGGTCGACGGGCTGCTCGAGGCCATTGCGCGCATATTGCGGCGGCAGGCGCAGGCGGTGATACGGCGCTATCCCTCGTACCTCTGTCTGACGGCAGGCAGGGACACGCGGCTGATCCTCGGCGCCGCCCGGGAGGTGGCCGGGGATGTGACCTTTATCACTTTCACCCGCGGTGGCGAAGGTGGGATGATCGATCTGGGCGTGGCGTCGGCATTGGCCCGGCGGTTTGGTCTGCGCCACGAGGTACTTCCCCGGGCAAAGCTTGAGGAGGGCCTGTGCCAGGAGTACCGGGCCCAGATCGGCTACGACGGCGCGTGCGGGAAGGCGGCGTATTTCCTGGAGGCGGCGCGGCGACACTTGGATTTAGGCCGGGCGCTGGTGACGGGGCACCTCGGCGGGCTGTGGAAAGGCTTCTACTGGCACCGCGTCAACGCGATCTGTCCGGGGATGGGATCGGGCGAGCTATTTGATGCGATGAAGCTGAAACCGAGAGAGCCCTTCGCGGGGGTGATATCGGATTGGCTGGATGGGGTTCCGCGGGGCGACCCGCATTTCCTGCTGGACCAGATGTTCCTGGAACAGAGGGTGGGTTGTTGGGCGAGCCCGCACATGTATGGTACCGCGCCATTCGCCGCGAATCTGACGCCATTCTGCCACCGTGGCATCATCCGCGCGATGCTGGGCCTGCCGATCGAATACCGCCAGGCGGGCGGATTGACCGGGGACGTGCTCGCTCGCCTTTGGCCGGAACTCATGGAACTGCCGGTGAATCCGGAGACATTTGAGGGGGCGCCGCCTGCGCCGAGGATGTAGCCGACCCCGATATCGGTCGGGGTTGGCGGCCAAACGCTGACGCGTTCGGCTACGGGCGTCGAGTCGGCCACGGGGATGGCCGCTCACCAGGGCATTCGCTTTCGGGCGGAGCGCCAGAGGCGCTGGAACAGGTTGGGGCGGGGCGGTTTGACCGCCAGCAGTTGCTTGAGCCGGGCCTCGCGGCTGATGACCAGGCGCTCGAGCATCTCGTTGCGCCGCCAGAGGTCGTAGGCGAGGCGGGGGAGTTTGCCCAAGTTTGGGGGCAGGGAATTGGTCAGTCGGCGCACGAAGCGGCGGTCGCGGAGCCAGCGACCCTCGCCGTCGAGGTCGGCATTGAGGCTGTGGGGGCTGCACCGGTAGTGGTACAGGATCTCTGGGACGACCTCGAGCCGATGGCCCGAGAGGCAGGTCCGTATGAGGAACTCGCGATCCGAGCCCAGCACGCCGTAGTCCGTCTCGAAGCCCCCGAGTTCCAGAAAGACCTCGCGGCGCACCATGAAGGTCATGTCGCCCAGGGCATTGAGGAAGAGGCCGAGTTCGGGCGTGGCGCCGACGGGCAACCAGTGGCGAAGCGTGGCAGGATCGGGTCTTGAAGGCTCCTCGCCATAGAAGATCCAGCGTCCGCAGGTGAGGACATCGGCGGCCGTGTTCTCCGCGGCCTTGACCAGCGTGGCGATGCACCCGGGCTCGGCGATGTTATCGTCGTCCATGAAGACGAGGTATTCGCCCGAGGCGGCGGTCGCGCCCCGGTTGCGGGCGGCGGCGCAGAACAGGTGTTCCAGGCGCAGCACCCTCCATCCCCGCGGGGCAATCTGCTTCTCGATGTGGGTGATCGCGGCCAGGGTCTCCGGATCGGTGCTGCCGTCGTCCAGGATCAACAGCTCGAGATTGGGGTACGTCTGGCCTTCGATGCTGGCGACGGCCGCAGCGAGGAAGCGGCTGCGGTTGTAGCAGGTGAGGCAGACGGTGACGCGGGGCTGCGGTGGGACGGCCTGGGGGACTGGGGGCGCGCTTTGGCCCGTGCCCTGTTCGATGAGGGCCCGCCATGCGGCGGCGGTTTCGGCGTTGGAGGCACGGGGTCGCCCGATGGGCGTGTCGGCATCGCGCAGGATGGCATGGATGCGGGCGGCGAGGCGCCGCGGGTCTGGGACGGTGGAGGGTTCGCCCCCGTCGATGGCGGCGAGGCGGCGTTTGGAGGGTGCGTCGAGGTCGACCAGATTGGCGCGGTGCGAGTCCTCGTCGAGCAACCAGCGCGCGGACTCCCCATCGCCCGCCACGAACGGCACCCCTCCGGCGCAGCACGCCAGGGCGCGGTGAAGTTCGCGGCCCCCGGTATCGGGAATCACCGCCAGCGCATTGCGCTCGCGCAACGTGGCGATGGCCTGCTCCCAGGAGATCGATTCGATCCATTCCGGGGCATGACCCCAGCGCCGCGTGCGATGCGCGAGGTATTTTTCGATGTCGGACTTCTTCCAGCCGACCGCCTGGCCCAGAAAGAGGCAAGGGAGACCTTCGGGCAGGGTCCCGTCCGCGTGGAGCTGGCTGAGCGCCTCACAAAAGACCTTGAGGCCCCCGCCGGGCACCATGCGGCCGAAATAGGCCAGGCTCTTGATCGCCGTGGCCGGTTCCCCGGCGAACCGGAGGTTTGGCGTCATGGGCCGAAGCAGGAGTGCGGGCCGGGCCGGATGATTGCTGTTTGGCGGGGGCCAACATGACCAGTCTGGACCTAGGCTGAACAGATCATCCGCGAGGTCGGCGCAGCGTTGCTCCATGTAATCCATGGCGTGCTCGGCCAGCAGGTCGGCGCCCCGGAAACACGAGGCGCGGTCCCACTCGGACGGGCCCGTGACCACGACGGCGAGCCGGGTCTGCGCGAGAGCGAGGCCCATGCGCTTCGCCAGCAGGGCATAGTAGCCGCCTCCGCCGCGCTCTGGGAAAAGCACCCAGTCCAAGCCCGCATCCTGCGACGCCTGTCGCAGCAGTTGGTAAACGGCGTACGAGCGGCCCCTGTAATCGTGATAGCGCGATTTGTAGAAGTCGCGCCAATCGACAAACCGAACGGGCACGGAGGGGGGGACGCGACGCCATTCCGGCCAAGTCTGATCCTGCTGCCAGGCCTGAGGGTCGCCGACCCATAGGATTTCCGTGATGGCGCCGGTTGGGGCGAGCGATTCGGCGAGACCGATGGCGTTGGCCGTCGCTTCAATCGTCGGCTGCTCCCAGGCCAATCGGCCGAGCACCAGGCTGACGCGCTTGGAACGGAGGCACTGATTCACGAGCGGTGCTGTTGGTCGGTCGGTCACGGTGCAGGATATTGCCTTAAGAGATTCTTAAGGGCGGGTAAAGTGTGGATTCTGAGCAGGAGTTTATCGGACTTCGTCCGCCAAACTCCTCATCGATTGGTGTCGGGCCATCGCGCGGGAGCCGCGGGGGGATCAGGGCCAAGGTTTCTCGGCGTTCCAGACCTTGATGTCATCGAAGAAGCCGTCTTTGCCGGCGATGCCGAGTTCGATCTTGGACTTCGTGGGGTGGGCGATGCCGGAGGACTTGAGGAAGGCGGCGGGTTTGCCGTCGAGGGTGACGCGCATGCTGTCGTCAAATGTCTCGACGACGAGGGTGTACCATTTGCCGGGTTTGAGTTTGGCGGGGTAGGTGACGCTGCGCCCGGCGAGGAGTTTGGCGACCTCGGCTTTCTTGGCGGGGTCGTTCTTCATCTCGCGAATATCGTTGCGCATGCCGCCGTCGCGCTCGTCGATGATGGTGACACCGTCGAGGCGGACCTGGGCGCGGCAGATATGGCCATAGTGGGAGCCGGTGAATTTTCGGTCGTCGAACTCGACATCGATCATGGTGGCCCCCTCGAAGCGGATCTTGGTTTCGACCACGCTATCCTTGGTGGGGATCTCGAGGCCGTGGACTGCGGCGTGGGCCTTGACGGCGGGTTGGCCATCGGTCTCGGGGATGTCCTTGTCGCGGGTCTGCGTGCCCTTGAGCGCGCCGTTTTCGACCGCGAACGTCGGGACGACCTTGTGCCATTCCTTGGCGGGCTCGGCGCCCTGGAAATTGTCGGAGAAGAGGAGCTCCTTTTTCTTGGCGATCGGTTGTGAGGGACCGGGGGATAGTTCGGCGGCGGACGCGGCGGCGGCGGCGAGGCAGAGGAGGCAGGCGACGACAGATTTCATGACCGGGATACTAACTCCGCGACGGGCGGTTTGGGAGGCGAAAAACGTGCGCGCGGGAGCGTCTGCTGGCGGCCGTGGCGCGTGGGGGCGGGGTGGCTCGACGGATGGAGGAGTTTGCCGGACTTCGTCCGGCAAACT
>JADLBR010000293.1 GCA_020847615.1 Verrucomicrobiia bacterium
GCGGCGGCGTGGTCGGGCCGTACGATTCGAAGGGATTTCACGAGGCGCAGGTCTGCTACGACCTCGGGATGGACTGCGCGAACATCATCAATACCGCGGCGGAGAGCGGCACGGAGACGCTCAACTCTAGCCTGCGGTTCTTCGTGCGCGGCGGTGACTCGATCGTGTTCGGGTGGGCGCGAAGCAACCCGACCGAGAACATCTCGTATCCCGGGGCGCTCCCGGGCGGCTACTACACATGCGAGTTCAATGCCGCGTCAGTGACGCACATCAAGAAGAACGACGGGGCGTAACCACGATGAGACGGACCGCGCGAGGAAACCTCAGGGCCATCAGACGGGGCGACGCCGACCCGACCGACGCGGAGGCATGGCTTAGGCTGTACGAGAAAGGGACCGAGCACAGGGCGAGCCCGGCCGAGGCGATCGTGTTCGCCGACGCGGGCCTCGCGGCTTTCCGCAGGCGCTTCCCATCGGAACTGCCGCCTCAACCCGAAGCCGCGGCCGCCCAGATCCCCGACCCAAAACCGGAGAAGGTGAACTAGCATGCCATTCTCCGGCCAGATCCCGGCCCTGTTCCTCGAGGGCGCAAGCGGCTCCTCGGTGCTGGAGGTCTTTGCGCGGAACCTCTTCGCCAACCTCGACACCGGCGAGGTCTACCTCCGCAGCGGCGACCGGTCCCCGATCCTGCTCTGGCCGGCCAAGCGCGGGGACCAGATCCCGGTGCAGATCCGCTTCGTCAACGAGGAGCTGGACGGGGCAGACGAGCTGATCGCCCTGCCCGAGGGCTGGGCCATCGCGGTCGAGGGGCACCTGGTCGTCGGGGGAGTGGCGCAGTACGGCGGCCCGGTCATGATCCGGCAGACGGTCTGGGCGCAGGAGGACGCGGAGACCGATCCTCACTACGACGCGGTGATCGACTTCGAGACCGTCGGCATCAACGCGGCCATCGGCAAGGGGACCGGGGCGGAGCTGCCCTACATCGACATCGAGCTGGACATCGAGGTCACCGTGAGCGGCCAAAAGCTCTCGTCGATGAACCTCAAGTGCCGGGTCTACAACGACCACGCGCGCGGCGAGTCCGAGACCCCCGCGCAGCTCGGCTACATCGGCAACGGCCTGCAGCACGGCTTCTGGATCACCGGCCTGACCGGCGGGGCGAACAGCGACCTCGACGGCCAACCAACCGCGCACCTGGAGTACGGAAAACCGCTCTTGATCGTCGATGCCGGGGAGGGGCCGCCCTCACTCTATAAATACATCGAGGACCCGGACCCCGGCGTCACCGTCTGCGACGGGGTGAACCTGATCAAGCCGGCGGACTACGACGCCGAGACCAATCGCGGGCTGTGGGCGCTGAGGGAGTGAGGATGCGCAGGGAACTCCTATTCTTGGCCGCGGGGGTGGCGGCGCTGGCGCTCACGGCGCAGGTGGTCAACTGGCGAGGCGTGAGCGTCAATACGGCGACGGGCATCGCCAACGTCACCAACATCGGGTTCCGCGGCCAGGTGACGGCGAGCAACTTCGTGGGCGACGGCTCCGCGCTCACCGGGATCGCCTCTCCTGAAACCAACTGGTGGGCGGTGTTCAGCATCCCGAATGACGACCCCAACTGGTTCGACTTCACGCTCAAGGCCAGCACCAACGCCTTCCGCAGCGACTGGCCGGGTGGGAACTCCACCAAGGTCTTCATATACACGTCGGTAGAACCGAGGCTGAACGGGACGCCATCGTGGGAGACGTTCGCCACGAACTGGTATCCCCGCACCTACTTCTACTTCGACCACGACTACAACACCCATTCGGTGTGGAACCCCAACCCGGTGGACCCGACCGGGACCGCCTCGATCGAGGACAAGTTCGACGCGGAGCCCGGAGTGCTCAACCCGCCCGTGGTGCGCTGGGTGGTCATGGTCCACTGCACCGCCATCGTCCACCCGACAAACCGCCTGTCCTGGGCGTACCTGCGCCAGAACAAGGTTTCCAACGAGGTGACTGCGGTCGAGGGCCGGGCCTACTGGCGCAGCATCGACCCGGCCTGGGTCACCTACGACCCGAGGTACAGGTTCACGCCGCACCCGTGGTATCCGAATTTGACAAACCAGCACCAGCAACCGTGAGGAGCATTCCATGAAGAACATGATGAAACCGGCACTGACTCTCCTGGCGCTCGCGCTCGTCGCGCAGGGGAAGGCATTGGGGAGCGCGATCGAGGATGCGGCGAAGGCCTTCGTCGCGTCCAACAGCGTCGAGAACGTCCTCGCGGACGGGGCAAAGGCGCGGAGGCTCAAGGAGGGCATCGGGGTCGGCGCCATCGTCGGGCAGATCGTCTCCGCCTCAGAGACTGAGGTCGGCCCGGCCTGCGTCTGGTTGCTAGCCCGCGGCACCGAGCTCGGCGTGTCGGGCGCGGAGTCGAAGCTTGAATCCCTGACGGCGGGCAACGCCGACGCGACCGTCAAGGAGAACGCCGCCCGGGCCTTCGTGTCTTCCTCGAAGAACAAGGCAAAGGCGAAGGCGAAAATCGCTCAACTGCCAATCACGGACTCGGCGGCCAGGGCCATCGCGCGATACGCCACCGTCCACGCCGACAAGAAGGCCGCCGAGGACTGGTTCGACGCCGCAAAGGGCAAGGGGCTCTCGTGCGGGCCGTACCGCAAGCGATTCCTCGACGGGTTGATCACAGAGGCCCCGAACGAGCAGTTGCTCGAGATACAGCAGGAGATCGCCGGGCTGATGAAGGGTGCGAGGGACATGGACGCGGCGAAGCCATGGGTCGAGGAACTGCGGTACCGGCTCTACGTGGCGAAGGAGGCCGCGGGGCAATGAGGGAGCTTTTGCTTGCGACCGCCGTGATCTCCCTCTGCTGCGCGTGCCGGGGGCAGGAGACCAACGCCGTGGCGAGAGCCGCTCACCGCTTCCCGAAGTTCGTCGACCCGCTGGTCACCAACACGCCGTGGCAGGTGTTCCTGCCGTCGGGCATGGCCGCGCCGGAGGCATTGCGACGGAGGGCGCTTGCGCGTGGGAGGATCGACTCCCTGAACGCGACGCCGCACAGCAGCGCCGGCATCCTGGCGGGCGACATCAGGCAGGCAGAGCGGCTGATCGACCCGCTCCACTACCCGGAGTGGGCGATGCGGCAATGGGAGGCGCTGGCCTCAAGGCTGTTCCCGTCGAACTCGTCCGTCACGGTGACCAACGGGGGAGGCTGAGATGGCCATGGACTGCAGCCACTGCCGCGAGGAGGTGCTACGCCGCATCGAGCGCATCGAGGTCTGGGCCTTCGGCCCCACCGAGCAGAACGGGGCGCGGGGGGCCATCGAGGAGCTTCGTCGAAAGGTCGAGGCGGTCCAGCGCTCGATCTGGTTGACCACCGGGGCGCTGGTCATTCTCCAGCCGGTGCTGATCGCGGCGCTGGTGAAGTGGCTGGTATAACATCTGCCGACACTCGGGCAGCAGATAGAGATCGCTTTCTGCGCGTCCGTCAAGCTATCCGGCACTCGCGCTTTGCGTGCGACAGATTTGCAGGGCGACTGATGATCCGCAGACGAGCAGCAGCATGATGAAAGTCGACCCACGATGCTTTCTGGATTGGGTCTTGCATGGGACGGACACACAGGTTGTCGATGCTGTCCGCGATGCGGATGTCGAAAACGGAAAGGTTACATTGCTGCATCCAGCGTGTCGCTAGGGTGTAGAATGTGTCGGGCGGCGCGTGGTCAACGTGCGCGTCTTCGACTGTGAGGGCGGCATGCGTGTAAGGGCAAATCGGGGACGTCTCGCCGGTGAACGCAGCGCGCTGGAAGGAAATCACTTGGTCGGCGATTGCGTGGCGCAGGGCGCGGAAGATGTCGCGTCGGTCATTGCTCCCATCAATGCAGGTGTGAAAGCTGAAGTCGGTCTCTGTGCCGTCAGAGCGGACTAAAACGAAATGCCTGGTTTTGCGCCATACGGAATCAATCTGCGTCGTGAAGTGAGCAATACCACAACCGATCTTCTGGTGCGCCTTGGGATGGATCGCGACGAGGTCGCGCAGAAATAGATCGTCAAAAGCGGTGATGATTTCACCCACCCGATAACGAGCCATGATGCTTCTGGCGAAGTCTTTGGCCTCGGTCCTTGAGGCGAAAGAGCGGGCGCTGATCTGGAGCGGGCTTCTTGCCATCGGTCAGCGTGCGTATGGGTGGGACTTCGGGTCGGTGAACCGTACGTCGCCTAGCTTGATGGCCGGAGAGCGACGGCGTGTTCCGATGGAGTGGTTTTTCCTTCGTGGCACGGGGTGACTCTGGGGCGGATCTTGCCGTTTAGCGAGCAGATCTCGTGGGTTCGATGACCGTTGACACCCGCCCAGGGACATGAACTGGGTGCTCGTCGCAAAGGCTGCCGCCAAGATCCTCACCAGCCCGAAGGCCAAGGCCGTCCTTGGCTCGTCTTCCCGTCACGCGCTGACCGTCAGCGCAGGGTGGCTCGCGGCCCACGGGCTGCTTGATCCAACCAAGCAGGAGACCTGGGTGGCGGCGGCCCTGTTGCTTTTGGGCTGGGGCTGGGGCCTGATCGAGAAGGCCGCGCGGGAGGCCTGATGATTGTCTCCCTCTTTGAGCCGGGGTCGGGTCCCGCGGCTGCCGCGCTGCGCTGGTGGCAACGCTGTTCCTTCGCGCACGTGAAGACGGCGTTCCTGCTGCCGGACGGCTCCTGGAAGATCCTCGAGGCCCTGGGCGAGATCAATCGGGTGGTTTGGCGCGACCCGATGCCGCACGATTGCCGCGCGAGGGCACTGACCTTCATCGACCTGCCCTATCTTGCCGCCGAGGCCCAGACCGTTGAGTTCGCCGCCGCCCAGAACGGCAAGGGCTACGACTACGCCGGCATTGGGGCGTTCCTCGCCCGCCGTGACCGGACTGCTGCCGAACTCCAGCGGGAGCGCGAGGGCCGGGAGGTCTGGTTCTGCTCGGAGATCGATTTCGCCATCGCGTCCAAGGTGGGCCGTCCGCTTCACGCCCGGATGCAGCCCTTCGAGTGCAGCGTGCGGGATGCCTGGGTCAGCCCGGTGCGGGTGGAGATCCCGAATCCATTGCAGCAATGAGACCGTCACTTTGACACTCGCGAAAGTGCATGGGTGCCATCGTGCCTTCCCAGCGTCCCAAGGTCTCGGAGAAGCGGATCGCTGAGATCCTCCTCGAACGCGGCGTGCGCGATCCGGTGGCGGTGGTGGGCTGGCCGGGGTGGTTCGCCGACATGGGCCGACCGGGCAATGACCGCGGGATCTACGACGACGCCATCATCGTGGCGAGTCCCACCGCGTTCGCCGCCTTCAACGGCAACGTCGATCCCGTCGGCTCTGGGTGGAATCCCGGCATCGGCAAGCCCTTCGCCTCGCTGAAGCCCGGCGTGTGGCGTTACCGCCCCGGTTGGCACAAGTGGGGGAGTCCCTCGGGGCATCCGGCTTTCCGCCAAGCGGGGGAAGTGACGGTCCTGCGCGATCCCGCCAATGGTCGAGGTGGCTACGAGGAGACAGGCGAGTTTGGCATCAACATCCATCGGGGGTCGTGCCGTTCGCCGTCCTCGTGGGGTTGCCAGACGATCTGGCCCGACCAGTGGAAGGCGTTCTACGAGCTGGTCATTTCCGAGTTGCGGCGGCACTTCCCGGGTCGAGAATTGGGAGAGCGCGTGTTTCCGTATGTCCTGCTCTCGCGGTGAGGCGGGGAACGCTGATTGTAAAACTGTCAGGGCCTGACAGATTTTGGCTTGATCGGGGCCTTTCCAGCGCAATCAGGGTTAATCACGACTTTGGCAAGTCGTTCCAATGGTGCCCAGATGGGCACTGGCCATTATAAGTCACTATCGCCGAGGGGGTTCGAGTCCCGCCTCGGGCAAGTCGCTTTCTTTGCTTATCTGGGCGGATCTTTTTTGCGCCGCTGATGCCCCGTCCTGCCGCGGATGGGATCTGGAACGCGTGGCCGCCGACCCCATTGAGTCCCGGTGAGGGGACGCTCGTGAGGCACTGGCTATCGAACGGTTATTTCGGCGGTTTGAGGGGGAACCGAAGGCGGAAGAGGGCGCCGCCCCAGGAGGACTCACCGACCTGGACATCGCCGCCGTGGGAGGCGACGAACGTCTTCACGGCGAGGAGGCCGACGCCGGTGCCGCGCGGCTTGGTGGTGAAGCAGGGGTCGAAGATGCGGCCCCGGATCTCCTCTGGGACGCCGGGGCCGGTGTCGTGGACCTCGACGATGGCGCGGCCATTATCTTCGGTGATGCGGACCTCGATGGTGCCGCCCTCGCCGGCGGCCTGGGCGGCGTTGAGAATGAGGTTGAGGAGGGCCTCCTCGAAGAGGGTGGGATTGATGGTGGCGCTGATGCAGGCCTGCTCCGGGACGAGGATGGAGCAGTGCTTGACGTCGGGGTGTTTGCGGGAGAGGGCGATGATTTGGCCCGCGAGGGAGGCGAGGTCGGTGTGCGCGCGCTCCTCGGGCAGGACGTCCCTGGCGGCGGAGGCGACGCGGGCGGTGAGGTGGAGGACTTTGTCGATGCCGATCTCGATGTCCTTGCGGAGGGTGACGAGGAAGGGGTCGGGTTTCTCGTGATTCCTGAGCTCATCGACGAGTCCGGAGAGAGACAGGAGGAGGTTATTGAGATCGTGCGCGATCGACGCGGCCGACATGGCGGCGATGGAGCGCCGCTGGTTGCGGAGGAGGGACTGCTCCTGGGCGAGGATCTGGGCCTCGCTGGCGCGGATGCGCTTGAGGTGGGCGTAGATGATGACGAAGAAGAGGAGGCCGGTGACAACGATGAAGGCCGTGCCCTTGATCGCCTCGATGCGCTGGAGGTCTTCGGTGGATGTGGCGATGGCGGCGGCGATCCATCCGGAGACGAGAATGTAGGCGACGCAGAAGACGATGTAGATGGCGGCGGAGATGGCGGCCTGTCGCGCCGGGTCGCGAATGGCGCTGTTCGGGGTATAGGGGAATTTCAGGCTCGGGGGCATCGGTCCAAATGCGGGTCTCGCGGGGGCGGCATCGGGTGGCGGTCGGGGGGCAATTTCAAAACCGCGGTAAATCTGAGCGCGAAGTGGAGATGTTGCAAGGGTGGCAGATGGCCGGGTTCAGCGTGGGAGCTTGCGGTCATGGATGGGTTCGCCGGCGGGTCGGAAGATGGGCAAGGTGAGGCCTCCGGACGCCTCGAGCGCGTCGAAGAGGCGGGCGCGCAGGGAGGCGACCTGGCTCTGGTAGTGGGGGATGGCGACGAGGTTGTGGCGTTCGGAGGGATCCGTCTGGAGATCGTAGCACGCGTCTCGGTCCCAGATGCCGTGGTGGTGGATGTACTTCCAGCGGTCGGTCCGGATGGCGAAGGTGGTGGGCGTGGCGGGGAAGTTCCACTCCCAATAGTACTCGTACAGGATGTGATCGCGCCACGGTATCGGGTGGCCCTGCAGCAGAGGCCAGAAGGAGCGCCCGTCCATGGCCGGGGAATCTGTGGGTGAGGCGGCTCCGGCCGCGTCGAGGATGGTCGGGGCGACGTCGATGTTCTGGACCAGACCCGTGACGACGCCGGCGGGCGGGATACGCCCGGGGGCCCAGGCGATCATGGGGACGCGGATGCTGGTCTCGTAGGCGTCGCGCTTGTCATAGAACCCGTGCTCCCCCAGTGCGAATCCGTTGTCGCCCATGTAGAGGATGAGGGTGGAGTGACCGGCATCGGCCCCGTCGATGTGTTTGAGTATTCGCCCGACATTCTCGTCGATTCCATGCACGGCCTCGCTGTAGCGCCTGAAGAGATCATCGAACGAGGGGACGGGGTCGTTATCGAAAGGCCCCGTCTCCATGTGATCGACGCCGTGTATGCCGTAGCGGCGCTCGCGCATCCAGCGGGGCTGGCCCTCGTAATTGTCCTCGGTGTTCGCCATGGTGGGCGGTCTGCGAACGGGGGCGCGATCGTATCGTCCGCGGTGGCGAGGGGCGGGCTCGAAGGGGAAATGGGGCGCCTTGAACGAAAGGTACAGGAAGGCGGGCTTCCCGGCGCGGGCGCGCAACCAGTCGAGGGCGATGTCGGTCAGCACGTCGGTGCTGTATCCCTTGAACTGCCTGCGCGCGCCATTGATGTTGACGGTCGGGTCGGCGTAGTCGCCCTGACCGCGGAATCCGGCCCAGTGCCCGAAGCCCTTTCTGGGCTCGTCGCTGTCGTGGCCCATGTGCCACTTGCCGACGAACGCCGTCTCGATCCCCCGGGCCTGCAGGTATTCGGGGAAGAACCTGATGGCCGAGGGTTCGGGGCGCTGGTTGTCCACGACGCCGTGGTGGTGCATGTACTGTCCGGTGAGGATCGAGGCGCGGCTGGGGGAGCAGAGCGACGTGCTGACAAACGCGTTGCGGAGGTGGGCTCCCTCGCGGGCGAGGCGATCGAGGTTGGGTGTCTCGAGGAAGTCGGGGGCCTCGGGCATGAAGCCGAGCCAGTCCCAGCGGTGGTCGTCGCTCAGGATGAAGATGATGTTCTTTGGGGGCGGGGTCGCCGCGTGGGACGCGAGCGCGAGGATGGCGAGGGTCAGGGCCGGGAAGAATGGCGTTAGGGTCCGGGCATGCCGTTCCATGGGAGCTCCTTATTGGGCGCTGCAACCTAGCCAAAAGGAGGGCGGGTGTCGGGACAAGGCGATTCTCTTGCGCCGTGGTCAGACATCGCGCCCCGCGCGCGGCGCACCACCGGGGGATGAAAATGTAGCCCATCTGGTCCGGCGGCTGCCGGAGATGGTTAGATCCGCCCGCGGGTCCACGGTCTGGCGACCGTGGCTACGAATGTTCGAGTCAGCCCTGCCAGTGGCACTTCGGGTGGGCCGAAGGCAGCACTGCGAACGTTCCCGCGGCTTTGGGCTCGTAGTGCCGCCTTCAGGCGGCATCCGCATACATCGCTCGATCCCGCGCGCGGGCGCCCGGTTGCAGGAGCCGAAAACGCAGCCGTGCGCCTCAGGCGAGCGGCGATCAAACGCTCGCGCGTTCGGCTACTGGGGGCGATGCGGCAATCTTCGAGCTAGAACCCGTGCCCCGCAGACGGGGCACCACCGGGTCAGAAAATGTAGCTGAGGCCGTGAGGCCTTGGCGGCCAAACGCTCACGCGTTCGGCTACGGGATGCGCTGCGGCTATTTTCAAGTCAGGGTGTTTGGGGAAGTGTCGCGATGGAGACGCGCAGGGCGTTCGTTCCTTCGGCATGGAGATGGGGAAGTTCCATGGTCTCGGGCCGCAACCGATCCCACGGCACGCCGGTGACGGCGGCGACCGCTCGGCGAAATCCGGAGCTTCTCGATTGCCAGACGATCCAGGTTGGGCCGTGGATTGCCCCGGGCGGGGAGAACTGCCCGGGCACATGGACGGAGGCGCGCGGGTAGAGCCGTTTGAGGTTGCCGCCGAGGAAGAGGTTTTGCGCGAGGATGGTTCGCGGGGGTGGGCCGATGTCGCGGGCGGCGCGGATGGGCGAGAAGTCGATGCTCTTGCGGATGGGGTGGCCGAGGGCGGGCCCGAACGCGATGTGGGCGGCGAGGGCGATGGGGGCGGCGACCGCGGCGATGCCGATACACCAGGCGAATCGGCGCTCGGCGGCCGAGGACGGCTCTTCGGCTCGGAGATACAGGGCGATCGGCAGGCAGAAGAGAAGCGGCAGGAGCCATCGTTCGGACAGGTCTGTCGCGCCGGTGGCGACCATCATGGTGCCGAGTCCGGCGAGGCCCGAACCGAGGAACCAGGCGAACCACCGGGACGGCGGGTTGGGGTTGTCGGCGGATGCCGCCAGCCAGATGCGCGGAAAGGCGATCGTGCACGCGGCCAGGGCCACGGCCGAGAAACGGACGAGGCATTCGGCCAATTTGGCTAGGCTCCGCAGGGCCGAGAGGTCCTTGGCCTTCAGTTTCTCGATGGACTCCGCGGTGGCCGCATCGAAGTGCCCCGAGAGCCAGAGGGCGTGCGGCGCGCAGAGGGCGAGGGCGATGGCCGCGGCGATCAGGATGCGCGGGTCGAACGCGATGCCGCGAAAGCCCGGCACCGCGAGCGTCGCCACGGCGGCCGGTATCAGGAACAGGGCGAAGTTATACTTGCTGAGGCAACCGGCGGCGACGCACAGGCCCAGGCCCACGTAGCCGGCGGTGTCCCGGCGGACGGCGAGCCGGAGGATCATCCAGAGGGATAGGGCGGATGCCAGCGTCAGGATGATGGAGTGGGAGGAGTCGCGGAGTGATTGGTAGACCAGATACGGAAGCAGGAACAGGGAGGCGGCCGCGGGCGCGCGGCGTGGCTCGGGAAAGAGGTGCCCGGCGATCCCGTATGCGGCGGCGAATATCGCGGCGAGCAGCAGGGATTTGAGCAGGGCGAGTGGAAAGACTGTTGGCCCAAAGACACGGATGAGGCACGTCTGCATCCAGGTGAACAGCGGCGCCTGGGTGCCGTAGCCGGGCCGGATGCACTGGGAGAGCACGACCTGCTCGGCCTCGTCGAGGTCGAGCGTCGGGGACGACGCCACGCGGAGCCAGACGTGCGCGGCCATGTAGGCGGCGACCAGTAGCACGAAGCGCGCGCGGGCGGACATCATCGGTCATGGTGGCATCGGGAGGGGCGCGCGCCAAACGTTTCTGTGGACACGGGTGCGGGCCGTGTCCAGAATATGGAATTATGCAAGAGCCATTAACGGTATCGCGACGTGGGTTTATCGGTGCGGCGGCGGGGCTGGCGGTCCCGGGGATACTGGCGTCCGGGTCCTACGGGGCGGAGGGGAAGGCGGGGGCCAACGGCAAGATCCAGCTGGCGCTGATCGGATGCAACAACATGGGTCGGAGCAATCTCAAGAATGCGGCGGCGCACCCGGACGTGGTGGTGGTGGGGGCGTGCGATGTGTACCGGAGGCGGGCCGAGGAGGTGGCCGAGGCGCACAAGGACACGTGCAAGGTGCACACGGATTTCCGGGAGGTGCTCGCGCGGAAGGACGTCGACGCGGTGATCATCGCGACGCCGCCGCACTGGCACGCGCTGATGGCGATCATGGCGTGCGAGGCGGGCAAGGACCTGTACCTCCAGAAACCGATGACGCTCCACCTGGGCGAGAGCCTGGCGGTGCGCAACGCGGTCAAGAGGCACGGGCGGATCTGCCAGGTCGGCACGCAGATCCACGCGTCCGAGAATTATCGGCGGGTGGTGGAGCTGATCCGCGCGGGGTACCTGGGCAAGATCGGGGTGGTGCGCACCTTCAACGTGATGAACCAGGGCGAGGGCGGCGTGGGGCACGATCCGGACGTCAAGCCGCCCGAGGGCTTCGACTGGGATTTCTGGTGTGGTCCCGCGCCGCTGCGCCCGTACCACGCGATCCTGGCCAAGGGTTCGTACGAGCACGGCTCGTGGATGGACTACAGCGGCGGATGGACCCCGAACATGGCGGCCCACATCATCGACCTGCCGATCTGGGCCATGGACCTAAAGTATCCGACGGAGGTCAGCAGCGCGGGCGGGCGTTTTGTGCTGAAGGATGACGGGGACGCGTACGACCACCACGAGGTCCTGTGGCGGTACCCGAACATGACGATGACGTGGATGTCGTCGTTGACGAACAGCTACGGGTTCGATCTCCATGGCAACCCGGTTCCGAAGCGCCGGCTGGGGATCTATTTCCACGGTGTCAACGGGACGATGTACGCGAATTACGGGGAGCATCGCATCATCCCCGAGGGCGACGCGCTCAAGGATGTGATTTTGCCGGAGGTGGTGGAGCGCAAGAAAGCGGCTACCGATAAAGGGGCGCGGCTATTGTACATCGGAGCCGAGCTGAAGCCGGTGGCGGAGCAGATCCCGCCGTCGCCGGGGCACGAGATCGAGTGGGTGGATTGCGTGAAGGCGCGGACTCAGCCGAGCTGCAGCCCGATCACGTATCATTTGCGCGTGGACGTGCCGGTGGTGCTGAGCCTCCTCTCCCTGAAATTGGGGCGCACGATACGCTTCGATCCCGAGACGGAGAAGATCGTGGGCGACGACGAGGCGGCCAGGATGGCGATCCCGAAGTACCGGGATCCCTGGAAGTTCCCGGCGCAGTATCTCGCGGGGTAGTCGGCGCGCCAGCGCGTCGTGGGCGGAACCGGTGGGGCGGGCCAAACGCTCGCGCGTTCGGCTACGGGATTCGCGCTGGGATGCGGGATTTCCCGGTCAGGGTTCGCCCCACACCGCGGGGCTTTTGAAGCCCGGGGCCGCGGGTGTGTTGGCCGGGGCGACAGCCTGGGCGGCGAGGCCCTCGTAGCGGGCGCGGAGTTCCTGGACTTTGTCGGGCAACTCGGCGGCGCGGTTGGTTTTCTCGCCGATGTCCTCCGCGAGATTGAAAAGTTCGACGGAGTCTTTTGGGGCGGCCCTCTTGCCGCGCTTGGTTTTCTTGGGGGCGGATTCGGCGGTTTCGTCCGACGAGCGCCCGCCGTTCAGGACGAGTTTCCAGTCGCCGATGCGGATGGCGCCGGAGTCGGGTTTGCAATTGATCAGGGTTTCCGTTCTGGGCGAGGGTGCGCCGGAGGCGAGCGCGGGCCAGATGTCGTGGCCGTCGGGCGGAAGCGGTTGCTCGATGGGCGCTCCCGCGAGGCGGAGGAGGGTGGGGTACCAATCCACGATGTGGAAGGGTTGGTCGACGGTGATACCGGGCGGGATCTTGCCGGGCCAGGAGGCGCAGGCGCAGACCCTGGCGCCGCCCTCGTAGAGGGTGCCCTTGCCGGCGCGGAGGGGGCCGTTGTCGGTGACCTTGCCGGGACTGGGCCCGCCGTTGTCGCTGGAGAAGAGGATGAGGGTGTCCTTGCGGAGGCCTTCGGCATCGAGGGCGTCGAGGATCTGTCCGATGGCCTCGTCCATGGCGGCGAGCATGCCGGCGTACGACCGCCGCGGCTCGTTGAGGGTGGCGTAGGGTTTCTTGTAGCTGTCGGGGACCTGATGTGGCGAGTGGACGGCGTTGAACGGCACGTAGAGGAACAGGGGTTTGGTTTTGTCGCGCTCGCGGATGATGCGGCATGCCTCCTTGGCGATGAGGTGGGTGCTGTAGCCCTCGTCGCGGCAGGCGCGGTCGTCGCGGTGCCAATCGAAACCGCCGTCGCGGTCGTGGGTGAAGTAGTCGATGGCGCCGCAGTAGTGGCCGTATTGGTGATCGAAGCCGCGCCGGGTGGGGAGGAAGGCGGGCTGGTTATGGCCCAGGTGCCATTTGCCGACGATGGCGGTCTGGTAGCCGACGGCCTTCAGGGCGGCGGGGAGCGTGCGCTCCTCCAGGGGCAGGCCGCGATTCTCCCAGGGGCGGATGACGCCGACCTGGAGGCCGTAGCGCATGGGGTAGCGGCCGGTCAGGAAGGCGGCGCGGGTGGGCGAGCAGAGCGGTTGAACGTAAAACTGCGCGAGGCGGGCGCCGGAGGAGGCGATGCCGTCGATCCGGGGCGTGGCGATCTCTTTGCCGCCGTTGAAGCCGACGTCCGCGTAGCCGAGGTCATCGGCGATGATAACCACCATGTTGGGTTTTGGCGGCGGTTCGGCGGCCAGGAGGGTGGGGAGGACCAGCAGGAGGGGCGCGGTGAGGTTCTTCATGGGGCCGTCAGGTGTCCGTCATTCTTGTCGCGGGGGTGCGCGGCGGGCGAGACAAAATTCGGCGGATGGCCCATGGCGGGCTGGGGCCCATCGCGGGGCGCGATCGGCGGCGCGTCGGGCGTTCGGCGTCCCGGTTGGCCCGCGTAACTTCTGGACCGATTCGGGGTTAGATTGAGGGATGAGAGTGGCCCTGATGGCCGGATTTCTTTGGGTGACGCTGGCCGCGGCGGCGAGCAGAGAACCGGTTCGCCCCTATGAGCAGGGCGGTCCCGTGGCGCCGGCCTGCAGGATCGACGAACTGGTCTTTGCTCGGCTGGCGCAGTTGGGGATTGAGCCCGCCCTCCTGTGTTCCGACAGCGTATTTGTCCGGAGGGCGTATCTGGATGTGATCGGGACGCTGCCCAGCCCGAAGGAGTCCCACGATTTTCTCAAGGACACGAATCCCGACAAGCGGCGGGCGCTGATCGAGCATCTCCTGGGCCGGGAAGAGTTCGCGGACTATTGGGCGATGCGGTGGGGCGACCTGCTGCGGGTGAAGGCGGAGTTTCCGATCAACCTGTGGCCGAATGCGGTGCAGGCGTACGCCCGATGGATCCGGACGTCGGTGCGGGACAACGTCCCGTGCGACCGGTTCGCGCGCGAGCTGCTCACGGCCAGCGGGAGCAACTTCAAGAATCCGCAGGTCAATTTTTACCGGGCCCTGCAGAGCAAGGAACCCAGGGCGATCGCGCAGGCGGTGGCGCTGACATTCATGGGGGAGCGGGCCGAAAAATGGCAGCCCGAGCGGCTGGCGGGGATGGCGGCATTCTTTTCGCAACTGGGCTACAAGAGCACGCTGGAGTGGAAGGAGGAGATCGTCTTCTTCGATCCCGCGCAAGCGGCCCCCGGTGGGCCGAACGCGCGACTGGGGGCCGCGGCCTTTCCCGACGGCAAGGCGGCGACCATTCCGCCGGACACCGATCCGAGGGAAGTCTTCGCGGACTGGCTGATCAGCCCGGGGAACCCCTGGTTCGCGCGCAATATGGCGAACCGGGCGTGGGCCTGGCTCATGGGGAGGGGGATCATCCATGAGCCCGACGACATTCGGCCCGATAACCCCCCGGTCAATCCCGAGTTGCTCGCCTGGTTGTCCGAGGAACTGGTGGGGGCGAAGTACGACATGAAGCACCTCTTCCGGGTGATCCTGAACTCCAGAGTGTACCAGCTCTCCTCGATCCGGCCCAGCGACAGGCCGGAGGCCGAGGCGAACTTTGCCTTTTATCCGATGCGGCGGCTGGACGCCGAGGTGCTGATCGACGCGCTGTGCCAGATCACGGGCACGACCGAGGAATACTCGAGCCCGATACCAGAGCCCTTCACGTTCATCCCCGAGGACCAGCGCTCGATCGCGCTGGCGGACGGCAGCGTGACGAGCCCGTTCCTGGAGATGTTCGGGCGACCGGCCAGGGACACCGGGGTGGAGTCGGAGAGGAACAACCGTCCGACGGCGGCGCAGGGGCTGCACATGCTGAATTCGTCGCACGTCCGCAAGAAGATCGAGGGCGGGGAGAAGCTGCGGTCGCTGATCTGGTCGGCATCGAGCCCGGAGGACGCGGTGAACCGGGCCTATCTGGCGATCCTCTCGCGGCCGCCGACGCGGGAGGAGATGGGCGAGGTGCGGCAATATTTCGAGTCCGGGAAAGTGTCCCGGCAGGAGGCGTACGTGGATTTGGCCTGGGCGCTGATCAACAGCGCGGAGTTTTTGTGCAGGCATTGAGTGGCTGCGGAATCAGGAAGGAAGGTGGAGGTCATGGAAACGATATCGGGATCCGAGATCGGGCACGCGCTCTCGCGGCGGGCGGTGCTGCGAGGCGGGCTGTGTGCGACGGCGGGGATGCTGCTGGGTGCGCGCGCGGGCCAGGGGGCGGTCGTGGCGAGCAACCCGGCGAAGGCGAAGGCGGTGATCCAGGTCTGGCTCTGGGGGGGGATGTCCCACCTGGACACGTTCGATCCCAAGCCGGAGGCCGGGTACGACTACTGTGGGCAGCTGGCCAAGGCGATACCGACCAACGTTGAGGGGATCCAGATCGGGGAGCTTTTGCCGGAGCTTGCAAAACAGGCGGACAAGTACTCGATCATCCGCGGCATGACGCACGGGGTGAACGCGCACGAGACCGCGACGTACATGGTCCAGACCGGGCGGGAGTCGGGCGACCGCGTCGTCCATCCGTGCGTGGGCGCGGTGGTCTCGCTCTTCAAGGGATATGACGCGGGCTACAAGGGTCTGATCCCGCCCTACGTGGTGCTGACCGAGCCGCTGGGCCGATTTTCCGAGGCGGGTTTCCTGGGTTCCAAGCACAAGCCGTTTGCCACGGGCGGCGATCCGGGGCAGCGGCGCTTCATGGTGGAGGGCGTCGTGGCGGAGGGCATATCGGACGAGCGCCAGGTGGGCCGCCGGGGCCTTCTCGAGAAGCTGGGCACGCTCGAGGGAACGGCCGGGGGCGACCCGCAGATCGCCGCGCTCAAGAAGGCGCAGGAGGATGCGTACGATCTGATCTTGGGCAACGGGGCGAAGGTGTTCGATCTGGCGCAGGAGAAGGACGACCTGCGGGAGCGCTACGGGCGAAACACCTTTGGGCAGTCGTGCCTGATGGCGCGCCGGCTGATCGAGAACGGGGTTCGCTATGTCACGATCAACTACAAGGGGTGGGATACCCACAAGCAGCACTTCCAGATCATGCGGCGGAAGTTGCCCGAGTTCGACAAGGGCATGGCATCGCTGCTGCAGGACCTCTCGGATCGCGGTCTGCTGGACAGCACGATCGTATGGTGCAGCGGCGAGTTTGGCCGGACGCCCAAGGTGCAGTGGGAACCGCCGTGGAATGGCGGGCGCGGGCACTACGGGGAGGTGTTCTCGGCGGTGGTGGCCGGCGGGGGCTTCCGTGGCGGGCGCGTCGTGGGGTCGTCGGATGCGAAGGGCGAGGCGGTCAAGGAGCGCCCGGTGCATCCGGTGGACATGATCGCGAGCATGTATCAGCTGCTGGGGATCGATCCCGAGGCGACCCTTCAGCATCCGCAGGGTTTCGCGGTGCGGCTGCTGCCGTCGGCGAAAGACGGCTTCAAGTCGGGGGGCAAACTGCGCGAGATCATGTAGGCGAGGGAGGTTGAGATGAAGATGATCGGGCGACGGTTGGCGGTGGGTTTCCTGGCGTGTGCCGCGTGGGTGCCAATGGCCATGGGCCAGCGGCCGCCCATGGGCCCGAGGGACCCGCACATCGGGTATATATATCCGGCCGGTGGGAAGAGCGGATCGGCGGTCGAGATCACGATTGGCGGCCAGTTTCTGGAAGGCGCCAGCGCGGTCTACGTCTCGGGCGCGGGGGTGAAGGCGGGCGTGGGCAAATACACCAAGCCGCTCACCCAGCAACAGGTCAATGAGTTCCGGGAGAAGATCGAGGACGCGCGCAAGAAGATGCGCGAGGAGGGGCGCGGGATGACGGGCGGGGGCCCGAGGGGGGAGATGGAGATGTTCATGGAGATCGCCCAAGAGA
>JADLBR010000294.1 GCA_020847615.1 Verrucomicrobiia bacterium
ATCTTGGCCCTGGGTCCGGGGACGAATGGCGCGGCGTCCGCGTTCGTGTCCAGATCGATCGCGCGCTTCTTATCGGCCTCGGCGATCCTGGGATTGATGCCGGTGGCGAAGTTGATCAGGATGCGCTGGCGGCCCCCAGGGGAGAAGGAACCGGATCGGACATCGGCCTCGGTGAAGGCGGCCATGAGGATGTGCTTGTCGCGCCCGCGCTCCCAGTCGTAGATGGCATAGATCCCGCCGTCCGGCCCCTGCGCGCCATCGGGATAAGAGACGTTCTTTCGCTCGTCGATCAGGAGCCCGCCCTTCCAAGTCTCGCCGTCGTCCTCCGAGAGGTACGCGGTCAACGCGGAGCGATCGATGCGGCTGTCGATCGGCCCGTGTTTGATCAGCAACAGGTTGCCGGAGGCGAGGCGGCGGAGGAAGAACCGGGACGTGGCATGCGGGAGGTAATCCTCGACTTGGGACCACGTGCGCCCGCCGTCGCGCGAGATCGACCGCCCGATGCCGTGCTCCGCCGTGCGCACGAGCATCATCAGGGAGCCGTCCTTGCGTTCCACGATCATGTGCTCGTCGCAGTTGCGCCGCTCGGGCGGGATGTTCGCGGCGCCGAGGAGGATGAAACTCTTTCCCCGGTCTTTAGAGATCATGACGCCGGCGCTGTCGTCGCGGTTCCAGATTGCCGCGGGCATGAGCCAGTCGCCATTCTGCAGCACGGTGGGCTTGTTGAGCATGACGCCCGGGAAGAGCGCGTTGGGTTTAGACCATTTGGGGTTTTCGGCATCGGGGTTCTCGCACGTCATGGCCATGGTGGCGGTGAGGCCGTCGCCATTCATCCACCAGAAGAGCCAAAGCGTGCCCGAGGGGTCGAGCCAGAGGCAGGGATCGGCGGCGCGCTTTGGCCCGTCGCCGTCTGGATCGATGACGAGTTTCGGGTCGCTCCACGTCTTGCCGTTGTCGCCGCTGGTGGCCGCCAGCACGTAGTTGTATTGGTCCTCCCAGACCTTGCCGGCGTACCACGACGCCCAGAGCCGCCCCTCCGGCGCGCGCTCGATGGTCGGGATGCCTTGATAGTTGCGCCTGTCGGGACCGTGCTCGGGGCCGGGGTCAAAGACGACCGGTGGGTGGACGAAGCCCTTGAGAAGATCTCCGCCCATCGCGGGCTCTGGGGGTGTCGATGTTTTCGGTTTCTCCCGCCCGCCCGAGGCCTGGCTGACCAATTGCCGCAACCGGACGGCGCCCGTGGCGTCCTTCCCCGCGGCGGCGTCCTCCTCGCGGAAGCTCGCCATGAGGATGTGCCGGTCGGCGGTGCGGCTGTAGTCGTAGATGATGCGGATCAGGCCATCGGCGGTCTGCTGGCCATCGGGATAGGAGACGCCGTTGCGCTCGTCGAGGAGGAGGCCGCCGCCCCAGGTCTTTCCATCGTCGGCGGAGATGAAGGCGGTCAGGTGCGAGCGCCCGATCTTCTCCGCGATGGGGCCATGCTTGACCAGGAGGAGGTTGCCGGAATTCAGGCGCGTGATGAAGAATCGCGCGCTGGGGTGGGCGATGGACGAGGGCGCCAGCTCGGGCCACGTGGCGCCGCGATCCGCCGAGACGCTCTCGCCGATGCCGTACTTCGTGCGGACCAGCAGCCAGAGCGAGCGGTCCTTGCGCTCCACAAACATGTGCTCGTCGAACTGGCGCGCGTCGACAGGCACGTTGCAGGCGCCGCGGATCGACCACGTCTGGCCCTTATCCGTGGAGACGACCATCTTGGCGCTGTGGTCGGTCTGGCGCCAGGTGGAGGCGGGCAGCACCCATTCGCCCGTCGAGAGGACGATCGGCTTGCACATCATCACGCCGTCGGTGATGCGCGTTGGCTTGCCCCACGAGGGGTTCGCGGATTCCGGTTCGGCGGTCTCGATGCACCATACCCCGCCGACGGTGGACTCGTGGCCGATGGTCTGCGCCCAGAACACGCGCAATTTGCCGTCGGGCGCCGCCCACAACTCGGGGTCGAAGGTGCGCACGGGCCCTTCGCCATCGGGGTCGATGACGAGCACCTCCCGCCAGGTCGTGCCCCCGTCGCCGCTGGTGCTCAGCACCACGTAGTTGTTCTGGTCCTCGTTGGGGGTCACCCCCGCGTACCAGTTCGCCCAGAGGCGACCGCCGGGCGTCACCGCCATGCTCGGGATGCCCTGGAACGCGCGGTTCGTCACCCCGTGTTGCGCCTGCGGCGGGCCGACGTACTGCGGCGGCGCGAGGAAGACCTGTTCTTCGGCGGTCGCGGTGAGGGGCGCGACGATCAGGAGGGTGGCGAGGATGTGGGATCTCATGGGTTGCTCCGGTTTCCTTGTGGATTAGAACGCGGGTCAGAAATCATGCCGGCCGAGGGCGGCCCCACCGGCGGGGATAATGTAGCCGAACGCGCAAGCGTTTGGCCGACGGTCCTGGTGGCGCGGGCCAAACGCCGCGGGCGTTCGGCCACATCCCGAATCTTCGAGCTATCCCTGCAATGCGTCGATGCAGTCATCGCCCCGTGATCGCCCGCTCGCCCGCGCCCCGCGAGCCGCTCGTCGTAGGCCTGCAGCGCTGCCCCCATGCTCGATCGCATGTGGCGCTCCAGGGCGCGTACTGCCGCGCCCGGGTCACGCCGCCGGATCGCCCCGGCCACGCGGGCGTGCCCCAGCCAGACCCAGGCCACGTGATGCAGGTCCCGCTCGTGGCTCCGGCAGCCAAAAATGTAATTCAACAGGTTCACGTCGCGGAAAATATCCAGCGCCCGACGGTTCGCCGCGGCCTCCACCAGCATGAAATGGAAGCCCAGGTCCGCGGCCTGATAGAGGGCGAGCGGCTCCCCACCCATCACCCGCGCCCCCGAATCGCGGAATTCCCGGATCGCCGCGAGCATCCGATCACAGTGGCCCCGCAGCGCGCGGACCTCCGCCGGCTTCATCCGCAGCGCCGCCTTCTGCACCGCAAAACACTCGATCGCGATCCGCACCTCGTACGCCTCCACGATCGCCAGACGATCCGGCCGCCGCACGAAAGTCCCGCTCGAGGCCACCTGTTGCATCACCCCCTCGCGCTCCAGGCGCGCGATCGCCTCCCGCACCGGCGTCCGGCTCATCCCCAATTCCTTCGCCAGCCGCGTCTCCGATACCTTCGCCCCCGGCCCCAGCGCCCCGCTCCACAGCCGCTCCTGCAATTGCCGATACGCCAACCCCGCCAGATCGCCCGCGGATCGCGCCCGTCGGCGGCACTTCGCGGTATTCTGACGCATCGAACCTGTATACCGGTTTTGAGGCCACCCGTCAAGGTCCGCGCGCCCGCTCGAAAGTTCCCGATGCAGCCACGGCCGTCACGCCGTGGATAGCCCCCGGGGGTGGGGGCCGGCGTCATTGTCGCTCGACCTCTGGTGGCCGGCCGGCTACGCTATCTCATGGTGGGACGGCTTCATGACGGGGCCGGCAGTTTCCCGGAGGGCGACTTGGGCTGGTTTTGCCCACGGGGGCGCGCTGTTCGAGAGCGATAGGAGAACCACACCGTGAATCATTCCGTTAACCTCACGCGCCGAGGATTCATCAGGTCCGCGGGCGCGGCGGTGGCCGCGCCCATCTTTCTTCCATCGGCGGGCCGCGCCGTGCCCCCGAGCAACCGGATCCATGTCGCCATGATCGGGACGGGCAATCAGGGATCGCAAGACACGCGGGCCTTTCTCGCGGAGCCGGATGTCCAAGTCGTCGCCGTCTGCGATGTCAACCGCGCCAGCTATGGCTACAAGACCGACAAGCAGTTCCTCGGGCGCGAACCCGTGCGCGAGATGGTGGAAAAGCACTACGCCGACCAGCGGCGGGCGGGGACGTTCGCCGGCTGCGATGCCTACCGCGATTTCCGCGAGGTCTTGGCGCGCGAGGACGTGGACGTCGTCGCGATCGTCACCCCGGACCACTGGCACGCGACGATGGCGATCATGGCGGCCAGGGCCGGCAAGGATATCTATTGCGAGAAGCCCCTGAGCCTCACGGTGGAGGAGGGTCGCGCGATGGCCGATGCCGTGCGGCGCCACGGCGTGGTCCTGCAGACCGGCAGCCATCACCGCTCCTCGCCGCGTCTCAGGTTCGTGTGCGAACTGGCCCGCAACGGGCACCTGGGCAGGCTGAAGCGCATGGTCGCCTATGTCCCCGGCTGGAACAAGGCCGGTCCCACCGGCGCGTGGACACCGACCCCCGTGCCCGAGGGTTTCGACTACGACATGTGGCTGGGACCCGCGCCTTGGGAGCCGTATCACAAGGACAGGTGCCTGTATAACTTCCGTTTCATCCTGGACTACTCCGGCGGCCAGGTCACCAACACCGGCGCCCACTCGCTCGACTTGGTCCAGTGGGCCCACGGCACGGACCGATCCGGCCCCGTCGAGGTCGAGGACGCGGGCAGCGAATGGCCCACCGATGGACTCTTCAATGTCGCCACGAAGGTGCACTTCCGCGGGCGCTATGCGGATGGCGTCGAACTGGAGTGCGTGCAGACCGACGAGCCACTCGCTTTCCGCTTGGAGGGCACCGAGGGTTTCGTGCAGACCGGTTACTGGACATCCGGGCTCCTGTGCGATCCGCCCTCCCTGAGGACCGCGACCATCGGTCCCGGCCAGATCCGCCTCGGGACGGGCACCAACCATTTCCGCAATTTCCTGGACTGCGTGCGGTCGAGACGGGAGCCGCTGGCGCCCGCCGAGGTGGGTCACCGTTCGGCCTCCCTCTGCCACATCGGGAACATCGCCATGCGCCTGAAGCGCAGGCTGTGCTGGGATCCCGTGGCCGAGCGATTCACGAACGATGACGCGGCCAACCGCATGCTGGGTCGGCCATACCGCGCCCCGTGGTCGCTGGGCGGATAGCCGCCCCCGCGCCCGGGTGATTTTTTTCGTCGAGGATGCTGAGGCCCCGGGGTGGCGCGCGTCCGCCCCCTCACCTCGGCTACCCCAGAGCTCGCAAGCACATGAACCGGCGTGCGTTATCGCCGGCCTTCGCGATATCGGTGGTTTGAGCCTGCATATTTCGCGCATGCGCGTGAAATATGCAGGCTAAGGTCATGTCAGACGCCATGCCCGCGGCGGGGTACCGCTGGGGTAGAGAATGTGGCCGATCGCCCCGGGCGATTGGCGGCCAAACGCTTGCGCGTTCGGCTACGGGAAGCGCTGCGGCGAATTTTGATCGACCCAGATCCCATCCGGCAGCCGCCGGACCGCCGGAGAATGAAAATCCCTGCTCCTCCCCCGGTGCAAAGCGGACCGTCCCCGGGCCGCTATGAGCGGGCCGACGGTATTTTCGAGTCAGCCCGCCCTGAGGCGGAGGAGGAGGTCCTTGCTCTCGACGGTATCGCCGACGGCGACGGCGATCTCCTCGACGACGCCGTCCTGCGGGGCCTGGATGTTGGTGGCCATCTTCATGGCCTCGATGGTGAGGAGTTTGTCGCCCCGGGCGATGCGATGGCCGACGGAGACGGCGATGGCGCTGACCATGCCGGGGATGGGGGCGCCGACCTGGAGGGGGTCGGTGGGCTCGGCCTTGAGGCGCGCCTTGGTCGTGGGCTGGACCGATTTGTCGGTGATCGAGATCTCGCGCGGCACGCCGTTGAGCTCGAAGCCGACGATGCGGTGGCCGTCCTTGTCGGGCGGGCCCACGTTGACGAGCTTGATGAAGAGTGTCTTGCCCTCCTCGATGTCGACGGATATCTCCTCGCCCTGTTTCAGGCCATAGAAGAAGGCGGGGGTGGGCAGGACGGACACGTCGCCGAAATCCTTGGTGTAGCGCGCGAATTCGGAAAAGACCGCCGGGTACATCAGGTGGGAAAAGAGATCGTCGTCGGTGGCCGGGTGGCGGAGCTGGGTGGACAGCTCGCGCCGGGACCTGGCGAGATCGAGGGGTTTGAGGCTGGCGCCGGGGCGGCCGCGGAGGGGCTTGCGTTTGCCGAGCACGACGCGCTGGAGTTTCTTGGGCCAGCCGCCCATGGGGATGCCGAGGCCGCCGGCGAGCATGTCGACGACCGATTCCGGGAAGGGCGTGGCCCCGGGCTCGAGGTTGAGGACGTCCGCGGGCTTGATGCCGCGGGTGACGAGGAACATGGTCATGTCGCCGACGACCTTGGAGGAGGGGGTGACCTTGACGATGTCGCCGAAGAGGGCGTTGACCTCCGCGTAGGTGCGGGCGATCTCGGGCCAGTGGTTGGCCAGGCCCATGCTGGCCGCCTGCTCCTTCAGGTTCGTGAATTGGCCGCCGGGCATCTCGTGGTCGTAGACCTCGGCGCTGCCGGTCGCGGGGGCCGTGTCGAAGGGGGCGTAGAAGTCGCGGACGTCCTCCCAGTAGTCGGACAGCTCATTGAGGGCCGCGAGGTCCAGGCGCGTGTCGCGCGGGGTGTGCAGGAGCGCGGCCACGACCGAGTTGAGGTTGGGCTGGCTCGTGGAACCGGACAGCGACGCGATCGCGAGATCGGCGACGTCGGCGCCGGCGTCGGCGGCCTGGAGGACGGAGGCGGCGTTCACGCCGCTGGTGTCGTGGGTGTGTAAGTGGACGGGCACGCCGACGGCGCCCTTGAGCGCGCGGACCAGGGCCTTTGCCGCATAGGGCTTGCAGAGCCCGGCCATGTCTTTGATCGCCAGGAAGTGCGCCCCCATGCGCTCCAGTTCCCTCGCGAGTTTGACGTAGTACTTGAGCGAGTACTTGTCGCGCCCCGGGTCGAGGATGTCGCCGGTGTAGCAGATGGCCGCCTCGCAGATCGCGTGGGTGGAGCGCACGGCGTCCATGGCGGGGCGGAGGTTCGGGAGGTAATTCAGCGAGTCGAACACCCGGAAGATGTCGATCCCGGTGGCGGCGGCGTGGCGCACGAAGCCCCTGACGACGTTGTCGGGATAGTTCGTGTAGCCGACCGCGTTGGCGCCGCGCAGCAGCATCTGGAAGCAGATGTTGGGCACGGCCTCGCGCAGTTGGCTCAGGCGCTGCCAGGGGTCCTCGCGCAGGAATCGCATCGCGGTGTCGAATGTCGCGCCGCCCCACATCTCCAGGCTGAACAGGCCGGGCAGGCGGCGGGACACCGCGCCGGCGGCGGCGAGCATGTCGTAGCTGCGCACCCGGGTCGCGAGCAGGGACTGGTGCGCGTCGCGGAACGTCGTGTCGGTCACCAGCAGCCGGCGCTGTTTCAGGGTCCATTCCGCGAATTTCTTGGGCCCGAGCTCCAGCAGCAGCTGGCGGGTGCCGGGCGGGGGCGCCTGGCGATGGTCGTAGGCTGGGACGCGCGCCGGCGGGAAGGGTTCGGCGGGGCGGTGCCCCTTGGCATGCGGGTTGCCGTTGACGATCACGTTGCCCAGGAACGAGAGCAGTTTGGTGGCGCGGTCGCGGCGCGGCCTGAATTCGAACAGCTCGGGCGTCGTGTCGATGAGCGTCGTGGTGGCCTTGCCGGCGCGGAACTCGGGGTGGGCGATGACGTTCTCGAGAAACGGGATGTTCGTCTTGACGCCGCGGATGCGGAACTCGCGCAGCGCGCGATCCATGCGGTGCAGCGCGCCGTCGAGCGTCGGGCCGAACGCCGTGAGCTTCACCAGCAACGAGTCGAAGAACGGGGTGATGACGCTGCCGGTGTCGCCCATGCCGCCGTCGAGGCGGATGCCGAGGCCGGCGGGGGAGCGATAGGCGACGATCTTGCCGTAGTCCGGGGTGAAGCGGTTCGCGGGATCCTCGGTCGTGACCCGGCACTGGACCGCGAATCCGTTGCGGGGGACGGCGGCCTGCCGCGGCAGGCCGACCTCCGCGCCGTGGAGGGAGTGGCCCTGCGCGACGAGGATCTGCGAGCGGACCAGGTCGACGCCGGTGATCTGCTCGGTCACCGTGTGCTCGACCTGGATGCGGGGGTTCATCTCGATGAAGAACCACTCGTTGCGATCCACGTCGATCAGGAACTCGACCGTCCCCGCGTTGTCGTATCGGACCTCGCGCGCCAGGCGCGCCGATGCGTCGCAGAGTTCCCCGACGACGGATGCGGGGATGCCCACCGACGGGGCGAACTCGATGACCTTCTGGTGGCGCCGCTGCACCGAGCAGTCGCGCTCGTGCAGGTGCAGCACGTTCCCGTGCCGGTCGCCGATCACCTGGACCTCGAGGTGCTTCGCGCGGCGGATGTACTTCTCGAGGAAGACGGCGGGGTTGCCGAAGGCCCTGCCGGCCTCGCCGCGGGCCTCGTCCAGCAGGCGCGGCAGGTCGGCCTCCTTCTCCACGACGCGCATGCCGCGCCCGCCGCCGCCGAAGGCCGCCTTGATGATCAGGGGGAAGCCGATGGACTTCGCGATGCGCAGCGCATCGGCGCGCTCCGCGATCGGCTCGTCCGTGCCCGGGAGGGTCGGGATGCCGACCCCGTGCGCCACGGCGCGCGCGGCGACCTTGTCGCCCATGAGTTCCAGCAACTCGGGCCGCGGGCCCACGAAGGTGATCCCCGCCGCGGCGCACGCGCGCGCGAAGGCGGCGTTCTCCGAGAGGAATCCGTATCCGGGATGGATCAGCCCGATGCCCTTCTCCTTGGCCAGCGTCACGATGCCGGGGATGTCGAGGTACGCCCCGACCGGGCCCTGGCCCTTGCCCACGAGATACGCCTCGTCGGCCTTGAAGCGGTGCACCGAGAACCGGTCCTCTTGCGCGTAGATCGCGACGGTCCTCAGCCCCAGCTCGGCCGCCGCCCGGAAGATCCGGATCGCGATCTCGCTCCGGTTGGCCGCCAGGAGCTTGGCGGGGCCGGGGCGCGGGGCGGGCTGTTCGATCCTCGGTGGGGGGACGCGGCGCTTGCTCATGGCCGACATCTATACGCGAGCACCGGGCCGAGCGCAAACTGCGGTGGCGCGCCCCCGGGCCCGCGTTCCGGCCACCAGACATCATTCATATTTGAATCATGACAGTTCAAAATTAGCGTTGACGGTGCCGCCGCGGGCGCCGCACTGTGGTCGCGTGGACACGGCGGATTCCCCGATGCGGCACACGGTGCCGGCCGTTTTGAAGGCGGCGGACATGCTCGCCCTGATCGCGCGGGCCGGGTCGGACACGACGATTCGCGGGCTGGCGGACTCGCTGAGGATCCCGAGGACGAGCTGCTATCGGATCCTGCGGTCCCTGATCGCCCGGGATCTGGTGCGGGCCCTGGAGGATGGGGGGCACGAGGTTTCGCTGGGTCTGCTGCCGCTGGTGGAGCCGCTGCGGTCGGTCGAGGGCCTGGTGGTGGCGGTGCGGCCCGAGCTCGAGGCGCTGGCGACCGGGACGGGGCTCACGGCGAAATTATCGGTGCGGCGGGGGGATCACGCGGTGACGGTGGCGCGGCAGGAGTCGCCGCAGGCGGCGCACATCGCGGTGCGCATTGGCGCGGCCTTCCATCTGTCCCTCGGGTCGTCTGGCGCGGTACTGCTTTCGTCCATGGGGAAGGAGGAGGTCGATGGCATCCTGGCGCGGGCGCCGTCGGAGTGCTGGGAGCACCAGCGTCCGGAGGATGTGTGGAGGCGGATCCGGCAGGTGCGGGCCAAGGGCTTCGCATGGGACTTTGGCGGTTACCGGACAAACTGCCACGCGGTATCGGCGCCGGTGGCCGACGGCGATGGGGCCACGTGTGGGGCCATGACACTGGTCGGGTTCCCGCAGGAGGTCACGCGGCAGAATTTGCCCCGGCTGGCCGGCGCGCTGACCAGCGAACTGGCGATATTGCGGCGGCGGCTCAAGGCCGGGACCGGGGCGAGGGATCCCGGCTGTAAGAAATCGCACCACAGAGCAAGGAGTAGAGGATGAAGATCATCGACGTGAAGGTCAGGACGGTGGCCATACCGCTGAACGCCCAGCTGAGGCACAACACCGGGGTCCATCCGGGGTATTTTCTGAGGACGGTCATCGAGCTTGTCACCGACGAGGGCATTGTTGGGCTCGGGGAGGTGGGGGGAGGCGACCAGCGCGGGGCCATCCTCAAGCTGAAGCCGCGCATCCTGGGCATGGACCCCTTCCGGCTGGAGGAGATCAAGCTCAAGACGCTCAGGAGCATATATTACCTGTCCAACGCCCGGCTGTACGCGGCGCTCGAGATGGCGTGCCTGGACATCCAGGGCAAGGCCTGCGGTCGGTCGCTGTCCGACCTGCTGGGCGGGCGGGTGCGCGACGCGGTGCCCATGATCGCGTATCTGTTCTGGCGCTACGATCGGCCCGGCGGCGGCGACGACGCGCGCGCGGAGGACATGGCCGATCTCTGCGAGGAGTTGCACGAGACTCTGGGGGTCAAGGCGATGAAATTGAAGGCGGGGGTGATGCCGCCCGACGAGGAGGCGCGCGTCCTGGAATTGTGCCGCGAGCGGCTGGGTCCTGGCTTCGGGCTGCGGATCGACCCGAACGGGACGTGGTCGGTGGCGACCGCGACGCGGATCGGCCAGCGGCTCGAGCCATTGGGGCTGGAGTACTTCGAGGATCCCGCGTGGGGGCTGGAGGGCAATGCCGCGGTCCGCAAGGCCATCCGGATCCCGATCGCGACCAACATGTACCCGAACAAGTTCGACGACCTCGGGCCGGCGATCCGCCTGGGCGCGGTGGATATCGTGCTGACGGACATCCACTACTGGGAGGGGCCGCGCGGCGTGAAGGACCTCGCCGCCGTCTGCCGCACCTTCAACCTCGGCGTCGCCATGCACAGCGGCGCGGAGTTTGGGATCGAGCTGGCCGCGATGCTGCACACCGCCGCGACCATACCCGAGATGCATTTCGCGGGCGACGCGCACTACCACTTTCTCACCGATGACATCATCGAGGGCGGCCCCATGAAATACGCGGATGGCAAGATCGCGGTGCCGACGGGCCCCGGCCTCGGGGTGACGCTGGACGAGGAGAAGATGCGGCGCTACGAGAAATACTTCGAGGAGAAGGGCGATTACTACGCGAGGTTCCACCAGGACCCGCGGCGACCGGAGTGGTACCCGATTGTCGGTGGCACGTGATACCGCGGAAGACATGGCGCGCGCGGGAGTACGGGCGCCGCGGCGCGCGGCGGGATTTTCGCGCATCCGGTGTGTCCGGCGGACCGATTCCTAGGCTATGAACGAAGGGGCCCCGTTTGATCTCAGAGGCCGGGTCGCGATCGTGACCGGAGGATCGCGCGGCATCGGCGGCGCCATCGCGCTGGGCCTGGCGCGCGCCGGGGCCGCCGTCGTGGTGAACTATGCCGCGAATCGGGAGGCGGCCGCCAAGGTCGTGGCCGAGATCGGCGCCGCGGGCGGGCGGGCGATCGAGATGCGGGCCGACGTGGGGGACCTGGCGCAGCACGGGCGCATCGTGGGGGCGGCCCGCGAGGCCTTCGGGCGGATCGACATCCTGGTCAACAACGCGGCGGTGACGAAGCGCGAGTCTTTCTTGGATGCGACGCCCGACGCGTGGGGCAGGACCGTGGATGTGAATCTCAAGGGCGTCTATTTTCTGTCCCAGGCGGCCGCGCGCGTGATGGCGGCGCAGCGCTCGGGCAAGATCATCAACATATCCAGCGTGCATGACGAGCGGCCGATGGCCGACAACTCGGTCTACAACATCACGAAGGCCGGGCTGGTCATGCTGACGAAGTCGCTCGCCCTGGAGCTTGCCGAGAAGGGGATCCAGGTGAACTGCGTTTCGCCCGGCGCCATCCTCACTGACGAGACCCGCGACCGCATCTCGGACCCGTTTCGACGGTCGCGGGTGCTGGGGAAGATTCCGGCCAACCGCGTCGGTGATCCGTCCGACGTGGTGGGGGCCGTGCTGCTGCTGGCATCGCCCGCCTCGGATTACATCACCGGGACCACCGTATACGTGGACGGGGGCATGCGGTTAAAATGACATCCGGAAGGAGGGCCAAATGGCGTTCGACATCAGGCGACGCGGAAAGCTGACGTACTACTATCGCGCGGAGCGACCCGTGTTTTCGTTCGTCGTCACCGAGGCGCTTCCCGACGGCGATCTCCGCGTCTATCTGGCGGGCCTCACGGGCGGGGAGTCGGCGACGCGCAACCTCGGGCTGGCGGACACGGCGACGATGGATCCCGATAGGGAGATCCCGCGGGTGTTCCAGACCTGGGAGGCCTGGCTCAGGGAGGCGGGCGTGTGCCAGTCGATCGCGGAGCTGGATTTCATCGAGATGCACGCCTTTGGCTGCCAGCCGAAATCGCCCAGCCCCTTGGCGGATCCGGCGGGCTATGCCGCGGAGGTCGAGCGCCTGCGTGCGGCATACGGACGGGCGTACGCCGCCTATTTCCGGGAGCGCCTGCCGGAGCACGGGCTGCCTGCGAGGTTCACGGTCCACGTCGTGGATGTCCCCGACAGGGAGGCATCGTATGAGTTCTACACGACTGCGCTGTTGCAGAGGAGGACCGGGGCGGAGCGGTGAGGCGATGGGCATTCGCGCGTTGTACCTGACGTCGGTCTTCTGTTTTGCGGGCGCGGCGACCGGCATGCCCGCCGTGCCGAGCGTGATGGTTGCCGAATCTGGCGAGGCGGCGTACGGGGTTGCCGCGGGGGTCTTTGGCGACATGTGGCAAAAGGTCACCGGCGCGAGGCCCCCGGTCATCCCGTGCGCCAATCCCGACGACGGGGCGATGCCGGGCGGGGACATCGTCCTCATCGGCTCCGATGCGGCGAACCCCGTTGTCCACCGCCTCATTTTGCAGGGTCGCATCGGGGGCCTGGGCATCCGGTACGGCACCGATGACTACCGGATACTGTCGGTCCCGGAGGGCGGGCGCACGCTGCTCGTGCTGGCCGGCGGGTCGGGCCGATCGACGATCTATGCCGCCTACGATTTCTTTCGGCGCAGGGCGGGCGCGGAGTATTTCTGGGACGGCGACGCGATCCCGAAGCGGGCCGGCGTCGACCTGGCCGGGTGCGACATCACCGAGCGCCCGCACTTCCAGTATCGCGGTCTCCGGTACTTCGCGCATCGCGGGCCGCACCGGTTTCATGCGGAGATGTGGGACCTCGAGGATTGGAAGCGGGAGATCGATTGGATCCTCAAGAAGCGCATGAACCTCTTCATGCTCCGCACGGGGATCGACGACCTGTTCCAGCGCGCGTTCGATCTGCCCTACCCGCCGGAGGATGGCGCGGACCCCGACGCCGCGCCGCGCTCCTATGACGACCGGACCTCGTTCTGGCCATTGAGGTATCGCGGCGAGCTGCGCAAGCGGGTGCTGGCATACGCCCGCGAGCGCGGCCTCCTGCACCCGGAGGACACCGGCACCATCACGCACTGGTACTCGCATACGCCGCGCTCTTTCTACGACAAGTATCCGGACTTCCCGGTGACGCGCGACCAGAAGACCGGCTACAGGCTCGCCTCGGCCGCGATCTGGGACATCGGCGACGCGCGCGCATGGGACGCGTACTGGAGGTTGACCGAGACGCATATCCGCGAGTTTGGCGAACCCCGGATGTTCCACACCATCGGCCTGGCCGAGAGGACCTTCGGCGCGGACGAGCGCGAGAATCTCCAGCGCAAGCTGCACGCGTACCGGAAGATCCAGGAGGTCCTGCGGCGCCGGCATCCCGATGCCCCATTGCTGATCGCGAGCTGGGACCTGATGTTCAAGTGGAAGAATGAGGACGTGCGTGGCCTCCTCGGCGAGTTCGACCCGCGGCGCACGATCCTGCTCGACTACACCGCCGACCTGCTGGACTGCAAGACCTACCGCGACTGGGGGGCGTACGGGAGATTCCCGTGGATCTTTGGCGTCTTCCACGCATTCGCCTCGGACAGCGAGATCCGCGAGGACTTCGGGATACTCCAGGAGCGCATCGGCGAGGCGGCGCAAGACCCGCAGTGCCTCGGCCTGGTCCTGTGGCCCGAGATCTCCCACAGCAACACGCTTCTGCTGGAGTATATCGCGGCAAACGGCTGGGGGCCGGGGCAACTCGATGCGGGCGCCTTCGTCGGCCGCTTTTGCGCGGGGCGCTATCCGGGGGCCCTCGCCGCCGGCATGGAGAGCGCCTGGCGGGGGCTGCTGCCCATCGCGGCCACGCACCACTGGACGCATGTCGGCGTGGGCCGGAAGCCATCGGGCCCGGCCGTGCAGTTCGATCCGCAGTTCCGGATGCTGACCAGCACGGAGTACACGAACATCGGCGAGCAGCGGGCCGCGGCGTTCGAGGCGGAGCGCCTGCGGCTCGTGGCCCCGCTCGGCAGGGCGCCCGGGATCCTGGCCAGCCTGGCGGAACTGGCGCCGGCCGGGTGGGACGACGAGCTGTGGCGGCGCGACGCGATCGACATCGCGCGGACGATCCTCGGCCGGGCCATCAAGGTGGCGCTCTTGCGCGGCTGCGTGGCGATGGAGGCATGGCGCTCGGGGCGCGGCGACGAGCGCGAGATCCGGGCGATGGAGGCAGCGAGCCAGGGCCTCATGCGGCAGCTCGCCGACCTCCTGGAGCTCAGCGACGACTACTCGCTGCACGCGGCGATGGGGCGATTGTCGCGCGCGCAAGAGCTGGGCGGCGTGGCGCCGCGCATGAACCCGCACAGCGAGCTGACCCTCAAGGGCAATTCCGAGAACAGCTACTGCCGGGCCCACCAGTACGAGCTCGTGCGGCACGTCTATCGGGCGGAACTCGAGGAATACTGGAAATGGGTCGATGGCCGATTGCGTGCGGGGGAGAAGGGGCCCTGGGCGCGCCCGGCCGCGTTCGACGAAAAGCGGAAGGCGATCCAGGATCGCTTCTACGAGACGCCCCTTGCCGAGATGGCGCCCGCGAGGCCGCGCTCGGCCGCGGGCTTGCGCGAGACGCTCGACCGGACCCGTGAGGTGGTCGAGGCATTGCTGGGGTCGCAACCATGAACTGCTTCGAGACCGGGCCGATCCGGCCACCGAGCGAGGCGGGCAGCGTCCTGCTGAGGCTGACGCGCAACTGCCACTGGAACCGGTGCGCGTTCTGCCCGGTGTACAAGGGGCAGCGATTCTCGGTGCGCAAGGTGGACGAGGTCAAGAGGGACATCGACGCGATGGCCGCCATCGCGGACACGATCCGCGGCCCATCGGGCGGAGCGGGCGGGCGCGGCCCCATCATCGAGGCCGTGAGGGGGCTGGATGGCCCGGGCCACGCGGATCGCGAGTGCGTGCGGCAGGTGGGGTTCTGGCTGTCGCGCGGGATGCGCAGCCTATTTCTGCAGGATGCGGATGCGCTGGTGTGGCGGACGCATGACCTCATCGATGTGCTGCGGCACGCGAGGGCGGCCTTTCCGACCATCGAGCGGATCACGACCTACGCGCGGGCCAAGACCGTGGCGCGCAAGTCCCCGGAGGAGCTGGTGGCGCTGCGGGCCGCGGGCCTGAACAGGGTTCACATCGGGATGGAGTCGGGATCCGACGCGGTCCTCTCCCTGGTGTGCAAGGGCGTGACCCGAGAGGAGCAGATCCTGGCGGGCCGCCGTGTGATGGCTGCGGGGATCGAGCTATCGGAGTATTTCATGCCCGGGCTCGGGGGGCGCGCGCTGTCCGCGGAGCACGCCCTGGAATCGGCGGCGGTCCTCAACGCGGTGGACCCCACCTTCATACGGCTCCGGAGCGCCGTGCCCATCCCGCGCACGCCCCTGCATCAGATGATGGCGGAAGGGCGATGGGTGCCGCTCACCGAGGAAGAGAAGGTCCGCGAGATCCGGGCCTTCGTCGGGAGCCTCGACGGCATCAGCAGCACGGTCCAGAGCGATCACATCATGAATCTCCTCGAGGGCGTCGCCGGACGGTTGCCCGGGGACAAGGCCGTCATCCTGGAGAGGATCGATCGCTTTTTGGACATGGATCCGCGGGATCGGGAGGCGTTCATCGTGGGCAGGAGGACGGGCTGGTACCGGGACGTGAGCGATTATGCCCCGGCGCCCGAGGTCGAGGCGATCCGGAGGGATCTCGTCTGCCGGTTCGGGTCGGTGGAGCGTGGGATTCTGGAGGTCTTGGCGAGCTTTGTCTGATGGCCGCGGGATGCGACATGACAGGAGACCGATGAAAACGAGAATGCCACAACGACCCGGCGCGGCCTCGCGCCGCGACTTCCTCGCCGCGATGGTCTCGATCGCGGGCGGGATATCGATCGCCGGGAGGGCGCGCGCGCAGGCGGCGCCCCGGGCCGAGACCGGCGTCTTGCCCAGGAGCATCCACCCGTACCCCAACGCCGTCGCGTGGGGAGAGGGCACGCTGCGGGTGGCCCGGCGCGCGTCGCTCGCGGTGGGGGTCGATCTCGGCGCGGGGTTGGTCGAGATGATGAAGGAAACGTGGGGGCGATTCACCCTGGGCGCCGTGGAACTCGCCGTGACCGGGGACGCGGCGCTCAAGGGTTGCGCGTTTTCGTTGGCGGGGGCCAGGCCGCCGGAGTTGTCACAGGGTGCCGAATACGCCCTGCGGGTGGATGCGTCCGGCGTTGCGGCGAGCGCGAGGGACGTGTCGGGGGTCCGGCACGCGTGGTTCACGCTGCTGCAGCTGCTCGATGCCGATGACCTGGCCGATGGCGGGATCGGCTTTTCGCTGCCGCACGTCGAGATCCAGGATGGGCCGGCGCTGGCGTTTCGCGGGCTGCACCTCTGCGTCTTTCCCGAAACGCAACCACTGATGATCGAGAAGGCCATCAGGCTCGCCGCCTTTTTCAAATTCACGCACGTCGTGCTGGAATTCTGGGGCATGCTGCGCCTCGAGGCGTTGAAGGAACTCTCGTGGCCGCAGGCTTGGAGCAAGGAGGAGGCGGGCCGGCTGGTCGGCATCGCGCGGGGCATGGGGCTTGAGGTGATCCCGATGTCCAACTGCTGGGGCCACGCCGCCGCGTGCCGGATACGGCATGGCCGGCACGTCGTGCTGGACCAGAACCCGCGGCTCGCGCCGCTCTTTGAGCCGGATGGCTGGACGTGGTGCCTCACCAACCCCCGCGCGCAGGCGCTGATTCGCGCCGTCTGTGACGAGCTGATCGATTTCGCCGGGCCGGGGCGGTACTTCCACATCGGCTGCGACGAGGCCTATTCGCACGCCACGTGCGACACGTGCCGGAAGACCGACCGCGTAAAGCTATTCGCCGACCACGTCAACGGCTTGGCCGGGCACTTGGAGAAACGCAACCGTCGCGCCATCATGTGGGGCGATGCCCTGTTGGAACGGGCGAAGTGGCCCGCGGGTTTCGCGGCCAACGGTTCGCCGGATCTGCCAACCCACCTCTCGTTGGATGGCCTATCGCGCAAGATCGTGATCGCCGACTGGCACTACGACGTGACCAAGGGCGACGTGCCCACCCTGGCGCATTTCAGGGAGCGCGGTTTCGAGACACTGGCGTGCCCTTGGAATTCGCCGGGCAACATCCGGACGCTGGCCAGGGCCGCCGCCGACAATGGGAGCGCGGGATTGCTGATGACCACGTGGCACCACCTCGTGCAGAGCATCCCGACCCTGGCGTATGCGGCGAACTGCGCATGGTCGAAAGACCAGGCCGCGCTCGGCATGCGGCAGTGCGACTGGTCGCTGA
>JADLBR010000295.1 GCA_020847615.1 Verrucomicrobiia bacterium
ACCCGACTGGTCCGAGATCGACCGATGGATCGCGCCGTGGCTCAAAGCCGGCAAGAAGGTCGCGATCCGGATCATGTGGTGCACCAGCGGCAACTGGCCCAAGCCCTATTACAAGACCCCGACCCCGAACTGGGTCTGGCGCGAGGGCGCGAAATTCGTCCTGCATCCGCCCAGCCGCACGGAGATCCCCCTCCCCTGGGACCCGATCTACAAGGGGCACGCGTGGCATTTCTTGGAGGAGTTTGCCGCGCGCTACGACGACAACCCCGGCATCCTCTTTCTCGATGTCACCCCCGGCGCCGAAACCAACCCCTTTCGCTTCGGGACCATCGCCAAGACAGACCCGGGCTTCAAAGAGACCTACGAGCGCGCCCGGGCAAGCGATGGCCGCGGCTACGACGACGCGCTCTGGCTCGCCACCGTCAAGGAATGGATCGATGCCGCCGACCGGACATTCAAGCGGACCCCGCTTCTCGTGACCCTCAATGTGGGCGGCTTGCGCGGCCCTGACCGATCCGTCGAGATCGGCGACTACTGCGTCGGCAGGGGATTTTACGTCGGCCAAAACGGCCTGGCGGGTCACAGTTACGAGGACGTGTCCTCCGGGCGAGCCGCGGCGTTTGCCCGCTGGTCCAAGAGCACAAAACTCTTCTTCGAGATGGTCGCCGGCAGCGGCGGGCGCACGGGCACGCTCATGGAAGTCATGAAGGCCGCGGAACGCATCCGCTGCAGCTATCTCAACGTCTACCCCGAAGATGTCATCCGCGGCACGCCCGGCCAACCCCGCTTCGATCCCGCCCACGCTGAGGCCCTCGCCCACGGGGCGCGGGGGTTGGCACGGGAGCAGGGGAGCCGCGCTTCATCGCGTGCCGTCCGTTGAGGGTCGACCCCGCCGCCTGGGCTCCACGCGCTGGATATCCGCGAGCCGGGGCAACCAGAGCCGCCGGGAAATTGCCGCAGCGCTTCCCGTGGCGGAACGCGCACGCGTTTGGCCGCCAATCGCCTGACTCTTCCTGCGCTGGGTCCGTCACTCACGGCGCGGGCTCGGCTCCGCCCGGCCCCCCCTCCCCAAAGGGCCGGTGCGCCAACCAGAGCATCTTGAACCACTCGCCCGCGGGCGGATCAATCCTCAGACCCGTGATGATGCCCTTGTACTCCGCGTGTCCCGAGAGAACCACCCCGACATCCTGAAATGCGCCGTCGCCGTTCACGGAGAACCGGACGCTGCGCTCGGCGCCGAACCCCGGCTTTTCCAGCGTTCCCCAGAAGACTGTCGCCTGGCCGCCGCCTTTGGACGCGACGCGGGCGCGCAGTCTCGGCACGTCATTCGCTCGCCACGCGCCGCGGGGACCGGTCAGGCTCGCGCCACCCTCGCCCGTCTTGACCCACAGGCCCTCCTTGAGGGGCCAGCCGCCGAAGTCGACCTCGGGCTTATAATACCAGCCCTGCCGGTCCTTGCGGAAATCGTACACCGGCAGGGCGCTCGCCTTGCCATTCTCATAGACCCAGTCGCGGATCTCGCGGAGCGTCCCGAGGATCAGCGCATAACCGAACTCGTGCTCGATATTGTGATCGAGAAACTCCGATCGCACCGGAGCGATATATCCCGTGGGCCCGTCCTTCGGGCCGCCCTCGCCCGGCCTGCCGGCGAAACCCCCGATGAAATGTGAGGTGGCCGGCTGCCAGACCCCGAGGCCCCAATCCCTCTTGTTCACCTGCGCGGCCCAGAACTCCGTCGTCGTCCAACTGGCCCACGGCCCTTTGACATCGGGTCCCTTCACGATCTCCGCCAGGGGCCTCCCCATGAACGGCTCGGCATTGGTATAGGTCATCAGCCGACAATAGGGTCCGTTGACGTACACCGCCGGCATCTCCTGATGCCTCGCGGAGTACAGCGTCTTGTCGGAGCGCGCGTTGTTGATTCGGCTCCGCACGTGCGCGGCCGGCCCCTCCAGCCGGATCCAGGATTCAAAGGCGCACTCGCCGGGCACCCCGTCGTGCGGCCACTGCATCGGGATGCACTTCACGTAGATGGACTTCTTGTCGTTCCTGTGGTCCAGCACCTTCGACGGGTTCATCCCGTAGTCTCCGCTCTGGATGGGGTTCCACCCCAGACTCGCCCAGTGTGCGACCGGCTTCTTGTCACCGGCGATGTACGGGTTCGGGCCCGAGTAATAAGACATCTGAATCTGGCGCCCCAGGTCGTGGCTGTTCACCACGTTCTCCTTCGACCCGGATTTCGAAACCCACGTGATCGCCCCACCCAGCGCCAGATTCACGCCAACCTTGAGCGTCCCGTTGTCGATGAAACTCATCTTCTCGCTCGGGAGTTCCTTCTTTTTCGGGGCACACTCGGCCAGGGGCGCGCATATCACCCACGCCAGCACGAGCGCCAGGACGCCACGCTTTCGGACGACAACGCTTTGCATGATGGGGCAGATGCTCGCAACGACATGCGCGCGGCGGCAAGCCCTTTTCCCCATCATCCGTGACGGAGCACCAGCAGCGCGCCATAGTCCCGGCTCTCTGGACTATGATAGTAGCCGGGGATCAGGTGTCGCGCGTCCGGCAACACGAGGCCCAGGGAGGCCAGTTTCCTCAACGTCGGGTCGACGGGCACGCCGTCGCGCGTGAGAAAAGCGTAGGCCTCGACGGGCGTGTCCCCACGCTCCCGGCAGTGCGCGTCAAAGCCGGGCAACATCGCCCCCGTCACCGTGTAGGCCAGCCCCATCCGCCGGGTCAGGTCCACGTGGGCCCGGATCAGCGCCTCGCGAACCCCCGTCCCCCGGTGGGACTTGCGGATGCCGTTGGAGACAATGTACAGCGCGTTGTAATCGGCCATGTCACCCAGGGGATACAAAAAGCCGTCGTTGGTGCACCGCTCCCAGGTCCTGAACGGCCCGAGGTCGTCCGGATCGTATCGGGTCACCGTGCTGGTGGAAACCCCCACGATCCGGCCATCCGCGACCGCCAGAAAGAAACCTCGGGGAAAGATCTTCAATCGGGAGACAAACTTCTCCCGGGGGGCACGCTGATCCTCGGGCCACTCGTCCTCAACCGCCATGACGCCGTCGAGGTCGTCCTCGGTCGCATTGCGTATGATGACCCGCGCCATCTCCCGCCCCCCGCTCAAGGGCATCTCTCCAGGAGCATCGCCGCCTGCTGCCCGCCCATTCCATAGCTGAAGGTCAAGCCCATGCCGCAGTCCGATGCCTCGCCACCGAAGCTCTGCCACCCGTTGGCCCGGAGGCCGGCTTCGGCGTTGAGCGCCGGGATGATATGCCCGTGCTGCAGCATCAGGGCCGCGGCGGCGATGCTCAGCGCGTCGGCGCCGCCCAGCAGATGGCCGTAATAGGGTTTTGTGGACAGCAGCGGCACCCGCGTCGCGCGCTCGCCGAAGACCCGCCGCATGAAATTCATCTCGGCCATGCCGCTGATCGGCACGCCGTTGCCATGGCCAACCACGAACCCGATCCGCTCGCGGTCCACGTCGGCGGCACCCAAAAGCGACTCGAGGATCCGCACCGAACGCTCGGCCTCCGCATCCAGCGCCGTGGGGTGGCTCCCCCCGTTGCCATGTTTCATGCCCCGGACGCGCGCGAGGGTCCTGGCGCCTCGACGCTCCGCGCGCTCGCGCTCCTCCAGAACCAGGGTGACGGCGCCCTCCCCGAAAACGAGCGTCGGGGCATTCCCGTAGGGCCGAAGGGCGCGACCCGGGTCCTGCGTCTCCTGGCTTAGCAGCCCCGCGTCCCGATACATCGAGTAGAGCGCCGGCAACAGGGCCGCATCGTGACCCGTCGCAAAGGCGACGTCGATCTCACCCGAACAGATCTCGCGGGCCGCGTAGCCGATGGCGAGGGAACTCGCCACGCACGAGCCAGCGATGGCCACCGTGGGGCCCTTGAATCCGAAGAGCGAGGCGGCAATCCCCGGGCATTCGCCGTTCAACCCGCTCACGATGTCCCTGCGCGAGTAGACCTGATCCGCGGGGCGCCCGACCTCCTGCCGGAACTTGTCATACCAGAATTCCAGCGGCCCCCGCGACGTCCCGTCAAATAGTCCAACGCCCTCGGGAACGAGATCGCCCGCCTGGATACCCGCGTCATCCCGCGCCAATACCAGTGAGGCCAGATAGAGCTGGAGTTCCCGCCCGTATCGCGCGTAGAGCCGCTCCGGAACCTCGCGGAGATAATCCCCCGGACGAAATCCCTCGATCCGTCCCGCCGGAACGGTGCGCGCCGGGTCCGCGGGATCCGGAATCAGAGAGAGCTGGGACCGCCCATCCCTGAGCTGTCGCCACAGCGTCTCCCTGCTGTCACAGTTGGGTAGGATAACGCCCATCCCCGAGATCACCACATCGCGTTCCATCGGGTCATTCCCTTCCGAAACAGTTTAACTCTCGTCTCCTGTAATCCAGCAACGGCGACTGCCCGGCCGATCGTGCGCGTGGATGCCCGGCATCCCCGCGCATGAGACTTCCGTGAGCATCGCCCAGCGCGCCACCGCCAACAGGTCTCCCTTCGAATGCGTCAAAACCCGGCCGGGCGCAAGTGCCGAATCCGGGGTTCAACCACAATCCGACGTTGGGATCAGGCTGACAGAATTCCACGCCCGATCACTGGATGGACGACCGCCTCGGCGACACCTGCCCCATGACCGCGATCACTGCCCTGCCCCCGCATTAAGGACAACCGGCCACGGATCGGGAAAGTAGGCATGGCTGTTGTTGTTCATGTTGCCGTCCAAGACGTGCGGGAGGATGGCGCCGCCCAGGCCAGGTTGGGAAACCGTCTCTGACATGGGTAGCCGCACCTCCGTCTTGGCGCCGTACAAACGCGTCAACTTGGTAAACACGCCGTAGGGAAGTTCGGGACACGTGGGCACGATGAACCATGGCCCCATGCCGCCGGGCGGGTTCTTCGTTTGGGCCAGCGTATTGGTGCAGGCGACTTCCCGATTGTGCGGGCCTTTCGTTCCGTAACCCGGAGTGCCCACTGGCGGATCTATGTAGTAGCTGGTGATGACCTTCGTCAGGGCAAGGAGTTCGTTCGGCATCGGTTCCGGCCCGAGGTTCTTGATGGTGACCTGTGGCGCGATGAATATGGGGGCCCCCGTGACTGGCCCCGGGACCAACGAGGACATGGCGCCGTCGATTGCCAGATCGGCCTTTGCCTTCGGGATCTGCTTGATCTGGAAAGGGAAATGCTCGGCAAAAAACCCGAGCGCATTGCCCGCGACGGCGCGAATGTAGTAACTTGGGCCCTTGGGGTTGGGGACCGGATTGAGTATGCGTGTCCGCACGGAACCCTCCGGGAGCGGCGGGTCGTACGTGGCCGTGCCACTGCCGTGCTCGCCATACACATTGACCAGTTCCATGTAAAAGTCCGTCGCGTCTTCCACGCGGTAGCTGAGGGTCACGTCACCCGGCGGAATCACGACCGGGTTGGGCGCGATCTCCAGTTTCTTGATGCCGGGAATCTTCTCGGCGAAGGGCAGGGTCTTCACACGCCACTGGAGCGGCTTGTCGAGGATCTTCGCGCCCGATTTCGTCTTGGCGCCGGTTCCCAGCGTGATGGTGTAGACGGTGTCGAACCAGAGGCTGCTCATGTGCCCGACCCCGAACTGGTTGTCCTGATACCACTTGGTGACGATGTCCGGCCATGGCGGCGAAAAGCCGATCGCCTGATTTACGGACGCCGCGTCCATCGGCCCTTCGAAGGAGATGAACAGTTTTGTGTTGTCTTTCCAGCAGGTGAACGCGGGCATGACCGTCGTGCCCTCGTGAACCGGCGGCGGACAGGGGCCGCCGGCCGGCGTCCCCAGGTCGAGGCTGCCGCCGTCGTAGTACACGGTCTTGATCTTTGCCTTCGCCGCGAAGGCGTACGGGGCGAATTGCAGGTATTGCGTATCCGAGGGACCGCCGCAGGGGCTTCCCGCGGCATCCAGCGGGGTGACGCGGACCGCGTACGGCTGGCCGGGCGAAGGATTGGCCGCAAGGATCTTCTGATAAACGGGCAAGAGGTCGACATACCCAAACCGTTTGATGTGACCGTGGACATCTTTCGGGCCGCTCGACTGGTAAGGATGTCCCGTGTCCTGCACGTCATGGATGGGCGCCGCGCTGCCGAAATCGCCCTTGGCCACCTCGAATCGTCCCTTCGCGCAGTGCGGCCACGGGGTTCGCCAATGAAAGTACTTCCAGCCCTTCGTCGCCGTGAAGCAGGCGGTCGCGTTGATCACAACCATCCCGTGGGCCGCCATCGGGTTCTTGCTGAAATCGCCGGCGAGCATGATCGAGTCGGGGTCACTGGTGACATTCCATGTCAGTGCGGAGTCGCTGTGATAGTCGGTGAAGCCCGCAAAGGTCAGGGAGAGAAGGACCGCATCGCCGGGCGGTGCGCCGGCCGGATGCGCGTTGACGACCACCGGCTGCGAGCGAAAGGCAACGTCCGCGCCCTTGGCATCCTGTGCCGCGACGCGGACATAGTAGGTTCCAAGGCCCTTTCCGTATTTCGCGAAATCCAGCGGGTGCTGGCCGGCGGGCTGTTTGAGGACCCCGCCATCGATACGCCCGGGCTCGTCCGCGCCGAGCACCGTGAAGGCCGAACCATATTTCACCTCGAATTCGACCTGCGCGCAGCCCTGGATGCCCTTGGCGTCCCACGACAGCGTGCCCTTGAAATTGGGCTCGGGAAGATTCACCGGCCCGCGGCTCATGTTGATCATCGGCCAGGGTGTGGTGGCATGCTCTTGCCCGAATGGCAGCGTGAGGGTCGCCATGGCGGGCGGTGGACCGGCGAGCTGGAAGTGCTCTGGCCGGATCATTTCCGGCGGGGCATCGAGATCCTTGCCCGCATCCACATCCATCGCGGCGACCGGTTGGGACTCGGCGGGCACGAGCCGGACGCCCAGCAGGATCGGCGGGTGCCTCGGGTCGATCGCGCGCCCTTGAACCACCAGGGCAATCTGGGGTGCCCACGGCCCGAAGCCGGAACCCGCCCGGGGATCGACCCGCTGGTCGATTCGGGTCATGGGCGATGGCGCACCGCGCGCGCTCGAGAGCCGGAAGCTCTGCCGCTGCACCATTCGCCACGGGCCGCATTCCGGCCCATCGTCGCCGACCGCCCCCGCGAGCACATAGACCCGCACGTCGGCCTCGCTCTCGATCTCGGGGTGACCGGCAAAACCGCCGTACGCCAGAAGGCGCTGGGGGCCGCGCACCGGGGCGGAATCGAAGGCGATGCGCACCTCTTGGTCCGCTCCGACCTGCGCGACGACGTTCCAGGCCGGGTCGGCTCGGTCAAATAGTATGGCGTTTTGGCTCTCGATCTGTCCCAGCGCCCAATCGGGCGCACCCCTCCCCGGCATGGATTCACCGGATGAGACATCCCCTGAATCCGCGGACGGCAAGTCCGATGGCGCGTCGCTGGCGGCACGCGCCAACCGCAGCTGCGCCCTCGCATCGGCCCCGGGCGGGAATACGGCGCGCGCGGGGCCGAGACGCTGGTGGGGCGTCGATCCCGGCTCGCGGACAAGGGCGGAAACACACGGCGCCAGAAAGGCGACCGCATCGCCGCCGATGCCGCCGGGGGTGATCCGGCATCGGCGTGAACCCGGAGGAACGTCGGCACATGCCACCTCGCGGCCGAAGGGAACCATCGTGTCCGGATGCACCTCGATCAGCGACACCCGATACCCCGCAACCTGACTCTCATCGCCGGCGACTTCCCAGCGCACGTCAAACGGCTCGCCGATGCGCCAGCCGGCTCCGATCGCCACCCGTTCGATCTGTGCGGGTGCGCCCGCGGCGGGGGGATCCACGCCAGGCCGCAGGGTTGGGCTCCGCTCGGAAGGCAAATCGCCCGCACGGCTCGCCAATTGCCCTGAGAAATCCATCAGGGATAGCGACGCCACCACAGCCACCCATCCGAGAATCCTTCCCTTTGGTCGGACCGGTGACCCGAACCCGCGGCCCATGCCTTTACTATAATCCGCGAGACACCAAAGGTCTAATCGCGGCGCTCTAGCAACCCGGCGGACTTGGCGAGGTCCGATCAGGCCGCTAGAAAGCAAAGCCGCCTTATTTCAATATAGATACGATGGGCAAGGCCCAGATGTGGCACTGTCCGTGAGCGAGTCTAGCGAATCGCGGTCCCATTGCATAACCCCTTTGCTCCCAGGTAGAAGGCGGTTTTGCCTGAGGAGGAAAACCGCGCTCTGAAATACGGGTCCCCGATCGGTTTTCGGCACTGGAAACGCGGCCAACAGTTTGTGATTTCGAAAAATGGTGTTTGGGAGCGCGCGTCTCCATCCCAACCTGTTGCTATCGC
>JADLBR010000296.1 GCA_020847615.1 Verrucomicrobiia bacterium
AGGATATAGCCCCCGCCGGGCGCGGCGTCGGCGATGGCCTGCCGCACCGCCTCGCGCACCTCCTCGGGTGTCCCGTGAGGCAGGAGGTGCGCGCAATCGATATTGCCGGTGATGCACACCCGGTCGCCGTATAAGGCCTTCACCTTCTTCAGCTCCATCCCCGCCACCGGCTCGATGGGGTTGATACCGTCGGGTGCGGCCGAGACGATCATGTCCAGCAGCGGGTATAGATCCCCGTCCGAATGCTTGATGCAGAGGGCCCCCTCCTCGTGGATCATGTCCACCATGCGCTTTAGCGGCGGCAGGATGAACTGGCGGAAGAGATCGGGGCTCATCATCGGGCCGCTGTTGCCCGCGTAGTCGTCGCCGAGGATGATCACTTCCGCGCCCGCGCGGATCGCGCGCTGGACGATGCGCATGTTGCAGCGCAGCACCTTCTCCATCGTCAGTTCCACCAGTTCCGGCTCGTCGAGCATGTGCATCAGGATGCTGTCCAGTCCCATGAGGTACGCCGACCACATGAAGGCCGCGCGATGGTGGAAGCAGATCGCGCGCTTACCCTTGTACCGCGCCACGAGATCCGGGAGCTTCCCCAGCCGTCCGGGCGCCTCGGGGTCGGGCGGCTCATAGGCTCGCGCGTCCCCGATCGTCTCGATCGGGCCCCGGTGCGGGTGCGCCACCGCCTCCGGGCTCCGCTTGTACAGCACGCCCCACTCGTCCACGAAGGAACCGTCCGGCTCCGTGCGCACCTTTTCGAAGAACGCGCCGCAGCCCACCCCGTCCATGTCCAGCCGATCCATGCAGTCGGCCACGTCCCGGCATCCCGGAACCGCCGCGCGCGCGATCTTCTCATCCACGACAAACTCGATGACCGGCACGCGGTCGGGCTGGACGAGCCTCAGGGCGGCGTGGACGCGTTCGACGGAGTTCATGCGGGGTGTCCTCGGGTGCCTCTCTATTACTGATATATCAGTATTTGTAACCGTAGGCCTTCGCGCCGGCGCATGTCAACGGGGTTTTCGGGCCGCGGCGCCCCCGCTTCGGGAATTGCCCCCCTTTCCCGGTGCGGCAGAATGCGCGCTCGGGTACGTATGGATCTAACGACCATCCTGCTACTGGGCCTGGCGGCGCTGCTGGCGGGGTGCGTCGATGCGGTGGCGGGCGGGGGCGGCCTGATCACGGTGCCCGCCCTGCTGGCGGTGGGCCTTCCTCCGATCGAGGCGCTGGCGACCAACAAGGGCCAGAGCGCATGGGGCTCGACCTCGGCGCTCGCGCGGTTTGCCCGAACGCCCCTCTTGGAACGGGGTTCCGCGCCGCGGGCCTTCGCGTCCGGTTTTTTCGGCGCGATCGGCGGCGTGCTCTTGCTGCGGGCGGTGCCCGGTGACGCGCTGCGCCCCCTGGTGCTGATTCTGCTCCTGGCGGCCGCGGTTCTCGTGGTGGCGGTGCGTCCCAGGCCGCGCGCGGGGGCGATTCGTCGCCCGACGTGGTGGACCCTGGCCGTTGCCATGGGCATCGGCGCGTACGACGGATTCTTCGGGCCGGGGACTGGCACGCTCCTCATCTTGGCCTACGTGATCCTGTGGCAGCAGCCTTACGACGCGGCCAGCGCGAACGCCAAGGTGGTCAACTGCGCGAGCAACTGGGGCTCGCTGCTCGTGTTTGCGTGCGCGGGGCTGGTCCACTGGCCGATCGCCGTGATCATGGGCGCGGGCCAGCTGGTCGGCGGCTGGATCGGCGCGCACCTCGTCATCCGCCGCGGGCAGAATCTGGTCCGCATCCTCGCGGCGGCGATCAGCCTCGCGCTCGCGGCCCGCGTCGCGTGGCAGGTATTCGCCCGATGATCCCGGAGCCACGAGCGGGCGAGGGCAACCCGGCTATCTCTGATCCCAACCCCTGTTCGGTGTCTTCCACTGGATGCGCGCCGCGAAGACGGCGTTGTCTGAACCATACTTCATGCAGACGGTAAAGTCGTACGGATCCGGCGGCGTGGTCTGCATCCACTCGGCGACCGTGACCCACGTCTCGTTCTCGTTGACGTCCGTGACGCCGAAGTTGCCGAGCCGCGCCCCGCGCTCCGGCACCAGCACGCGCTCCGTGGATCGGATGATGCAGGGCCCCTCCGGATCCACTCGCGCGATGAACAGCGGCGCCCGGTGACGAAAGACGTGGTCATTATTTGCGCCGCGGCGCGTATAGACCAGGTACAGCGCGTGATCATGCGCGACCCAATGCTGCTGCGTGTTGTAGTTCCCAAGATCACCGCCGTCGTCCCATTTCCACTTCGTCAGGCCACCGAACTGCAGGCCGTCGTCGCTCGTGGCGACATAGCCCGCCTTGTCGTGGCGCAGCGTCAGGTAGTAACGGCCGCGGAACCGTGTGAGCGACGGCTCCCCGAGGCCCCGGTCGGTGTCCACGCCCAGGGCGTTCCCCCGGCCGATCATCGTGAGCCTGGAGCCATCGAAGGCGCACCGCAGCACCGTGACCCTCGAGAACTTCTCCGCCTCGGCCTTGA
>JADLBR010000297.1 GCA_020847615.1 Verrucomicrobiia bacterium
GGATGCCGGACAGGACCGTGGCTGCCGTCATCAGCGCAAGTCGGGTGAGGGTTTCGTGTATTTGCGTTCTGGTTCTCATAATCATTGTCGATCGTAGACTTTCTTGGGGCTAATTCGCCGGCGGACGGTCGCCGCCTTTGCCTTTGCCCTTGCCGCCTGGACCGCGGTCGGTGCGCTGCGCTTCGGTCATGAGGTGGAGGCCCGTCTTGCCTTTCTCCGAGGCCGGGAGCTCGATGACGCCCTTCGGGGTGAGGTCGCGGCCTTTTAAGCCCGGATAATCGGGCGCGTAGCGGTGGACTTTGAACACGGCGTTCCACAGGTGCCCGCGCATGTCTTTGCCGGGCAACTCGCCCTGCGCGAGGATGCCTTGCCGCACCATGGGGTTGACGTATTGCCAGACCATCTCGCCGTTCGGCGTGACCTCGAAGAGGTGGCCCACGATGCCCGCGCAGATGAGGGTATTGCCGTTGGGCAGCCGGTGCGCCCCGGAGATCTCGGAGGAGAAAAAGTCCGTCCGGTTCTTGGCCTCGTAGTGCCAGATGGGCTTGTCCGGCCCGAAGGCTTTGCCTGACTCGAGTTTATAGCGCCCGCCGTCATCCACCGGCAGCACGATCTCCTCGACGCTCGACCAGCCGCGGTCGTAGCCGTTGTTGAAGATCGTCATGTGCCCGGCACCGGGGTAGCCGTCGGGAATCCACAGGGCGTCGTGCTGCTGGACCAGCTGCTTATCCTGCGCGCTGCCGCGCCCGTAGGCCGCGGGATTGCCCCAGCGATAGATGAGGTCGCCGCCCTTGCCGCACTTGCCCCCGCCGTGGCCCGCGGCCTCCTGCGTGGTGGTGCCGTGGTCGATGATCCAGATCTCGTTGCAGCCGCGAACGCTCAGGACGATCTGGTCGAGCCTCGGGTTGTAATCGAGGGAATTCATGTGGTTCCAGAACGCGGCCGAAGCCCGGCCGTTGCAGTTGACGTAAACCCGTTCCGGGTGCTCCGACGGGTCGCCGTAATTGGGCTTGCCGCGGTCGGAGTCCTGGATCAGGTGGTCCCAGACGTGCCATTCCCAGACGATCTTCCCGCCCTTCGGCTTAATGGGCTGGATCTCGACCACGGCGTCGGGCACCAGGTAATCGTCGCGCATCATGTCCGCGTCGAAGCCGGCCGCCAACGCCTGCTCACGGGATTTCCGCTCAACCATTAGCGCGAGAACGTTCCCGTTCGGCAGGGGCTTGATGTCGTGGTGCAGCTGATAATCGCGGGTGGCGTGGTCGAACTCCCAGACCAGATTGCCCTCCCAGTCATACTCCTCGATGCGGCCGCCCTCTCCGCCGCCGGTGCCGCCCTGCACCTTGAGCATGCAGGACCGCATCATGTGTCCGTTGGGCAGCAGATAGACGGTCTGTCCCGGTTCGTACTTGCTCTTCGTCCAGGAGTGAACGACCTGGCCTGCATTGTTCATCAGGTAGGTGACGGTGTTGTGCTTTGGCGCAAAGAGGGTGTAGCCGGGGCACGCTTTCGGCGTGTTCAGGAACAACCCCACCGTCTGACCGGGGTTCGGTGAGACCGGTGTCCTATTCTCCGGCATCTCATGCCGGCCGCCGCCCTCGCGTCCGCGGCCTCGCTCCTGTCCTTCGGGACGAGGCGGGCGATCATCGGGGCGACCCTGTCCGGCGGCGATGCCGGGATGGAGCGTGACGTTGCCCGCAGCCAGCAACGCGCACAGCGAGGCCCGTATCAGACTCCGGATGGCTTGATGTGTTGTCTTCATGAGCGTGTCCTTCCTTGTTGCATCTCGGGGCTTCTTCAATTGCTCTCTTGGGGCGGTGGCCGGTCGCTCGGGTCGTCACCGCGCTTGCCCTTCTTTCCGCCGCCGCCACCTTTTCCCTTCTTCTTGCCGTCTTGACCGGGCGGGCGGCGGTCCTTCGCGCGCGGATCCGGTTGTCGGGGAAATGCATCGGTGATGGTCCCAAGGGGTTTGAGGTCCTTGCCCTTTAGGGCCGGGTGGTCTGGCGCATAGCGGTAGGCTCGGAAGGCGCTGTTCACCATCGGGAGCACGTCCGGCATGACCTTCACGGTGCCGAGTTCTTTCGTGACCGGGTTGATGTATTCCCAGACGAGTTTGCCGGTGGCCGTGACCTCGAATAAGTGGCCTTCGGTATCGGAGCAGATCAGCGTGTTGCCGTTGGGAAGGCGCTGGCCGCTGGAGCCAATCTGGCTGAAGAATCCGTGGTTGTTGATGGAGCGATACGTCCACACCACATGCCGGGAGATCTGGCGCGGGGGATTGTGGGTGTCATGGTCGTATTCCTCACGCACATAAGCGGCGTCGGGTGGATTGACATAATTCCCGGTGTCGCGGCCGCTCGCGTCAAGGAAAGGGTTGATCTCTATGATGGAAGAGTGCGGCGTTCTCTGGAAGAGATACTGGCCGTTGTTGAAAACCATGATGTGTCCAGCACCGGGAAGGCCGGGCCGGATCCAGTGCGCGTCGTGGGAGCCGCCCATCTGCTTGTGACCGGAAGTCGCGTTGTCCCAGTTCTCCAGCACCTTGGGCGGGTCGCCCTGCCCGTAACGGGCGGGATCGCCGAAGCGATAGAGGAAGTCGCCCTTGGGGCCAGCGGCGAGCACGATGCTGGCCTTTGCGTCGCCCGGGACAAACGTGCCGTCGTGGTCGATGACGTACAGCTCACCCTGCACCGAGTTGATGACGATATGACCGGACTCGGCGTTGTAATCCATGGAGTTGCAATGGAGCCAGTCCCGCTTCAGGGGTCGGCCCGGCATGTTAATGTCGATCTTGTTCCGGTAATCGGCTGCGGTCTTGCCCTGCCCAGCGTAGTTGGGCTTCGTCGGATCGATGTCTTGAATGACGTGGTCGAAGAACCACCACTCCCAGATGACGTTGCCCTGCATGTCGACTTCGACGACCGCATCCATCTGACCGCCGTCATAGGGGCCCTTGCGCGGGTCGGCGCCGGCGGCGATGGCCTGCTCGTGCGAGATGGATTTGTTGGCGATGTACATCGTGGTCCAGGCGTTGAGCTTCTTGTTGAACGTGCGCACCCAGTCGTGGTGGGGCGCGTAGTCCTCCCGCTTCTCGGTGTACTCCCAGACCTTGTTTCCATCCCAGTCCACCTCGACGAACCCCTGGAAGCCGCTGGGGTCATCCTTGGAGGCGTCCAGGAGATTGCCGTTGTCCAGGAAGCGCGGGTTGGTGCCCTGGCGCCAGGTGTGGACAACTTGCCCTGACATATCGATCAGGTAGGTCGTGCCGTGGGTCCCAAACAGCGTGTAGCCGTTGAACGCGTTGGTGCTGTCCCAGTAGAGCAGTTCCGTCGGCCCCTGGAGGCGCTCGTAGGCGCGGACCGGGGCGGCGCGCAGGGCGAAAAGCGTCGCAAGCGCCATGATGGGAAGTTTGAGAATTCCGGCCGTAGCCGAACGCGCCAGCGTTTGGCCCAATCCAGCAGCCGCGTCGGCCGAACGCTGGCGCGTTCGGCCAAATTTTCCGCTCTGTTGGTGACCCACCGCGTGGGGTATGGGATCTGGGTTCATGGGTGTGGCAACCCGGCGAAGGGTTGGTTCTGTTCGGGTCGGTTGCATAGCGTCATTCCTTTCTGTTTCGTTGCGCGCCTTGGCCTCCGCCCCTGTTTCCTCCGCCGCCATCGACGCCTTCGCGCGTATACGTCACGTGAAGTTCCGCGGTGCCGAGGGTGAGATCCTTGATGGCATTCAGCAGGGCCTCCCGATCGACTTGGGCGGGCGGGACGGAGATTCGGGGCGGGGCCAAGAGCGCGTAGAGGGTGTAGACGTAGATCTTTGCGCCGGGACCTTTGGAATGCGGCGGAGCGTACTCCGTTTGGCCATTGATGCTATTGTTGCCCAAGGTCCCGACCCCCCGCACGTTTTTGGGGAGACTCTTGACGGTCGCCGGGATGTCGTAGAGCGTCCAATACCACTTGGCCTCCCCCTCGGGGGCGATGTGGTCCATGATCAGCGCGTAGCTCTTGGTGCCGGGGGGTGCGCCCCTCCATTCCAGCGGCAACGTCGCGCTCTCGCCGTCACCGGTGAACTCCTTCGGCAAGGTGCCGCCGTCCGACACCTCGGGACTGCTCAACACGAGCGAGCCGCCGTGGGCCGGTTGCTCCGGGCTCGTGGCTTGCGGGCGATCCTCGCCGCCACGACGTTCCCCGCCACCCTTGCCCTTGCCCTTGCCCTTGCCGCCGGGGTCGCCGCCTTTACCTCCCTCGCGACCGGGGATGCGCTGCACGGGCGTCGGTTTGATGACAGGCCGGCTTTCGGCGTTGGCCGGCAAGACGACGCGGAAGCCGAGATGGTAGTAGGGATGATCCGGGTCCTGCGGGCCGCGATAGTAGGACGGGTTGCGGTTCGAAACGCGGCCGTGGCCGTTCTCGCCGTTATACCAGTTGCCGCCGCGCATGCCGCGGTAAGGCTTACCGTCCTGCACGAGGCTGCCGCTCGCCGGTCCGGGCGGATTCTCTGCGGGGCTGTAGGCGTAGTAATCCCGCCCGTACCAGTCGTTGATGAACTGCCAGACATTGCCGCTCATGTCGTAGAGGCCGTAGCCGTTCGCGCCATTCGATGTCTGGAAACTCTCCTGCGCGCCCGGCCAACCAAAATCTGCCTTGCGGTGCATTTTGCCGTCGAAGAAGCCCACCGGCGTCGTCCATGGCTGCGGGCCGGCGCGGAACGGATTCTTCGACTCCGGCCAGTTTGCTCTCGTCGCGTCCGGCTCATCGCCCCATGGGAAATTGCGGTAGGGGTTGTGCAGGCCGCCGCGCGCGGCGTACTCCCACTCCGCCTCGGTGGGCAGCCGGAAACCGCTCCTGTTGAAATCACAGTCCCACGTGTCCGTGTCGTAGCAGAGCGGGCGCCTCTCCTGCGCGCTCAGCCAGTTGCAGTACACCGCCGCACCCGGCCAGCGGATGCAGACGATGGGATGGCTCTCCTTCCTGTCGAGAACGCTCAACTTCCCACCGATCCAACCGATCCGGCTGTAAGGCGACATCCCCCGCGTCTCGCATAGCAGGTCCTTGCCGCCGACGAGATACACGCCACCGTCCCGCACCTCGACCATCCTTTGCGTCAGCGCCGAGTCGAGAAACTCGCAATACTCCGCCGTCGTGACCGCATAGACGCCCATTTGGAACGCATCCAGCCGCACCGAATGGATTGGCGCCTCATCGCCGCCATGCTTTGGGTCCACGAACCCGTGGTGGTCCCCCATCTCGAACTCGCCCGCGGGGATCGCCGCCATCTTCGGCGGGGCGCCCGCCGCCACCCCCTGCAGCATCGCCAGTGCCCATATCCAATGTACCTGTCTCATCGTCGGTCTCCTCGCTCTCTGGGATAAATCAACCAGACGCGGATGAACGGAGAATGACGCCAAGATTACCGAGATGTAATGTTCTCGGGGCTGCCGCTAGTTCGCGAGGCGCCACCCGACTGGCACCAATCCGAGAAGCCCCACCGTCAGAAAATCGTGACGGGCAAACGAAGGCGGAACGATGTGCCCGGCTCGTTGGCGACCCAATCCTCGAGAGTCAGGGTCCCTCCATGCGCGAGCACGATCTCGCGGGCCAGGGCGAGACCGAGGCCCACGCCCTCGGGCGCCTGCGCCGTCGCCCTTCCACCTCGGTAGAAACGTTGGAAAACGGCCTCCCGCTCGGCCACAGGAATCGGGTCGCCGGAGTTGGTCACGACCAATTCGACCTGGGCCTCGTCCCGCGAGAGCCGGCACTCGATCCAGCCACCCTCCCGGTTGTGCTTAACGGCGTTCGACAGGAGATTCTCGACCGCCCGACGAAGCAAAACCGGATCCGCGGGAAGACGGATGCCGCTCTGTATCTCTCGGCGGATCGCGATCCCTCGGGGCTCCGCGTGCAGTTCCGCGTCATCGAGAAGCGATTCGAGCATTTCGCTGAAGGCGACGTCCTCGCGGCGGACGGGGAGTTGGCCCGCGTCTGCGCGGGAAAGCAACAGGAGGCCATCGAGGACGCGGCGCTGCCGGACGACCTCGTCCAGCAGTTCGCTGAACGCCTGCTGGGCCTCAGGCCCTGACGAGGGGCTGACGACGGCTCGTTCCAGGGTCCCCTGCATCACCGCGAGGGGAGTCCTGAGCTCATGGGAGGCGTCGGCCGTAAATCGGTTGGCCTGATGAAAGCTCCGTTCCAGCCGCTCCATCATGGCGTTGAAGGCGCGGATGATTCGCCGGAACTCCGAATCGGCACGCTCGATCTCGATGCGCTGATCCAGACCGCGCGCCGAGAGGTTCTCCATCCGAGCGCTGAGGGCATCGATCGGGGCGAGGGCTTTCCGCGAAACGAGCAGTGCGCCGAGGGCGATCACCACCAGCGCGCCCGGGAGGGCAGCCGCGAATGAGACGCCGAGCGCACGGAGATCCGCGTCCATCGGCCGAAGGTCGGCGCCGATCACGACGATCACCTCCGTGTTACCGAAGGCGGCGACCCGGGCATGCGCGCCATCCTCGCGCACCAGAAAGTACCGGGGCTGGTACTGCGGCCTCACGGGAGGCTGCCGGCCCTCGTCGCGCGGGCGCAGGTCTTGCACGTTCGGCTGCGGGTCCATGAGCTGTGCCCCGGGGAGATATCTCTCCGGACGGATCGCGGCAGGCCAATTCGCATCTCGGTAGAGGATGAGGCCAGACCTGTCGATCAGGCAGATAAACCGGCGCTCAGCCCGCTCCTCGCCAATGCGGTCGGACAGAGACAGGCGGATCTGGGAGCCGTTCACGTTGCGTCCGGCGCGCCCGGCGACGCGGCAACCAAAATCACGAAGTTCCGCGTCAATGGCGCGGAGGCGATCCCGGTACAGGATCCATCCCGAGACGGCTCCGAAAGCGATCAGGACGAATCCCGACGTGGCGACGGTGATGGCCGCGAGGCGGAACCGGAAGGACCGGGGTCGGTTCATCCGGGCGACTCCGGGTCACGGATCCGGTAGCCCACGCCCCGCACGGTCTCAATCAATTTCACGGGGGCGCCCTCGTCGATCTTCTTTCGGATCCGAGCGATCGCCACATCCACGATGTTGGTGCCGGTATCGAAGTGGATATCCCAGACGTGCTCGTTGATCTGGGTTCGCGTGAAGACGCGCCCGGGAGAGCGCATGAGGTAGGCGAGCAGGTCAAACTCCCGGGCGGTCAGCTCGATCTTCTTTCCGGCGCGTCTTGCCTCGCGCTTGATGAGGTCGAGACTGAGATCGGCGACCCTCATCTGGCCCCGGTCCGACCCGGCCGAGCGCCGCAGCATCGCATTGATCCGCGCGGCGAGCTCCTCGACGTAGAATGGTTTGGCGAGGTAGTCGTCCGCGCCGAGGTTGAGGCCCTCGACCCGTTCCTCGAGCCCGTCGCGGGCCGTGAGCAGGATGACGGGCAAAGCGACTCGGCGATCCCGCAGTTCCCGCAGGACGCTCAGCCCATCCCTGCCCGGCAACATGATGTCGAGAACCATCGCATCGAATGGCTCGACCTTGGCCCGTTCCAGGCCCGCCTCGCCCGTGCGGCAAACCTCGACCCGGAACCCGTGTTCTTCCAGACCCTTACGGACGAACTCGGCTATCTTCGGCTGATCTTCGACGACCAGGATTCTCATATGCGGCGACCTGGGGTGCATGGTAGTGTGACCCGCGGAATGACTCCAGCCTCATCACGCCCCCGCGTGGCAGGCGAACCTCCAGCATCCCACACGATGAGTTGACCGGGCGAAGTCCGACAAACTCCTAGCGCGAGAAATACCGCCGTATCTCCCGCAGCACGTCCGCGAGCCGGTCGACTTCCGCGAAGGTGTTGTACAGGTAGAAGCTGGCCCTGACCGTGGACTCGACGCCCAGTCGTCGGTGCAGCGGTTGCGTGCAGTGATGCCCGCCGCGCAGCGCGATGCCGACGCGGTCCGCCAGCATCACCACGTCGTGCGCGTGAATGTCGCCCAGGACAAAACTCACCAGCCCGGCGCGGCCCCTGGCTGGTCCGAGCAGCCGGATCCCCGGGATCTCGGCCAGCCGCGCGTACGCGTACTCGGCCAGCGCCAGGTCGTGCGCCATGATTCTCTCCCGGCCGATGGCATCCAGATAGTCCATCGCGGCCCGCAGGCCGAAAGCGCCGGAGATGTCGGGGGTTCCGGCCTCAAACTTGTGCGGGACCGGCGCCCACGCGCTGTGCTCAAAGTGGACGCTCGAGATCATCTCCCCGCCGCCCTGGTACGGATCCATCTTTTCCAGGAGTTCTCGCCGGCCATAGAGGATGCCGATCCCGGTCGGCCCGGCCATCTTGTGACCCGAGAACGCCAGGAAATCACACCCGATCTCCCGGACATCCAGCGGCGCGTGCCCCGCGCTCTGGGCGGCATCCACCAGCGCCACGGCCCCGGCCGCCCGCGCCCGCGCGCACAATTCCTTCACCGGGTTGATTGTCCCGAGCGCGTTCGATATGTGCGTGCATGCGAATAGCCGGGCGCCGCGGACCCGCGCATCAAATCCCGAGAGATCCAGCAGGCCCTCGTCGCCCACCACCGGCACGAATTCGATCTCCGCGCCCACGCGCGCCGCGAGGATCTGCCAAGGCACCAGATTGCTGTGGTGCTCCATCTCCGTCAGGAGGATCCTGTCCCCGGGTCGCAGGTGCCTCCCGGCCCACGCCGCCGCGACGAGGTTGATCCCCTCGGTCGTGCCCCTCGTGAAAATGATCTCCTCGGGCGTCGCCGCGCCGATGAACTCGGCCGCCCGGCGCCGCGCGCCCTCGAAACCGAGGGTCGCCCGGTTGCTCAGCTCGTGCACGCCGCGGTGGACGTTGCTGTTGTCCCGCTCGTAGAACCGGCGCACCTCCTCGATGACGGCCCGTGGCTTCTGGCTCGTCGCCGCATTGTCGAGATAGACGAGCCGGTTCCCGTTGACTTCCTGGTCCAAGGCGGGGAAGTCCCCCCTCCTCGCCTCCAGATCCGCGAATGCCTCGGCGCCGCCCGTCACAGCAGCCCCAGCTGCAGCCGAGCCGCCTCCGTCATCATCCCCTGATTCCACGGGGGGTCGAACACCATCTCCACGTCCACCTCGTCGACCCCGGGAACCGATGCCACGCGGTTCACCACGTCCTGCCGGATGATCTCGCCCATGCCACAGCCCGGCGCGGTCAGCGTCATCTTGACCCCCACCTTGCGCCCGCCTCCCTCGCGCTCCTCCACCGCAACGCTATAGATCAGCCCGAGATCCACGATGTTCACGGGTATCTCGGGGTCGAAGCACGACCGCATCTGTTCCCAGATCAGCTCCTCGTTGAACGCCCCTTCCGCCGCCCGCTTCTGGGCCTCGCCCCCCAGGACCGCGCGCCCGATCGCGTCGCCATCGCGGCCATCGATCCGGAAAAGGCCCATCGGGGTCATCAGCGTGTACGATCCCCCCAGCGCCTGCGTCACCACCCCCGTCGTCCCCTGCGGCAGCTTCGTCGCATGCCCCGCCGGAATGGCCACCGCCGCGCACTCGCGAGACAGCTGGACCTCATCGTGGTCGCTCATGGCTTGGGGCCCTCGTCCCCCGGCGATTCGGTCGTGACCTCCGGCGCGCCGCCCTCGATCGCCGACAGCGCCGCGTGCCAGGCCAGCATCGCGCACTTCACCCGAACGGGAAACTTGTGCACCCCGGAGAACACCGCCAGCTTGCCCATCTTCCCCTCGTCGCAGTGGCCCGTTGTCACCATCTCGTGGAAAGCGCCGAAGGCCTCACGCACCTCCGCGCGCGATTTGCCCTTGATCGCGTCCGTCATCATCGATGCCGACGCCCGAGAGATCGCGCACCCCTGCCCCGTGAACCCCACGTCCTTCACGCGCTCGCCGTCCATCTCGACGAATAGCCGCACCTGATCGCCACATAACGGATTGTGGCCATCCACCGCCCTCGCCGGCGCCGGCAGCGCCCGGAAGTTTCTCGGGTGGCTGCTGTGCTCCCGGATCACCTCCTGATACAGCTCGTCCAGATCCTCAAACATCGCTATCCGCCTTCAGCGCAGCGCGGGCATGCCGTCGAGATATTCGAAGATGAAGCGGTCGATGTGTTCCCGCAGCGGCCCGAACGCAATCTTGTTGATGATCTCACCGGCAAAAGCGTGTGTCAACATGCGCCCCGCCTCCGTCGGATTCACGCCCCGGGCCTTGAGGTAATACAGCGCCTCGCGGTCCAGGCGTCCGACGGTGGCCCCGTGGGTGCATTTCACGTCATCCGCAAAGATCTCCAACTGCGGCTTGGTGTCGATCAGCGCCGCATCGCTCAGGAGCAGCCCGCGATTGGTCTGCTTGGCGTCGGTCTTCTGCGCGTCCCTCCGCACGAAGATCTTGCCGTTGAACACGCCGCGGGACCGCTCGTCGAGGATCCCGTGGTAGAATTCGTGGCTGGCGCAATTCGCCTTCGCGTGGTCGACGATGGTGTGGTGGTCGCAGAGCTGGCTCCCCCTGCAGATGTAGAGACCGTTCAGGTCGCTGGTCGAATTCTGTCCCGCAAGCACCGTGTTGATGTCGTTGCGCGCGATCAGGCCGCCCAGCGAGATGGAATGTGACGTGAAATAGGCGTCCCGCCCCAGGCGAGACTGGATCGTGGCCGTGTGGAACGATGACTCGTTCTCCAAAAGGATCTTTGTGTGCTCGACCCGCGCCGAATCGTCGACCGAGACCTCGGTGACTGCGTTTGTCCAGGCCCCCGCATCGCCCGCGCCGTGGAAACTCTCGACGACCGAGCCCTCGCTCCCGCGCTCTCCCACCACGAGGACCCTCGGCGCCACCGCGCGGGCCACCGTCGAAAGGAAAATCAGGTGCACCGGCTCATCGACCTTCCGCCCGGCCTCGAAAACGATCAGGGCCCCATCGCGCCAGAAGGCGGACTTCAGGGCAACCAGCGGATGCGCGTCTGGGCCAGCGACCCGTCCCAGGTGCGCCCGGACGAGACCGTCGCCGCCGGTCGCCGCGACCGGGAGCCGATCCACCCGCAGGCCCGGCACCGCCGAACGGATCGACAGCCCCGGCGAATAGAACCCATCCACGAACACCAGCACGTTGGACCCGATGCCAGGAACCCGCGCCGCCCGCACATCCGCGCCCGTCGCCCGACCGGCCGCATCGGCCGGCTCCAGCGCCGCATCCCGGATCGGCGCGAGATTCGTGAAACGCCAGTCCTCGTGCCTCGGCGTCGGGAAGCCCAGTTCCGAATAGTGGGCGATGCCCCCGCCCCGCAAGGCCCTCAGCCACGCCGGATCCCCGCCGAAAACCTCGTCCGCGATCCGGTCGAAAGCCCGGATGAACGCATCGGCCGGCGCGGTGCCCCGCGATGATGAACCCGCCTTGATCGTCGCCGCGCTCATGCCCAGTTGTCCGTCATTTGCCGGGGCGACCGGCGCCCTAAGCCGCCGCGCATTGCTCGACCCAGTCATAGCCCTTCTCCTCAAGCTCCAGCGCCAGCCCCTTGTCCCCGGAGCGCACGATCCTCCCGTCGACCAGCACGTGCACGAAATCGGGCACGATATAGTCGAGCAGGCGCTGGTAGTGCGTGATCACGAGGAACCCGTTATCCTTCCGGCGCAGCGCGTTCACGCCCTTGGCCACGATCTTGAGCGCATCGATGTCGAGCCCGGAGTCGGTCTCGTCCATCACCGCCAGCATCGGGTCCAGCACCGCCATCTGGAAAATCTCATTCCGTTTCTTCTCGCCGCCGGAGAATCCCTCGTTGACCGACCGTTTCAGGAAATCGTCCCCGAACTCCAGCAGCTTCGCCTTCTGCTTCACCAGCGCCAGGAAGTCCATGGCGTCGACCTCGGCCTCGCCGCGGTGCTTGCGGAGGGCGTTGTACGCCGCCTTGAGAAAGTAGACGTTGTTCACGCCGGGGATCTCGATCGGGTACTGGAAGGCCAGGAAGATGCCCTCCAGCGCGCGCTCGTGAGTCTCCATCTCAAGCAGATCCCTGCCCATGTAAGTCACGCCGCCGCCCGTCACCTCGTAGGCGTCGCGTCCCATCAGCACCTGCGACAGGGTGCTCTTGCCGCTGCCGTTGGGCCCCATGATCGCGTGCGTCTCCCCGGGCCTGATCACCAGATCGATCCCCTTCAGGATCTCACGCCCCTCGACGCCCGCCCTCAGGCCCCGGATTTCCAATATCGTGTCCATATCTGCGTATTCCTCCGTTTATCAAAAATTCGCCGCGCCTAGCCCACGCTGCCCTCGAGGCTGACGCCCAGCAGTTTCTGCGCCTCGACCGCGAACTCCATCGGCAGGTGCCGGAACACCTCCTTGCAGTAGCCGTTGACGATCATGTTCACGGCGTCCTGGAGTTCGATGCCCCGCGCGGTCAGATAGAAGATCTGGTCCTCGCCGATCTTCGAGGTCGAGGCCTCGTGCTCCACCACCGCGGTCGGGTTCTGCACGTCGATGTAGGGGAACGTGTGCGCCCCGCACCGGTCACCCACCAGCAGCGAGTCGCACTGCGAGAAATTCCGCGCGCCGTCCGCGCCACGCGCGACCTTCACCTGCCCCCGGTAGCTGTTCTGACCGTGGCCCGCGGAGATCCCCTTGGACACGATCGTGCTGCGCGTGTTCTTCCCGATGTGGACCATCTTGGTCCCGGTGTCCGCCTGCTGCCTCAGGTTCGAGAGCGCGACCGAGTAGAATTCGCCCACGGAGTCATCTCCTTGCAGGATCACGCTCGGGTATTTCCACGTGATGGCCGACCCCGTCTCCACCTGCGTCCAGGAGATCTTCGCGCGCCGCATGGCCTTGCCCCGCTTCGTCACAAAATTGTAGATGCCCCCCACCCCATTCTCGTCGCCGGGATACCAGTTCTGCACCGTCGAATACTTGATCTCCGCCCCGTCCAGCGCGATGAGTTCGACGACCGCCGCGTGCAGCTGGTTGGTGTCGCGCATCGGCGCCGTGCAGCCCTCGAGGTAGCTGACGAACGCCCCCTCCTCCGCGACGATCAGCGTCCTCTCGAACTGCCCCGTGTTCGCCGCGTTGATCCGGAAATAGGTCGACAGCTCCATGGGGCACCGCACGCCCTTCGGCACGAAACAGAACGAGCCGTCACTGAATACCGCCGAGTTCAGCGCGGCAAAGAAATTGTCCCCCGGCGGCACCACCGTGCCCAGGTACTTCTCCACGAGCGCGGGGTGCTCTCGCACCGCCTCGGAAAATGGGCAGAAGATCACGCCCGCCTTCTGCAGCTGCCCCTTGAACGTCGTCGCCACCGAGACGCTATCGAACACCGCATCCACGGCCACGCCCGCCAGCCGGGCGCGCTCGTGTAATGGTATCCCCAGTTTCTCGTAGGTCTCCAGGAGCTTTGGGTCGACCTCGTCCAGGCTCTTCGGGCCATCCTTTTTGGACTTGGGCGCGGCGTAGTAGATGATCGACTGGTAGTCGATCGGCGGATAGTGGATGTTCGCCCACCGCGGCTCCGACATCCCCTTCCACTTGCGGTAGGCGTTCAGCCGCCATTGCAGCATGAAATCCGGCTCCCCCTTCTTCGCGGAGATCGCGCGGATGACGTCCTCATCGAGGCCGGGCGGCAGCGAGTCCTGCTCGATGTCCGTGGTGAAGCCCCACTTGTACTCCTGCTTGACGAAATGGTCGATCGTCGCGTCCGTCGCCTCGCTCATCGCGCCCTCCTGTCGTGCAAAGCCGTCCCTGGTCCCCCGGCACCGCGCAAGGGGCCGCGCTTATTAACCGCGCATCCTCCCGAAATCAAGCCCGCCGTCGCCCGGCCATGCGCCCGCCCCTTCCTGGGACAGCCCAGGCAGTGCCCCCGCATCGCCACGTCGACGCGCGCCGCCTCCAGATGCCTCGGCAAGTGGACCGCCGAGGCCAGTGCCCCCGGCTCGATATCGACGTCAAAAACCCGGCCGCAGTCCTCGCAATAGAAATGGGCATGCTCCCTCATGTTCGGGCAGTAGCGGATAGCCACCCGGTCCAGCTTCACCTGCCGGACCACCCCGCATCGCACCAGCGCCTCCAGCGTGTTGTACACGGTCGCCATCGACACGTCCGGCAGGCGCCCCCGCGCGTGGAGGAAAAGTTCGTCGGCCGTTGGGTGGTCACACTCCTCCCTCAGCAGCCTCAGCACCTCTCGCCTCTGCGCCGTGAGTCGCAGCCCCGCCGACTCCATCCGGCGCTCCGCCTCGGACTCCCACTGTTTCGCGGTCACGCCAATAGATAACCCGGGACCGGCCCCTGTCAAAAATTAGAATCGTTCTAAATATCGAATGGACGGACCCCGCAACAGGGATAGCGTTCCGCCGATATGGCATCGCCCACGAAAGGACTCGGGCCGATCCGCGTCGCCCTGCTGGCGCTGACGACCGGATTGGCGCTGGCTGGCTGCGGTCGAGGCCCTGGCGGTGGCGCGCAACCGCCGCCGGCGCCACGGGCCGCATTTCCGATGTTCCGCGGCTCGTCGGATCTGCGCGGAGAGGCCGATGGCGCCATCGCCGCAGCCCCTCAAATCCTGTGGACCTACTCCGCCGGCGCAGGGATCCGCTCGCAACCCTCGGTGGCCGACGGCAAGGTCATCTTCGGGGCCGACGACGGCAAACTCCGCGCCCTGGACGAAGGCACCGGGCGCCTCCTGTGGGAGTGCCCATTTGAGGGCGCCATCGAGGCGGCTCCCCTGCTGATCGAGGGCATGGCCATCGCGGGCGACGAGGGGGGGATCCTCCATTCGGTCGACGCCGCCACAGGCAAGAGCCGCTGGCGCCTCGAGACCAACGACAAGGTGGTCGGCTCCGCGGTGCCCTGCCGGGGACCGGGGGGCGAGGCGCGGGTGATCTTTGGAAGCCACGACAACACGGTCCGCTGCGTGGATGCCGCCACCGGGGAGGTCGCCTGGTCGATGGAAACCGATGGCTACGTGAACGCCACGCCCGCGGTGGCCGACGGATCCGTCGTGATCGGCGGCTGCGATGAGCAGATCCGCGTCATCGACGCCGCCACCGGAAAGCAGGCGCGCGCCATCGAGGCCGGTTCCTACGTGGCGGTCGCCGGCGCGCTTTCCGGCGGGCGCTTCTACGTCGGCCACTATGGCGGCGAGGTCCTGTGCGTCGACATCGGGTCCGGCCAGGTCGCTTGGAAATACGAGGCCAAGGAGGGGTTCTTCTCATCCCCGGCGGTCGCCAGGGGGCGCGTGGTCATCGGTGGCCGCGACAACCGCCTGCACTGCCTCGACGCGCGGTCCGGCGAACCGATCTGGACCTTTGCGACCCGCGGCCATGTCGATGCCTCGCCCGTGATCTGTGGCGATCGTGTCGTCGCCGCATCGTCCGACGGGCGGCTCTACATACTCGCGCTGGCCGATGGAAAGGAAGTCGCCTCCCTGGATCTCGGCGCCCCGATCAGCGCGTCCCCCGCCGTCGGCGCCGGCAAGATTTTCATTGCGACCGAGGACGGCACCGTGGCCGCCATCCGCTGAGGCGGCCCCGCCCACTTCGGGCCGCCAGCGCCGAGCCCGTGTGCGGGGTCGATTTCTTGCCCACCGCGTGCGAGTTGGCCGATTTGCTGCGGGCAAGATACGCGGAAGTCCGCGCCGAGGGCCCCACTTGGCCCGATTGGAAATTCACCGGTCCCGAGGGGCGACGCATCCAGTGGCCCGACCATACGAAACGCCCACGATAGCCTGGGCGGCACACGGTCCCCGGAAAGACGGCGATCGCGCCAGGCACCGCGCCCAAGTCATTGCCGGAGGCCCTTCACGAACGCCACGAGCTGCTCCACCTCGTCGGCGGATAGCTTGTCCTTGAAGGGCGCCATCCGAACGATGCCCTTCTTGTCCTTTGCGCCCTCCATGATCTGCGACCGGATCTCGGCATCGCCGAGCTTGCTCGCCGTCAGGTCCTTGATGCGAAGCTGTTTCCCCATGGGGGTGAAGCCGTGCCCGTCCTTCCCATGGCACTGGGCGCAATGTTTCGCGAATACCTCCCTGGCCGAGGGTGCGGCAGAGACATCGCGGGGACACGCCGCCGCCAAACCCACCCCGAGGAACACCGCGGCCCGCCAACCGCCGCCATCCCAAAGTCGCGCCACGCTCAACCTCATATCTGAGATCATCCTATACCTTTCTCCCCGCGCTTCAACTGCACCCGCAATCCGTCGCACCCCGACCGGCGCCGCGCCCCCAGAGTATTGACGCGGGGACGATGGCGACGGATCATCCCCGAACCCATGAAGCTCGACATGCCCAACTTGACCCAGGCCGACCAATGAGACGCGCGCTCTGTGCTTGCCTGATCGCGGCATCGTGCCACGCCGCCGAGACCCAGCCCATCCGCCGCGTCCCACCCCCGGGCGTGCAGATCCCCGACAAGGACCGGGCCGACCTCGCGACCAAGCTCGAGGCCCTCGCCAAACGCATCGCCTCGGCCAAGACATCGCTGATCACCCGACCGCAGGCGCTCGCCCAACTGCCCGACGTCCAGGTCTTCCACAAGGCCGTGGATTGGGCCCTGCGGCACGACGAGTTCTTCGACCCCAAGCAGGTCGCCATCGCCGAGAAGATGCTCGATATCGGCAGGGACCGCGCCGAGGCGTTTGCCGCAGGCAAGACGCCATGGGACGCCTCCACCGGCCTCGTCGTCCGCGCGTACTGCTCCAAAATCGATGGCTCGGTCCAGCCCTACGGCATGGTCGTGCCCGGGGACTGGAAGCCCGGCGACACGAAACCCCGCCCGCTGCACTTCTGGTGCCACGGGCGCGGGGAGAAACTCTCGGAGCTCGACTTCCTCAATCAGCGCATGACGAACCCGGGCGAGTTCACGCCCCCCGGCGCCTTCGTCCTGCACCTCTACGGTCGATATTGCTGCGCGAACAAGTTCGCCGGCGAGGTCGATCTTTTCGAGGCGCTCGAGGACGCGCGCCGGCACTACCCCATCGACGTGGATCGCCTCGTGGTCCGGGGCTTCAGCATGGGCGGGGCCAGCGCGTGGCAGTTCGCCACCCACTTCGCGTCGCGCTGGGCCGCCGCCGCCCCCGGCGCCGGTTTCGCCGAATCCAAGGAATTCCTGAAACTGGGCTCCGCCCCGGATAAGCCGCTCCCGCCCGAATGGGAACAGACGCTCTGGCGCTGGTACGACTCGACGCTGTACGCCGCCAACCTCGCCAACTGCACCACGGTCGCCTATTCCGGCGAGAACGACGGCCAGAAACAGGCCGCCGACATCATGATCCGCCACCTCGCCGAGGAGGGCCTCACCATCCCCCACATCATCGGCCCCGCCACGGGCCACAAGTACCACCCGGATGCCAAACCGCAGATCGAGGAGATCGTCAGCGCCGCGGTCCAGAAAGGCCGCGACCCGGAACCCAAGAGGGTCCGCTTCACGACGTACACCCTAGTCTACCCCCGCATGGCGTGGGTCGAGGTCGAGGGACTCGCCAGGCACTGGGATCGCGCCGACGTGACCGCCGAGATCACCGCGGACCGGATCGTCGCCACGACCCGCAACGTCACCGCCTTGCGCCTCGACCCTCCCTCCGGTCACGTCGCAATCAAGAAGGTCGTCATCGACGGCCAGGAGATGCCCGCCACCTGGGCCAAGGACGGGGCACGCTTCCACGCGGAGAAGGGCCGCTGGGCCCCCGGCCCGACCTCGTCGCCCAAGGGCGCGCTCCGGAAAAGACCGGGCCTCTGCGGCCCGATCGATCACGCCTTCATGGACTCTTTCATCTTCGTCACGCCCACGGGACGATCCACGAACAAGGCGCTGGAGGACTGGTCAAAGGCCGAACTGGACCGCGCGATCGCGCAGTGGCGGCAGGTGTTCCGCGGCGACGCCCGCATCACCCGCGACACCTCGGTCACGCCCGCCGACATCGCCGGATCAAACCTCGTCCTCTGGGGCGACCCCAACAGCAACGCCATCATCCGCCGCATCCTCGACAAGCTCCCCCTGAAGTGGGACATCCGGGGCGTGAGCCTGGGCGGCCAGTCCTTCGACGTGAAACACCATGCCCCCGTCCTCATTTTCCCCAATCCCCTGAACCCGGAACGCTACGTCGTGATCAACAGCGGCTTCACCTTCCGCGAGGCCGCCGCGCTCAACAACGCCCAGCAGACCCCAAAACTCCCCGACTGGGCCATCGTCGACCTCCGCACGCCCCCGGACGCCTATTGGCCGGGCAAGATCGCCGCGGCCGGCTTCTTCGACGAGAGTTGGCGGCCCGTCGCCCGTTGAGCGAATCCCTGACTCGGCCGTCATCCCACTTCCAGCAGTTCCGCCACCCGCCCCGGCGTCATCTGGGCCGACATGAGCTGCCTGACCCGAGCGCACGCCTCGGCGACACCGCCGCCATCGATCAGGCGGCGCAAGGCCCCGGCCACCGCCCCCGCCCGAAATGTCCGCGGCCACAGGTATTCCCCCACACCCAGCGCGCGCAACCGCCACGCGTTGTCGGGCTGGTCGTGGGCCATGGGCATCACCAGCTGGGGCACGCCCGCGGCCAGCCCCAGCGCGCAGGTGCCGATACCGCCATGGTGCACCACCGCCGCGCATCGGCCAAACACCTGCCCGAATGGCGCATACTCGAAGTGCGCCGAGCCAGGGGGCATCGACGCGGGAACCTGATCGGGATGCCCCGTCACCAGCAGCGCGCGATGGCCCGACCGCCGACAACCCTCCAGCGCCTCCGCGATGAATTCCCGGGCCTGCACGTTCGCGGACCCCGGCGTGACAAGCACCGGTGGCCCACCGTCGCGCAGGAACGCCTCCAATTCCCGGGTCGCGGGCCTCGCGTCCCCAAGGTCGTACAGGGGGAATCGGGCCAACACGGTCTGCGGGGGCCAGTCGCCGTGCCTGGGCGCGAACCAGTCGGGAAACATCGCCAGCACGCGATCTGGCGACATCCACCAGCCCCGCATCACGCCCCGGATCGGTTCCGGCAGCCCAAAGTCCCTCCGCACCTCGTTGATGGGCCCGCGCATCAACCGATCCACTCGCCAGTGCACCAACCCAAAGAAAACTCGCCTCGCCCAGCGAGGGACCCCCTTGAGCCACCCCAGCCCGGCGCGCATGACCGGCGCGTCTTCCACCCCCATGAATACCGAGGGCTGAAGCTGCACCGTCACCAGCGGAACCCGGAACGCCTCCGCGGCAATCCTCGCCCCAAACGCGATCCCTCCCCCTACGATCACGGTGCGACCCGGCACCACTTCGCCGCGTATGGCGGGCACCATGTGCCGCGCCCATTGCGGCAACTGGGCCGCCAACAGCGGGAATGCCCGATCCGGGTGCCAGAGATCCGGATCGCGGATCACCCGCTCGCCATCCTCCGCCGTGCCCACGGGAATCGTCCGAAACCCCGCCTCCTGCGGCAGATCCGCCACCCCAGCCTGCGTGATCACCACCGCCTCGTGCCCCCGGCTCTCGGCCAGGCGCGCGAGCCACAGCAGCGGATTGACATCCCCCGCGCTGCCCAACGGCACGAAAATGTAACGCTTCCTGTCGGCCATGCCCGTCACGCGATCAGACCATTAAACTGCCCCACGGCCGGATCCCCATCAAGCGGCCACAACTGTCGGATTGATCGCCGCCGCGCGCCGCCACATCGTCCGTCAATAGCGATGAGGCCCAGGCCCGCAACACCGATCCGCACCGCACCCTGGCTCGTCCTGCCGTTGCTCCTCGCGTGCCCACCGGCCCTCGGCCAGCTGCGGTGGGAGACGACCCAGGTCGAATTGACCGCGCCACCCGGACAGACCCACATCGCCGCCACCTTCCGATTCCAGAACGCCGGCCCGCGGCCCGTCACCTTCTTCGGCCTGAAGGACGGATGCGGCTGCTCGACCTCCAACCTCGCGGAACGCAGCTACGCGCCGGGCGAAAAGGGCGACTTCACCCTCAGCTTCACCGCCGACGGGCGCCCCGGACACTACGTGCGGCATGCCACCCTCCAGACCGACGATCCCTATCGGCCCAACGTCTACCTTGCCGTGATGGCCCAGATCCCCGAGGTCCTGACATTCAGCCCCCCATCCCTCCAGTGGCGCGTCGGCGAACCCACCTCAGAAAAATCCATCGCCGCCTCGCTCGCCACTACCCCCGGTGCCCAGGTCGAGGCCATCACGCTCTCCGACCCCTCGCTCTTCGCGCTCCGCTGCGAGGGCCACGGCCCCCGGCGCCTCGTCTCCCTCAAACCCACTCGCACCGATCGACCCGCGCGCGCCTCGATCCAGATCACCGTCCGATACGGCCCGGGCATCCGCCAAACCTATTACGCGTACGCCTCGATCATCCCGTAGCAGCGCAACGTCCTCATCCCCGCGCTTGCCGGCACCGACCCGCGCCCCGCCCCTAAGCACGCTGCAGGGCATTAATTTCATATTAAATTTTGTGTCGATTTGGATCAAAGCAATGCAACTGACTCGCACACAACATGTAACACAATTCCGAAAATGTGCCCGTTTCTGTTGACTCGAGGGCCTCGGGGCGGTATAAGTTTTTCATAACGCAGCAAGCATCGGATCTAATGCTACGGAACAACGGAACACGAAAGGGAAAGACAGGATGAAAACGAAGCTATTGGCCGCCGCGCTTGGGATGACCCTTGCGGCCGCCTCACAGGGACAGGGAACCATCGACTCGTTCGACACGTGGCAGTATATCGAGGTGCCCTACACCCCATTCGCCACCAACTGGAACTCCCAGGCGGCCGCCGAGGCCCTCGGGGGCGATCGGGATCTCCGGGTCCACAGGGTCGGCGGAGCCATGGATTCGCTGTTCGGCGACGTCGGCCTGACGTTCCCCAACGCCGTCTCCCTGTCCTGCGGTCCAGGGGTGACCGGGAGTCTCCACCTGACCTACGACGGCGCCGATAACTCGGACGATGTCGACCACACGGGCCTGGGCGGCATCGACCTGACCTCGGGCGGCACGTACAACGCGATCAAGTTCGCCACCACATCGGATCTCGGTGCGAAGGTCACGGTGACGGTCTACCAAGACGCCACCCGATACTCCGTGGCGACGGTCTCGGTCGCCGCAGATCCGTCTTTCACCTTCGTGGATACCGTCATCGGGATGACCCAGTTCGTCGCGGCGGGGCCCGATGGCGGGGCCGACTTCACCCAGGTCGGCGCCGTCGAATTCGAGATCGGCGACGGGCCGGAAAGCTCGGACATCTCCGTGCGCATCATCGGGCTCGTCGATGACCCGAATTTCGACCCGCCCCCGCCCCCGCCCTCTGACGACCCCTTCTGCCAGAAGACCCAGGGCTACTGGAAGAACCACGAGGAGGCATGGCCCGTCACAAGCCTCACCATCGGGTCGGTCACCTACTCGCAGTCCGAGTTGCTGGCCCTGCTGAACCAGTCCACGCGGGGCAACGCCAGCCTGATTCTGGCGCACCAGCTGATCGCGGCCCTGTTGAACCTTGCCAGCGGCTCCGATACCTCCATCCAGTCGGTGGTCGATCAGGCCAATGACCTGCTCGCCCAGTACCCGGGCTCGTTGCCCTACGACGTGTCCAAGTGCTCGCCGGAGCGCTCCCTCATGATACAGCTCGGCGAGGAACTCGACACCTACAACAACAGTTGTGAGGACGACTGCGATGGCACCGCGGGCGGCTCATGCGGCTCGGGCTCCTCGGGAGGCTGCGGATCGGGCGGCGGCTACGGCGGCAAGAGCTACGGCGGCAAGAGCTACGGCGGCAAGAGCTACGGCGGCAAGAGCTACGGCGGCAAGAGCTACGGCGGCAAGAGCTACGGTGGCAAGAGCTACGGTGGCGGCAGCCGCGGCGGGTGCCGGTAAGAGATGATCTCACGCCTCCGCCGCACGGACGAGCCCAAGCGACAGGCCCTTGGGACGATTTGCGGCGGAGTGCTGTGGACGGAATGTGGTGGCACAGATCGTCGATTGTGGTATGTTATTTTGATTATGCCGAACGGGGCACGGAGAACTGATATATGACGCCATCTGCACGTATCATTTTTGCCGCCGCCTGCCTCACCTTGTGCGGGGTGGGCCCAGCCACCGCCACGTACATCTACATCGATACCTTCTCTTCACCCACCCAGTCGCTATCCACGGGCGTCGGGGGTGCTGCCACCAACGTCTTTGACTACACCAACTCCACCGTGGCCGTGGGCAATGAGCGAGAGCTTCTCCTGGTCCGCACCAACGAGACCACCGGCGTCCCGATGACTTCCATCGTGGCGTCATCGCTGTCGAACGGGATCACCTACGCCACGCCCGCCAACGGCCTGGGCTACGTGCGGGCGATCTACGATGGGGTCGATGCCTCCAGCAACCTCAACTTCTCCGGCCTCGCCAGCCTCGACCTCACCGATGGCGGCAACAATGACCGTTTCCAGATCCGCGGCGGCGCCGATGTCTCCAACGGCTTCTTCATCGTCACGGTGTATTCGTCGGCGAGCGATTACTCCCAACAGGTCCTTCCGGTTCCGGCCAACACCTTTCTGGAATCGGCATTCACGAATTTCTACTTCACATTCACCGGCATGACGGATTTTGGCAACGGCGCCAACTTTGAAGACGTCAACGCCATCGTCCTGGAACTGAATGGGCTGTCGCAGCCGGGCATCGACTTTCGCCTCAATCTCTTCGTGGCCATTCCGGAGCCGAGTGGCTGGTGGCCGGCGGCGGGCCTCGCGGCGGTCGTCCTGCTACGCCGGCGCCTGACTCGCAAGTAAGCCTCCACCCGCGTGGGGCAGACATTCTTGTCTGCCATCCGACGGCCCTGCGATCGCGAACCCTGAAAGACCCGTGTCCCGCAGGAATCCCGGGTCAGGCAGAAATGTCTGCCCCACCCCTCATCCCAGGAATCTGTCGGACCTTGTCCGACAGATTCCTCCGGATTCCAACCCCGACTTCCCGAAAATCCCCGCGCCCTCGAACCGTGCCCTCTCGCCCAGCCCCCGCCCGATCCGGAGCACCTCGTTCCATTTGGCCATGCGCTCGCTGCGGCAGAAAGAACCGACCTTGAGTTGCCCGGCGTCCGTGGCGACCGCCAGGTGCGCGATGAACGCATCCTCCGTCTCACCCGAGCGCGCCGACACCACCGGCAGCCAGCCCGCCCCCTGTGTCTCGCGGATGGCGGCGATCGTTTCCGTCACCGTGCCGATCTGGTTCAGCTTGATCAGCACCGCATTCGCGCACCCGCGCCGGATGCCCTCCCGGATGCGCGCCCTATTCGTGGTGAACAGGTCATCCCCTATCAATTGAACGCGGTGTCCGATGGCGCGGGCGACCTTGTCCCAGCCCGCCCAGTCGGTGTCGGCCATCGGGTCCTCGATGGAAATGATCGGGTATCTCTCGCACCAGTCGATCATGAGCGCGGCGAACTCGTCGCTGGTAAACTCCCGCCCCTCGAGCCGGAACCGGTATCGGCCCGATGCCTCGTCGTAGAGGTCGCTCGCCGCGACATCCAGCGACATCGAGGCCTCCTTGCCGGGCGTGTACCCCGCCCTTTCGATCGCCTCCAGAAACACCCCGAACGCCTCTTCGTTGCCGCCGAACTCCGGCCAGTAACCCCCTTCGTCGGCTACCCCGAAATACGCGCCGCGCTCGCGGAGGATGTCCCCCGCGGCGTGGAAGACGTTGGCGGTGATCTCCAGCGTCTCCTCGTACGTTCTCGCGCCGGTGGCGATGACGAGGAAATCCTGGATGTCGATCCGCCAGTTGGCGTGCGCGCCACCGCCGATGACCTGAATCTCCGGCAGCGGCAGCAGGGTCCCTCCCCCGAGATGCTCGTGCAGAGCCACCCCCTTCGCCCGCGCCGCCGCATCCGCCGCCGCCATCGACACCGCCAGGATCGCGTTCGCCCCCAGCCGCGACTTGTTCTCCGACCCGTCCAGCTCGACCAGCGCCCGATCCAGCCCCTCTTGATCCGACGCGTCACGCCCCGCCACCGCGGACGCGATCTCCCCCCCGATATTCGCGATCGCGCGGAACACCGATTTGCCCCGAAAGCGAGCGGGATCCCCGTCGCGCAGCTCCAGCGCCTCGTACTGGCCCGTCGAGGCCCCCGAAGGAACCAGCCCGCGCCCGACGGCCCCGCCACGCAACGCCACCTCCGCCTCCACCGTCGGATGGCCCCGCGAATCGAATATCTGAAACGCGCGGACAGATTCGATCTTCATCGACACCCCACGTTGGCCATGTCCTCGATCTCATCAGACACCTGCCCCAATTTGTGCAGATTGACCCTCATGGCCTCACGCTGCCAGAGACCCCACGACCGTCAAGACGTTGGGTGTTGGGTGTTGGTTATTGAATGTTGAAGCTCACCATCCGCCCCCAGGCGCACGAAACCCCCGCCACCCCCTCCCGCCACAGACCGCCCGGCAGATGTTCCCCGACGAACGCCCGCACCGCATCCCGCTTCGCCTCTTGGGTCAGGTACTCCACTGGCGACTTCCCGTCGATGCGCGCCAGCATCTGCATGAGCAACTGCCGCGCGGTTCGCGCGTCCATATCCCCAAACCGATCGGTCCCCAGTGCGCCCCGATAGGCCCCCAAGGCCTCCGCGGCGAGGTTCAGGAACTCGCCGCACATCGGCGGATTGTGCAGCGCCTTCAGATGGAGGTGATTCAAGAGGAACGCCGCGTCGAACGCCGGTTCCCCGTACCAGGCGACCTCGCAATCCAGCAGCACGATCCGCTCGTCCGCCACGAGGATATTCTTCGGGCTAAAATCGCCGTGCGCCAAACACAGCCGCGTCGCCTCCATCCGCGCGGCCTCTTCCTCGAACAGTTCCCGCATGCCCGGGTGGCGCCTCCCGGTGGTCAGCAGGTACGATTCCGTCCTGAGCTGGTGAAAATTCGCCGTCGTATCGAACGTCGCCCGCAGGTCCGCATCGCCCCACGATCGCCGGTGGATCTCCCCCAGCAGGGCCCCCGCCCGGCGCGCGGTCTCCGGGTCCGCCCGGCCCATGAGCATCTGCGCCTTCCAGTTCTCGTAGCCATCGCCGAGGAACTCCATCGCGAAGAAACCCAATCCCGGATCCGCATGGAGAATCCGGGGCACCGCGTCTGGCCTGAACCGCCCGACGTACCCGATGTACGCCTGTTCCGTGGCGTTCCGACCGACATCCGCGAACCAGTCATCCTTGACCCGCAGTTTCGGCAACGCCTGTTTCACCACGACGCGGCTCGCGCCCTCCTCCAGCAGCCAGATATCGCAGGAGACACCTCCGCTCAATGGGCGGCGCGCCACCACCCCCGTCCCCAGGACCCCGGACTCGCGGAGTTTCGCGATGATGTCCTCGATGGGGCGCGGGTCGGGCATGAGCTCAGGCTACCGCAGCACCAGCCCTTCGAGAAAGTCCCTCGCGCGCCTCGCCTCCGCCACGATCGCCTCCCCCTCCACCGGGTTCAGGCATTCGACCACGAGCGGGCCTCCCGACATGCCGCCCTGGCGCAGCTTCGCCAGCACCGCCGCGAAATCCACCTGCCCGTCGCCCGGCGTCAGCGCCACGTTCTTCGGATGCGCGTAATCCTTAACGCACATCCCGGTCACAAGTCCGGCCACCGCATCGGCATCCTGGGCGGGGTCCCGCTGGCCATCCGAGTAGTACAGGATATTGCCGGGGTCATACCACACGCGGAACGAGGGGTGGTTCACCCTCCGCACGATCTCGCCAACCTGCGGCCCGGTGGCGTTGAGGCCCCCGTGTGGCTTGAGCACAAGTTCCACGCGCTTCTCCTTCGCATACGCGCAGCACTCGGCGACCACCTTGTAGTAGGCCTCCTGCAACTCCGGCTTCCCATTGCCCCCCAGCAGCAGGCTCGGGCATCCGCACGCCACGCAATTGTCGATCAGGTGCCTCAGCCCCGCGACGCCCGCCTCCACCGACTGCGCGGCACGGAAATCCCCCCCGTAGATCGACACGACCGACAGCCCGCGCGCCTTCGCCTCGCCCCCGATCTTCGCCGCCTCGTCCACCGGGGTATCCACCGAGACGAGGAGCGCGGGCTTCGGGCCGCCCTTGGTCAGCATCAACCCAGCATGCCGATACCCGGCCGCCGCGATCCCATCCAAAGCCACCCGGTAATCCACCTTGACCCAGGGCCGCGTGTAACAGCCAATCTTCCAACCGCCCCCAGCCGCCCCGTCCGCGCACCCGGAACCCACCCCGGCCATCAACGCCCCAGCCACGCCGAGAAACTCCCTTCGATTCATCGATCCCTCCATGCCCTCACGCCTCCATCGCCGCCCAAGACATCCCTTGCGCGGAACCCGCAGGCACATGAAAAATATTCACAACTCCTATTGCACATACTAGAGCACCCGGCGCCCCGCCTGTCTAGCCTGCATATTTCACGCGCATGCGCGAAATATGCAGGCTCAAAGGGTTTCGCCCAGGCCGTCGCCCGGGCCACCGGCTCCCGCTTGCACCGCCGCGGCCGGGGTTCGCCTTGACCCCGCCCAAGAACCGGCTCCAACCTTGGGCACCCGACCCACAACCCCACCCCGGAGATACCCATGGAACCTCAGCCGCCCGCCACAAGCCACAAGGACCAGCGCGTCGGATTGATCGTGTTCGGCGCGCTTGGCATCGTCACCGCATTCCTCTGCGGGCTATTCTGCTTGTTCTATGCCGCCATGGTGGCGGGCTGGCTCGGCGAGGCGGCGAAACAGCCGCTGCCCACGCTCTTTCAGGTGGTGGGATTCTACGGGGGTGCGTGCGTCGCATTCGCGTGGCTGGGCGCCGGCTCCATGCTCTGTCGGCGCTGGGCGCCCGCGGTGATCATCGCCGGAGCCTGGCTCTGGCTCGTCTCGGGGACCCTCGGCCTCGTCGCGCTCGTCGCCATGCATGGCGCCGTCGATCAGGCCATGTTGCAGGCCGTGAAAGACTCGGGGGGCGACCTCAAGCCGGATCTCGTGCTGGCCATCAAGATCGTGATGTTTTCGTTTTTCGCGTTTGTCTATCTGGTCATCCCGGCGACCCTCCTCGCGTTCTACGGTCGCCGATCGGTCCGCCTCACCTGCGAGGCCCGCGACCCCGTCCCGCGCTGGACCGACGGCCTGCCAACACCCGCGCTGATCGTCGGTCTGATGCTGGCCCTGGGCGCCTTCTGCCTCGTCGCATCATGCGGGAACCCCGCCTGGCCCTTCTTCACCACCCTCCTCAAGGGTCCGCCCGCCCATCTTGCGGTGCTCCTTCAGGGCGCGCTGCTGGCCATCGCCGCATGGGGCGCGTTTCGGCTCAGGGCCTGGGCCTGGTGGCTGGCGCTCGTCTTCCCCCTGCTCATGATGGCGTCGTTCGCTGTCTTCATGCGGACCGCAGGCATGGCCGCCTACGTCGACACCTTGGTGGTCACCGACCAGCAGCGCAAGGCGCTCGAGGGGTCCCCCTTTCTCGAGCCAGAGACCTTCGGTTGGCTCATGGTCGCGTACCCCTTGGTTTTCGTCGCCTTCATGATCTGGGTCAAAAAACACTTCCGCGGCACGGCATCCCCTCTCGCATGAGCCTCCGGATCGGCTTGAGATACACCGTGTCGCGCCCGCCCATCACTGCGTCATCCACCCCTCGGACACCAAAGACCCGATCCCAGAGCCGCTCAAAGCAGTGGGCGCGCAGGTCGTCCGCCGCCGCCATCTCCAGCGCCCGCTCAAAGAACTCCCGCGGGCGCGACCTCGCGCACCCCGCCGTCACCGCAAACTGACCCCCGGGATAAAAGCGAACCCGCTCCGGACACGGCTCGCCCAACAGTGCCTCGTGCACCTCGTCCAGCGGCAGTTCCCGGCCCCCGGGATTGCCGCCCCACGGCACGAATAGCCTCCGGCCACGCCGATCGTCCGTGTCGATAATGAACCCCAGCCACAGGAACTCCTGCACGCATTTCACGCCCGATGCGATGGCGCGCAGCACGCGATGGAGATCGTGCGCGTGATCGAAGGGGTGACCCTGACAGAATACGGTCACGGGGGCCAGCGAGTCGTATCGCCGCGTCAGGTGCCAAAGGTAGGTGTGTGCCTCCCGCCCCACATTGGCCAACGGGATGGCCTCGATGCCGTCCGGCAGGCCATGCCCGCCCCCCTTGTCGTACACGGATACCCGCACGCCTTTGAGCACATTGCGCGTCCACGCTATGTCCTCCCGGTACCGCGCCACCACCAGCTCCAGCCCGCTCTCCGCGATATCGCCCACGGCGCCCAGATTGGCCGACTGCCCGGCCCGCGCAACACCATCCCCCTGCCGGCCTGTCGGACTTCGCCAAACCCGATGCCCTCCAAGATTTTGCCAAACTGATACTCTAGATTAGGATTTCGAATGCCCCGGGAATGGATGCGACCGATGGCGACTTGGCTGGCGCTCGGCGGAATCGCCGGCGGCAGCCATCTCGAGACCACCGGTTTCCTCGACCTCCAGGGCCGATACGGAACCAACCTCGCGACGGGCTCGGGCATCACGGTCGCCCAGGTCGAGGCCTCCGAGTTGACCAACTATCTGGCCAACACGAACAACTTCCCCGGCAAGACCTTTGCCGCCCTCTCGGGTCCGTCGGGCTTCAGCAGTCACGCCACGACGGTGGGCACATACCTCTACGGTGGCAACTCCGTGGCAAGTGGCACCACCAATATCCGTGCCTATCAGGCCGACGGCTTCCTCAACGCGGATTGCCTCCGCTACGGCACGACCGATGCCCCGCTGAATCCGTCCCCCGCCCGGGTCATGAACCACAGCTGGATCGGGGGCGATACCAACCCGCCCACTTCCGCGGCGGAAAACGACATCCTCCAGCGCCTGGATCACATCGCCGATAGTTTCGGGGTCACGATCATCGCGGGAGTCAACAATGGCGACGGGTCCCTGGACTATCCCCTCCTCTCGCAGGGATACAACGCCATCGCAGTGGGCGCGAGCGGCGGCCCTAGCCGTTCCGGCCCCGCGTTCGCACCGGTGCCGGGTCGCGCCAAACCCGACATCGTCGCGCCCACCGATCTCACAAGCTGGGCGGCCGCGCTCGTCGCCGGCGCAGCATCACTCCTCACCGACCGCGCCCTCTCCCAAACCGCCCTCACGAATGCCGCCGACCCTCGCGTCATCAAGGCCCTGCTGCTCAACACCGCTGCTAAAGTCCCCGGCTGGCACAAGGGATCCACCAACGGTCTTGACGACGCGACCGTCCCGTTGGACTGGAGATCCGGGGCCGGCGACCTCCGCATCAACCACGCCTATGACCTCCTCAACTCCGGCGAGGCCACGCCACACGTGGCCGGCACCAACGCCGCCTGGGATCTGGGCACCAC
>JADLBR010000298.1 GCA_020847615.1 Verrucomicrobiia bacterium
ATCTTTCCCTCGCTCGCCGAGATCTGCGGGCTCCCGAAACCCGTCGGCGCCGAGGGGCGCAGCTTCGCGCCGCTGCTGCAGGACCCGAAGGCCGAGATCAAAGACTGCGCCTTCAGCTTCTACCCCATGGGCGGCTACCTCGGGATCGCCATGCGCACCGACCGCTGGAGATTCGTGGAGTGGACCAAGGCCGGCCAGGAGCCGGTGCGCGAGCTCTACGACCACGAGACCGACCCCGCGGAGAACGAGAATGTCGCCGGGGATCCCGCGCACGCCGCGCTCATCAAGGAGCTGTCCGCGAAATTGGCGGAACAGTTCCCGGCGGAAAAGCGCAACGCCACGTGAACCGGGGGTCCTCCGTGCAGCGTGGCCGAGCCGGTGACGGCGCCGGACGTCGGCCAAACGCTCGCTCGTTCGGCTACGAGGATCTCAAGCCATCCGGACTGCCGCCCTCATCGATCAAACGTGGCGCGGCGGCTGGTTCGATCTGGATTTTCCTCCCACAATGTCACGGAGGCCCGGTCCCTGTTTCTGATAAGCCCTTGGCGAACATGGCGTCCTTGGCGCGAAACTCCCGCACGACCTCGCGCCATGCCCGCCATGGACGCCATGAACGTCCACTCATCGGACGGTCCGGGAATCCCAACGTCGTGCTCACCAATCTCCGTGTCTACGTGAGAGATTCCTGTTTGATCGAACAAATCCATGCGATAATCCCCGCGCAATGGCAGTTCGCCCCTGCTCAATCCACGCCCTGCTGATACGCGCTTGCTTCGCGCTGCCCGCGGTCTCACCCGCCGCCGACCAGCCCGGGTGGGGCGAGCGCTTCTCCCGCAACATGGTCTCGTCCGAGACGGGCCTCGCGGCAACGTTTGACCCCGCCACCGGCGAGAACATCGCGTGGGTCGCGCCCCTGGGAACCACCTGCTACGCGGTGCCGGTCGTCGCCGGGGGCCGCGTCCTCATCGGCACGAATAACGGTCGCCCGCGCGACCCGCGCCACCAGGGCGACAGGTCCATCCTCTATTGCCTGAACGAGATCGATGGCTCGCTCCGGTGGCAACTGGTGATCCCCAAGGTCGAGGGGGACAGGTACCAGGATTGGCCGGGCGTCGGGATTTGCTCCCCCCCGACTATCGAGGGCGACCGCGCCTACGTCCTCACGAGCCGCGGCGAGGTCGTCTGCCTCGACCTCGATGGCCTCGCCGATGGCAACGACGGGCCTTTCACCGACGAGGGCGCGCTGATGGCGCCGGAGGGCGCCGCGCCCATCGCGCCCCAGCCGCCCGACGCGGACATCATCTGGCGTTTCGACATGCTGGCCGACGCGGGCTGCCATCGCCACGATTCGGCGCACGCGTCGATCCTGATCCGGGGCCGGCACCTCTACATGAACACCTGCAACGGGGTGGACAACACCCACAAGGTGATCCGCTTCCCCGATGCGCCCTCACTCGTCGTATTGGACAAGGAGACGGGCCGCATGATCGCGCGCGATGCCGAGGGCATCGGGCCGCGCACCGTCCACGGCACGTGGTCGTCGCCATCGTGGGGCGAGGTCGATGGCAGGGCCCTCCTGTTTTTCGGTGGCCCCGATGGCGTGTGCTATGCCTTCGAGCCGCTCCCCGACGACGCGCGGCCCGGCGATGCGCCCATGATCCTGAAACGCGTCTGGCGGTTCGACTGCGATCCGGACGCCCCGAAGGAGACGAATCCGCACATCTACATGGGCAACCGCAACGAGGGGCCCAGCCTCATCTCCGGGATGCCCGTGTTCCACGGCGGCCGTGTCTACGTGGCCAGCGGCGGCGACATCTGGTGGGGCAGGCGCGTGGCGCGCCTCCAGTGCATCGACGCGGCCGGTGAGGGCGACATCACCCGATCGGGCCACATGTGGACGGCGCCGCTCAACCGACACTGCTGCACCACGCCCGCGATTCACGCGGGCTTCGTCTACATCGCCGATTCAGGGGACACGCTCCACTGCCTCGACGCCAGGACCGGCGAGAGCGTCTGGACCCACGACACCGGCGGCGAGACTTACGCCTCCGCCATGGTGGCCGACGGCAAAGTCTACACCGGCACCCGGCGCGGCGATTTCTGGGTCCTCGCGGCGGGACGGGAGAAGCGCGTGCTCGGCCACGCCAAACTCGACGCCGCCTATAGCGGCATGGCCATCGCCAACCGCGCCCTCTACGTCGCCACGATGAAAACCCTCTACGCTGTTCGGGCGGGGGCGCGCTAGCCCGCGCAGGCCGTCGCCACCAGACCGTGAAATACACGTGCCGTTCTATTCTGGTTCCCTGCCTCTGCGCCACGCTGAGCGCGAGCGAGGCCGATCCCATCCCCTTGACACCACGCCCGCACATGGATGGGGCGACCCTCGCCGAGTACAATCGCATCCGATCGGCGAACGGCATCCTACTCGGCCTCGGCGAGCTCTTCGCGCCACCCGCCCATGGGGAGCGGACCGAGCCGAATTACCGGACTTCCATCGCCAGATGGAAGGAGCTTTACGGGCAGCACCTCCCAGCCTGTTACGAGTTCGAGATGGGCGAGGCCAATCGCCCGGCCGCGACCCGCGAGTGGGATGAGGCCCGACGCTTTGCCGAGATGGGAGGACTCGTCTGGCTGCAGCTCAGCCTCAACAATTTCACCGTGCCCCTTGGTGGCAGGCAGGGCCGGATGGTCGGCGGCGGCATGAACGATGTGCGCGGCGGCCTAGATCCCGTTTTGCCCGGGGGCGCGTCGCACGGGCGCTTCGTGGCTCACATGCGGCAGTTCGCGCGCGAGATCAAGGCGCACGGCAAACCCTGCATCCTTCGCCCATTTCACGAGATGAACGGCCGATGGTTCTGGTGGGGCGGCCAACCGGAGAATTACAGGAAGCTCTGGCGTCTTGTTTTCGATCTGCTCCAAGAGGAGGGGGTCCGCAACGTCATCTGGTGTTGGGCGCCCAGCGCGAATACGCCACGGGGCCCCGACTATTACCCCGGGGGCGATATGGTCGATATCATCGGCACCAGCCAATACTTCGATGCGCCAGCCCTGCCAGGAGATGTCACGGACGGCCTCGCGGAGTTGGCCAAACTCGCCGATGATAAGCCCATATGGCTCGCCGAGCTTGGCCCATTGGCGCGCGAGGATTTCTGGCGCGGCTCGCTCGCGTCTTTGGCCAAGGTGCCCCGCCTCAGGGGGTTGAACCTCTGGCTCGCCCGCGGCTGGCACGTTTGGGGAGCGAAACCCGATCGCGGCTCGCTCATCGATGAGACGTCACCGCAGGAATTGAGGGACGCATTCGAGGCGTTCCTCGCCGAACCCAAGATCCTCAGCCTCGAGCGCTGGAACGCCAGTCGTTGAGAAATCCCCGAGCGAGAATGCTACCGGATGAATAGCCAACGCTGACGCGTTCGGCCACGACATCACTTCACATTGGCCCAGCGGTCGGACTCCGCCTGGAGGGTCCCGGGCGCGGGATTATCGCCGTGCACGATGACGCGATAGCGGAGCCGCAGCTTGTCGCCCTTGGCGAACTCGGTGGCCTCTTTCGCGGGCCAGAACATCGGCGTCGGCGAAAAGAAGCCGTAGTCTCGCGTGAACCATGGAGGCGGGAATCCGGGATTGGATGGGTGGACGAGGATCGCGAGCCCCTCGGTGATCCTCGCCCGAGTGCCTCGCCCATCCATCCAGGGCGACGGCTTGCCAAAGGTCCCCTTCTCGGCCTCCAGGCCCTCGGCGTTGCGCAGCACACCCCCGCCCCTCACCGACAGCTCGGGCGCAAGCCGCGCGGAGAACAGTGAATGATTCGTCTTCTCGATGCGCACCTCCCCCAGCGCCGTGAGCGTGATATCGAAATCGATCTCTCGCCGATCCGCGGAGGGCGCCCGGATAGCGATGCGGCGCCGGTCTTTGAACGGGGACGGCGCATCCGGCCTGACCCAATCGCAGTCCTGCTCGAAGACGATCTCCTCGCCCGCGTCCCTGACAAGTCGGACGGATCGCGATGCGATCCGCCCCGCCTCCAGACCGGCCTGCCAGTAGTTGCCGCCGTTGACCTTGTCGCACCCGAACCACAGCGAGCTATGGTGCGGGTAGTTGGTCTGCCCGATGGTCGTGACCCCGACCCCCGAGCGAGGTCCGATCAGGGGGAAGAAATAGGGAAATTTCTGCCCCTCGGCATAAAGGTATTCGGTGAAGAGCCGGCCGCCGGCCCTGATCGTTACGCGATCTGCCGCGGCCACCGCCTGCAGCTCGAGGGCACCCTCCGCTCGCGCGAGCGGGGCCACCGAGACCAGGGCCGCGACCACGTGCAGCGCATGCCTCATCAGGAACCCCCGGCCTTCTTCGCCGCCTTCTGCGCCTGCTTGATCAGCTCCTCCCACTCCTTGGCGGAACCATAACCCGTTCGAGCCGCGAGCTGCTTGCCCTCGGCATCGGCGATCACCACGAATGGCAGCGTCGTGCCCTCCACCTTGAACTTTGACTTGAATGCCTGGCTCGTCGCCGCGTCATCGCAGTTCACGTCGGCGTACACGAACTTTGACTCGGCCAGTCTCACGTCCTTTTCGGCGATCATCTTCTTTAGCGCCTGGCAATTCCCGCAGGCCTCGCGGCCGTATTGGACGAAGAGCATCTTCTGCTCGGCCTTGGCCTTCGCGAGCGCCGCGCCAAGGTCGTTGATGGCATCGGGGCCTTTTGCGGGACAGATCGGAGCCGTGGCCAGGAGGGAATAGGCGACCAGCATGGGCAGTGGGATCTTCATGCGACCACCCTACCCCACCGGGCAACTCGGTCAATCTGCCGCGTAGGACCCCGGACGATGGCGGATCGCCCGCATCCTTCTGCGGACAAAGCGGTGCGAGGACGCACCGCTGGCTCGAGAATTCCCGTGGCCGAACGCGCGAGCGTTTGGCCGCCGATCGCCCGAGGCGATCGGCCCCACTCGCCACACCCCGCCTCACTCGCCGTACTCGATCTCCAGACGCGGCGGCGAGTTGCCCTCGCGCGAGGTGTAATCGACACCGTCGGTGTTGGCGGGATCGATCGCCAGGCTGACCTCCTTCGAGGCGTCGAACTTCAGCTCCAGCGGGATCCGGAGGGCCTCCCGCGATTCGACCTTGCCGATCTTGCCAATCACCGGTCCCAGCTTGGGCCTCTTGGCGTAGGTCAACCCCTGCTCGCTCCAGTGCCCTTCGACCAGTCGGATCTGGCCGCCGCCCGACGTGGGGTTCCCCGCGTTCTGGATGACCAGCCATGCGGCCCGCACGGCGCCCGGCACCTCGGGCCTGAACTTGAGGTACGCGACCGAATGCGCCTCGTCGGCCATCGACTGATTGCCGCCATCCACCATCAGCGCCAGGGCGTTTCCCTTGGCGGACGCGGATGCCGCGCTGACGGAGGCGTCCTCGCACGCCGTGACCAGGACGCGCCCGCGCGCCCCCAGATAGTCCAGGGGACCGCGCCCCTCGGCCGCAGCCGCGCCATCGCGCCGGACCAGCCGCGCCACCAACTCGTGCGAGGACGGCGGCCTGCCTCGCGGGCCCTCGATCCGCGCGGCCACGCTTGCCTTACCGCCATTTGCCGCTAGCCGCACATCCGACCGGGGGGGCGTCACGACGAAGCCCTCGGGCGCCCCCAGCTCGAGCGAACCCTCGAAGGCGGCGTCTTTGTGGTTGGCGAGGGCGACCCGTATCTCCGCCGCGGGCCGGGCGTCGTTGAGAAGGACCGGCGGCAATCCGATGCCCAAGGCGACCACCCGTTCCCGGATGATCTCGACGGCCTGGAGGGTGGGCGCCGCCCGCGGCCCGGGACTGCGCGCCTTCGACACGAGCTCGATGGCCAGATTCCCGTCCACGGGCACGGCGGTGAACTCCTTCACGACCGCGCGCCCCGCCCCGCCCGCAGCCGAGGCCGGATCGAAGCCGGTGGCCACGGTCTTGCCCTGCAGCGCGATGTCGAAGACGCGCTCGCCGGGTGAGGCCCCGTCGACCTCCGCGAAGTGGAGGCGGACCGCGTATTCTGCCTTACCATCTGCTGGACCTAGGAGGGGGATCTCCAGTCGCCTGAGCCCGTGATGCCCTGACGCGAACAGCCAGGGGTCCGGCGTCCCATCGACCGGGGAGAAATCGGGGCTCCGGGCGAAGGGCGCGCCGCCGGGGTAGGCCGTGACGGTCGCCTCGAGGCCGAGGACCAGCGAGCCCGTCGGCCTCGGGTAACCGAGCCACAGGGTCCCATTGGCGGACCTGCGATCGCCCGGGGCACCGAGGTTCAGGGCGAGGCGTTTCACGGGCAACACGCCCCCCACGAGGCTTGTCTTGGCCCAGGCGCGCTCCCGCGAGCGCGGGGAGAACACGACGGTGCACATGTTGGGGAAGGGGCACATGCAGCCCGAACTGGCCTCCGGGATCATCGCCAGGCCGCCCGCCACGATGAAGTTGATCCAGCATCCCATGCGCTGGCCGCTGAAGTGCATGGTCCCGATATCTTTCTCGAGGTCCCAGTAGCCGATGTGCCCCGAACGGAAGAACATGACGTTCTGCGCGGCGGCGGGCGGACCGCAGTGATGGCCGGGGCGTGGGAACTGCCAGGACTCGGCGTAGCCCGTCACGGGATTGATGCGCTCGCGCTGTTTCCCCGTGCGGAGGTCGTAGGCCCATGGCTCCGCATGGAGCGTGTCGCCGACGATCAGGGGGCGCACGCGATACCCGATCTTCTTATCCCAGAGCGTCTGCCCCCCGCGCGCGTCGAGCGCCACGACACGGCGCGACTCAAATTGCCCGGCGAAGAAGTCCTTCCAGTAGTGGCCGTCGGTATAGACGCCGAATATGACCAGCGTCCCGCGGGCGGCCATCGTGCCGAGGGAGCTCCAGTACAGGCCGCCGATGCCGCCGGTCAAATCCACGGGCCTCTCCCACAGCGTCTTTCCGTCGCGGGCGCCGAGGCACACCGCGAAGCGGAGCGCCGTCCCCTTCATGGATTTCTCCGCCTCCTTGGGCCTCACACCGTCCAACCGATCGTGCAGGGCGGCCCGCCGCTCTTCAGAAGCAGCCGCCCGGTCCTCGACGAAGAACACGCGGCCATCCGCGAGGGAGATCGACGGGTGGGGGATGCCCGGCCCCTTGTACTGCCAGAGGGTCGCGCCGGTGGACAGATCGATGGCGAAGAGCCGCTCGCACGTCCGGCCGGCCGCGGTCGCGCTGCCGAAGAGGAGTCCCCCTTCCGTGGCGACGTAGCCCCAGCGCTGCGCGCCCTCGCCCGGCACGCGGAACGTCGCCAGCGTCTTGCCGTCGCGAGGGTCGAGGCGCAGGCACTCGCCCTCGTGCGCGACGAGGAAGCTCTTTCCATCGGAGGCGAGGTTGCTGCAATCGTGGGAGACGAGTTCCCGGACGACCTTGGGCAAGTCCCGCCGCCAGAGGCGCACGCCGTTGTAGGCATCGTATCCCGTCACGGCATCCTCGCTCTGCACCAGCATCACGCCCCCCGCGCACAGCGGCCCGGCCGCGCGCCGATGGCGGCTGATCATCTCCAGCGGCCCGGGCCTCCCAAACCAGAGTAGTCCGATCGGGCAGCGCAGCGCCGCGTCCGCGCCGCCCGCGGTATTGCCCGCGTCCGCGTAGGCGTGCGTCCAATCGCCCGCGCCCGGCAGCGCCCCGCGTCGGAAGATCGACCACGCGCCGCCTGCCAGCGCCTTCGCGCCGGGGAACTTGTCGGCAGGCAGCGCCCTGATCGCACCGCCGCCTTTCGGCGCGCGCTCCCCGAGCATGACGACGCCCCCGCAGGGCTTCAGGACGCGCGCCACCTCGCCGGCATCAAGGCATCCGGCGTCGCCGCCGAGCAGTCGTTCGCTGACGATCAGGTTCGCGAAATAGTCCGAGAAGGGCAGCGCGCCCGGTTCGGCGCGATCCACCGACACCCGCGATCCGAGCAACCCCTCGGACGCAAGCAGGGCCCGGGCCCCTTCGACGCGGGACGCATCCGAATCCACGGCGCAGAGGGTCAATTCCGTGCGCTTGGCCAACTCCGCGGCGAGCCTCCCCGTCCCGCAGCCGACGATCAGGGCGTAGCCCCGGGTTACCCCCGACTCACGGATGATGAGTTCGGCGGCCTCGGCGCACGCCTTGGCCCAGGCGGCGTCGACCCCGTCCCTTGCCTTGGGCGGGGCGTCCTTGACGATCCCGGAGGCACGGCTTCCCTCCGGCCCGAAGCAGTGGATGGCCCCGGTCGTCGTGCTGACAAACAGATGGCCATCGGCCGCCGCCAGGCCGCGCGCGCGACCCTCGAACGCGCCCTCCCAGATCACTTTGCCGGAGGCCGCGTCGATCGCGACGACACGCCCATCGCCCCCGCCGACCAACGTGCCTCCGGCCAGGATCATCGCGTCGGGACAGGCTCGTTCCAAGACCCACTTCTGCGCGGCGGACATCGCCTCGCCCGCCTGATCAAAGGCCGCGTTGAGGTCCTCTCGCCGCTCCCGAAGCCGCTCCAACTCGCGGCGCGCGTCCTCCAGACGGCGGCCCGCCTCCTGTATGCCCCGCTCCAGCTCCACCCTGCCCGCAGCGTTCGGCGCCATCGCCGCGAGGGACTTCTGGTCCGCGGCCAGCGCCTTCGCGAGCTTGGCCTCGCCAGTCTCCGCGGCCCTGAAATCAATGCCAAACTCCCGGATCTGCTCCCTCAGGGCGAAGCGCTTCACGCTCGGGGCGCCGTAGCCCTTGCGGTCCAGCGCGACGACCGCCTTGTCCGTCGCCAGATAGAGCACGTCGCCCTGCACCACGAGCTGTCGCCCGCCGAGCCACGCGGTTTTCTCCTTCTTGCCCGCGCGATATGCGATGATCTCCTCGGTCCCGGTGAAGAGCTGGTCGTTGGCGATCAGCGCCGATCCGCCGCCGATGGTCTTGCCAAAGGTCGCGGCCTGCATGTACTTGCCCGACTCGCGGTCGAAGGCCGCCGGCGACACCCGTCCGAGCGGCGCATACAATTGGCCCTTTGAGGCGAGCAGGTACCCCTGCGGTGAGATGATGCTCTCCGGCGCCTCGCCACAGGTGTCGTTGCGCCACACGGGGCGACCGTCCGCCGCATCCACCGCCTCGATGAAAACCCCCTCCCCGGGAAAGATCCCCGCGCCAAAGTACGCGACGCCCCCGTCGACCAGCACGCCGGTCCGCACCGGCCATCGCGAGATCATCTTCCCGTGGCCCAGCAGGCGCTCGTCGCGCGGACCCACGCGCCGCTCCCAGACATCGGCTCCCGTGGTCGCGTCCAGGCAACGCACGATCCCGTCGTCCGCGCCGAAATACAGCCGCCCGCCCGCGAACGAGGGCGCGAGCCGCACCGGCCCCCCCGCGTAACGCGACCACGCCATTTGGCCCGTTCCCGCGTCCAGCGCGCACACCCGCCCGTCGCCGCTCGTCCCAAAGTATACGCGTCCTGCCGCGACGGCCACGTGGTGCGCGTCATCGAAGCGAGCCCGCCCAAGTTCCAGGATCCCCTCCACCGGCACCTCGCGCGGTGTCTCCCACGCGGGATCGGGCGCCACCCGCGGCACGAAGCGCCAGCGCTCCACGAGCGGTGTCTTCAGCGCCTCTGGCGTCGTGCCGGTCCGCGCCACGTCATGGCGATAGGTCGGCCAATCCTCGGCCACCGCAGAGGGGAACGGCCCCGCCGCCAGAACACAGGCCGCAGCAACGCACCGCAACCCCCCTCCGCCGCATCCCGCCCTCGAACCTCTCATCGGCCGTACCTCCGCTCTCCAGCCCCCGGCCCCGGACCCTCGCTGAAGCGCGAATCAGCATAAGCCTCCCCATGCCTTTGGAAAGACCCGGGATCGGCCCCTGATTCCCTGACTCGAAAATTGCCGCATCGCATCCCGTAGCCGAACGCGTGAGCGTTTGGCCGCCAAAGCCTCACGGCTTCGGCTACATTTTCCCAAGCCGGTGGTCCGGCGGCCGCCGGATGGAATCGAGCTCGAAAGGCCCCGTAGCCGAACGCGTAAGCGTTTGGCAACGGGATGCGATGCGCAATTTCCGAGCCGGGCCCCGCGCGCTCGACAGCCTGCGGTTCAAAAGCTATCGTATCATCCCGGATGGCGCTGGTCATGCCCGGCCATCCCGCACCGCGAGGCCACGCGATCCGATGTCAGCGCAACGCAGCGAATCCCACGGCCCACCGGCATCCCTTCCCTGGGCGGCGGGCATGACGCGATACCACTGGTTCGTCCTGGCGGTCGCGGCGCTCGGGTGGATGTTCGACTGCCTCGACCAGCAGCTCTTCAACATCGCCCGCGTCCCGGCGATGCGCGACCTGCTCGCGACCCAGGACATGGGCGTGGTCACCCGATACGGCGGCTATGCCACCGCGATCTTCCTCGCGGGCTGGGCCACCGGTGGCCTGGTCTTCGGCGTGCTGGGCGATCGCGCGGGCCGGGCGAAGACCATGGTGCTGACCATCCTGCTCTACTCCCTGTGCACGGGGCTGAGCGCGCTCTCGGTCGGCTTTTGGGACTTCGCGCTCTATCGGTTCCTGACGGGCCTGGGGGTGGGCGGGGAATGGGCCGTGGGCGTCGCGCTCTTGGCGGAGGTGATGCCCCCCCGCGCGCGCCCCTATGCGCTGGGGATGCTCCAGGCCCTCTCGACCGTCGGCAACGTCACGGCCGCGCTGATCAGCATGGGCCTCGGCCTGCTGGAGCAGGGGGGCCACATCGCCGGCCTAGATGCGTGGCGGATCATGTTCCTGCTGGGCGCGCTGCCGGCATTCCTCGCCATCTTCATGCGGC
>JADLBR010000299.1 GCA_020847615.1 Verrucomicrobiia bacterium
CGCCATAGGGTATGATGCGCTCGCGTGGACGGGATGGAGCGAGAGGAGTTGTCGCCGGAGGGCCGATTGGCCGAGTTGGGGTCTGAGCTTCGCGCGTTGGACGAAGCGCGGGCGGTGGTGGCACGGCAGATTGAGGCGTTGCGGGCGGAGCTGAGGTCTTCCGCGGCATCGCCCGAGCCGGTGAAACAGGGTGTTCTGGCGGTGGGCGTGCCATCCACTCCTGAGGAGAAGGCCGATTTCTTCTTGGCCTTGTTCGGGGCCCGGCGCGAGGTTTTTGCGCGACTGTGGGAGAATCCGAGGACAGGCCGGAGGGGCTATTCGCCCGCGTGCGCCAACGACCGGTTGCCGGGCCTTTGCGGGAAACCAAAAGTCAGGTGCGCGGCTTGCCCCAACCAAGGCTTCCTCCCACTGGATCGGCACCAGATGCTGGAACATCTCCGGGGCCGGCAGACGATAGGCGTCTACGCGATACGCGCCGATGACACCTGCATCTTTTTGGCGGCTGACTTCGATGGTGCGCGATGGCGTGACGATGTCGTCGCGTACCGAGACACCGCCGCCGATGCCGGCGTCGATGTAGTGGTCGAGCGGTCGCGGTCGGGCGATGGCGCGCACGCGTGGGTCTTTTTCTCGGAGCTGGTTCCCGCCAGACTGGCGCGACGGTTGGGCACGATCGTCATGGCCAGGGCGGCCGCGCGGAGGCCCGATCTGCCGCTGCGCAGCTATGACCGGTTCTTTCCCAATCAGGACGTGCTTCCGCCGGGTGGCTTTGGAAATCTGATCGCGCTGCCCCTGCAGCGGAATCTGCGCGATCTGGGCCACACGGTCTTCCTGGATCATGGACTCGAGCCGATAGCCGACCAGTGGGCGCATCTGGTTGGCGTGCGGCGAATGTCCGCCGCAGATCTTCGGGGGATTGTTGAGCGGCTGGACCCCGTCCGGCCCGGTGGCCACGGGGATCTTTCCCCGTTAGAGGGGGCCATCGCGTCGGACGATCGGGCGCTCGATGCGATACCGCGCTCGGTCCGGAAGGGTTCCTTCGCCGAGGAGGTTCGTATCGTCATCGGGCGCCACATCGAGATCCCGACCGTGGGCATGCCCGCCGAATTGAAATCGGCGTTGAGGCGACTCGCGATCCTGCCCAACCCGTTGTTCTACGAGCGTCAGCGTCTGCGCTTTTCGACGCACAACGTCCCTCGATTCATTTCATGCGGAGAGTCGCACGACGACCGGCTGTGCCTCCCGCGCGGCGTGTGGGAGGGCGGGCGCGCGCTGCTTGAACGCGCCGGCACACGGATCGTCGTCGAGGACCAGCGCGAGGCGGGAGCACCGATCACAGTGCAGTTCACTGGCGAGCTGACGCCGCCGCAAGAGGCGGCGGTGGCAGCGTTATTCGAGCACGATAACGGGGTGCTCGTGGCGCCGCCCGGAGCGGGGAAGACCGTCATGGGTTGCGCCCTGATCGCGCGCCTGGGCGTCCGGGCGCTGGTCCTTGCGCATCGGGAGGCCATCGTGGACCAATGGATCGAGAGAATGCAGTGGTTCCTCGGTGTGGCGAAAGGCGATGTCTGGCGGGCGCCCGGTATCCGCGGCAGGGGCACCCGACCCCTGGGCGTGGCGATGTTGCAGAAGGTGGCTCGCGCCGAGGTGTCTCGGGAATTTCTCTCGGGTTTCGGCCTGGTCATCGTGGACGAATGCCACCATGTCCCCGCGGCATCCTTCGAGGCCGCGATCAAGCAGGTCGGGGCGCGGTACGTGCTGGGCCTCACGGCGACCCCGCGTCGCAAGGACGGCCTCGAGCGAATCCTCTTCATGCAGTGCGGGCCGATCCGTCACCAGATCGGGTATGGCGCCGAGGGCATGCCCAAGAAAGTCGTCGTCCACTCATTCCCAAAGAGCGAAGTGGATTGGCTGCCGGATGAGGCTGGCGACATCCATCGGCTCTGGGCCGTCCTGCTCGGGAATGGTGGGCGCACTCGGCGGATCGCGGCGGACCTCGTGGGTTGTCTCGAATCGGGGCGCTTCTGTGTCTTGTTGTCCGACCGCAAGGAGCATCTCAGGCTCCTGGTGGCTGAGATCATCCGCCAGCGACCGGCCATCGGAGGCGACATTGTCGTGGTGGATGGTTCCGTGCCCCGCCGGGAGCGGCAGGCGATCATCGCGGATCTCCGACAGCGTTGCGACGCCGGACGGCCATTTGCGCTGCTGGCGACGGCGTCGTTGCTCGGCGAGGGATTCGACTTGCCGCGACTCGATACGCTCATCCTGGCGATGCCGATCTCTTTCAAGGGCCGCGTCGTGCAATACGCCGGACGCCTCCACCGCGACTGCCCTGGCAAGGCTGACGTGCGGGTCTTGGACTACGTCGAGGAGGGCAATCCCCTGTCCGTGGCGATGCATCGCCGCAGGGTCGGGGCGTACCGGGAGATGGGCTACTTGATCGAAGCCACGGCCCAGGTGGAATTTCGATTGGCGGGCTGACGATTTTTTTGGGGGCGGTATTTCCTACTGGCGCCAGTCGTCACCCGGCATGATCCGGCGCATGAAATCGTCGAACAGGGGCACGGTGAAGGCGGTGTCGCCATGGCTCGGGCTCCATATCATGCCCTTGGCGATCAACTGGCCCCTGGTCGGCCCGAGTGAGGTGACTTCCCTGTTGAGCTGGTCGGCGATGTCACCGGAACGATGGGGCCCCTCGCCGAGTTCGGCCATGGCGCGGAGGTAGCGCTTTTCCAGGGGCGTCAACCGATCGAAGCGCACGCGGAAGAAGCTCTCGTCCAGGGCGGCGATGGCCGCGCGCGATGCCTCTTCGACATCCCGCAGCGTGATGGGCGAGTGTTCCGCCACGTCCCAGGCGTGCTTGCCCCATTCCTGGAGGAAATACGGGTAGCCGCGGGTCTCCCGCACGATGCGCTCAAGGGCATCCGGGTCGATCCTCACCCCTTGGGCTTCCGCGGGCTTGGCGATCGCGGTGCGTGCCGCCTCCGGCGGAAGCGGGCCCACTTCGGGGAAGTCGAAGAGCCGCTCCGCGTAGGACTTGGCCCGTCCCATCCGGCCCCTGAGCTGGGGCAAGCCGGCGCCCACGAGGACCACGGGCAATTGGCGCTGCGCGGTGCGATGCAGCGCCGTGATCAGTGCGGCCAGCTCCTCCTCCTCCACATATTGCAGTTCGTCTAGGAACAGGGCCAGGGCCGTCCCGGCTTCCTTCGATGCCGCGCCCGCGGCCGCCAGCAAGGCCTGCAGATCCAGTTCGAGATCGCCGTTGTCGGCCAGGCCCGGCTCAGGCTCAAAATCCAGACCCACTTCGATGTCCTGGTACTTGACTTTCAGTGCCTTGGCAAAACCGGCGAGTCCTCGTAACGCGCGCTGGGCGAGTTCCCTCGCCCGCTCGTTCCGGGAAAGTCGCAACAGCGCCTGCCTGAGTTGCGGCGCGAGAATCGCTGGCAGCGAGCGATTCTCCGGGGCCTCCATCGCCAGGGTTTGGATTCCCGCGCTCTCGGCATCGGTCCGCATTCGATCCAGCAACACGGTCTTGCCGACGCCGCGAAGACCGACCATCAGAATGCTCTTCGACGCCCGGCCGAGGCGGACGCGCTCCAGCGCCACCCGGATCGTCTCGCGCAGATCGTCGCGTCCGGCCAGTTCGGGCGGGGGCGTGCCCGCCCCTGGGGCATAGGGATTTTGAACCGGATCCACAGTCGCAATTTATAGCGAGATTAGGCAGTTTACAAGAGATTTATAAAATCGATAATATCGTTCAAATTGCCGGTGTCGAAGCTTTGGGCGTCGGGACAAGGATCTCGCGCACACCGGTTCGCAGGAGATCCTCGCCGAGCCCCGGCACCGATTTCAACCCCGCCTGATCGGTGAATCGGTTGATGCGTTCCGCGCCTGGGAACCTCTGATGGAGCCGCCCTTGCGCGGAACGACCACGCACCCCTGCGGCAGATTTTCGGAGATTGCCCCACCCATGCCGTCATCCCCCATCGCGCCGACTGTCGGACAAGTCGCGGGGCACGTCGCAAGGCAAGTCGCAAGGCAAGTCGGGACCAAGTCACAGAGCAAGTCGGGACCAAGTGAAATCCTCCGCAAGTGACTGCCAGAGACCTCCTTGGCTGATGTCATGGCCCAGATCGGTCGCGCGAATCCGATGAAGGCCAGGGACCAAGTCACTGCGCAAAGACATGTTCCCGATGCCACGCAAAGTGCTTGGGATCCGGACGAAGCGAAACGCCGACAGCAAAATGCAGTAATCCGCCATCGAGAGCGCCCAGAGCCATGCCGCCGACGGCTGATTCGGAAAACGCCTGCCGCGCGACTCGCACGCGGAATCGATCCCTCCCCTCGGGAACCGCCGTCCACAGGCCCTCGTCGAATGCCCAGTGCGCGTTGGGCGTGAGTGCGAGGCCGTTGCGCGGATCATCGTTCCGGCTTCTGGCGAAGGCATGGATGTGCGCCGCCACCACGATGTTCTTCCCCTTGGCCGTTGTCAGCCGATACCCCGTCAGCGCGCAGGTGAGCTGGTAGCCGATCACCACGTCGGTCTTGAAGCGCTGCGACCGACCCTGCTGGATGGCAGCCTGATACGTGGCGACCTCGTCCCGCAACCGGGACGCGAGGCGCGGGTCGTCCAGTTTCAACATCCCCATGAATGCCGCCTGCTCCGGCGGGGGAAAATACGTCGTGACCAGCACGCGGCGCACGTCATCGCGGAAGGAGGGATCGGCGAACAGGTCCCCCAGCTCCTCCGGTAGGATGGCGACCTCGGTGGTCTCACGCGCCTTCGAGGCGCGCCCCTCCGCGTCCAACCGATGTGCCCACACCTCCTGATGCGTGCCCAGCGCGTGGAACGGCAGCCGGATGTCGCCCTTGTTCCCGCACCGCCCCACCACGATGCTCCAGTACGTCTGGAACCGAAACACCAGCCTCGGATCAAACCGCCGGACCCGACCCCCCTCCAGCTCGCCCGCCTCGATCTGATCCAGCACCGAAAGCAACAGCAACGCCTTGTGCGGCGCCTTGCCCCGCCGACGATCTACGTCGACCCGAAGGTTTGCGAAGTGGGCAAGCCAGCGTAGCCGGATGTCCTCGACGCACGAGACGCGCTTCATCGTGGCCGTTAGCCTACCGCAGTTCACTCCGATGGTGGCAAGACCGGAGCCTCGCGGCGGCACTCCGATGGGTCTCGGAGACGGATGCCGATGATCCACGCCTCAGCGCCTCATTCCACCCCCAAGAAATCGCCCGTGAGACCCAAAAACTGGCATTTTGCCGATGCAACCCATTGCCGTTGCCGCGAATCCTGTGGTCCGACCCTGAACGGCACGAACGATGTCGGCACGCCATCCTCCAGGTGCTGGCTCAGTTTCGGCGAAGTCTTCGAGATGCGCACTCGGATCCGGGCCACGATCCTCGGCCGACAACCCTGCGGTGCATTCGTTCCGGCGGGGGCAGCCGCGTTCCGTTCTTCCAAGACGCGCTGGGATCACGGTTAGAAGAGGCGATGGTCCCGTTCACGAGGTGGCATACCGACGGGCTGGAGCGTCAGCGATTGGGGCAGGGACTGGAATTTGTGCCCCTGCCGACCCCGGAAGATCTGCGCGCCGATGATCCCGTCGTTCGCGACCAGTTCGATCGGATCAGCGTCGCGCATGGTCTCGCAAGCGGCATCGAGAATCTTATGGATGTTACGGCGGGTGTGGGCAGCGCCGGCTATCCACCCTGAACCAGGGTCCACCGCGGATCCGACAGGGCGGCCTCGAGTTCGGCGCCGATCAATCTCGCCTGTTTCCGATTTGCCGGGAGACTCTCGGTGGAGCGCCGGATCTCCGCGATCAGGTCATCGGTCCAGTCGGGGTAGACACTGCCCAGCAAGCGGAAGCATCTTTCGAGGCGCTGCTGGCTCAGGATGTCACGGGTCATCTGATGATAGAATAGGCCGTTGAGATTGCCGATGCCGTGGTCGAGGCAGGCGAGGTATCTGCCAAGTTCGAGCAGGAGCCGCCTCCTGGCGGCGGCGACTTGGGCGGCTTCGGTCTGCGCGCGAATGGCACTTGCGGTGGCTTCGTGTGCGGACACTTCTGCCGCGGCATCGTCCTGCAATTCACGGGCCGTTTGGGTCCAGAGTTCGGGGTCGATGAGCCGGCCATCCCAGGCGTGAACGAGGGCCTCGACATCCGCGAACGTGCGGACCTCCACCTGGCCTCCCCCAGGATCGAGCCAGACTGCCCTCGCGGATTTGAATGATCCTGACTTCGCCGTCGCCACGACCAAGGGGAGGCGTTCGTCGTTGCGCTCGAGTTCCGCCGCGATTCCGAGGAATGCGGCGTGCGTCACGGTCGGGGGGAGGGCGGCTGGATCGGCTTCCAGCGCCTCCGGAGAAAACGCGACCGCGATATCGCCGTCCCTGATCCCATGCGCCCAGACCGTTTCTTCCCCTGACGCGACCGAGGCACTCGAGAGGCTCTCTGGCAGGAGCAGGAGCGCCCTTCTGACCGAATCCAGATCGGCGATGGGGTCGGGTTCATCTGGGGGAAGCTCTATCTCCTGGGCGAACGTCTCGCGCGCCAAGGCATCGGCTTTCTGATCTGTTGCCAAATTCTCCAAGACGAGCGTGTCGGCGGGTTCCCGCCCGAGCAGCATCTTCTGGGCCTTGGCGAGAACGGGCTGCATCCAACCCATGAAGCCCTCGAACACCTTGCAACGCAGGCGCAAGATCTTGTAAACGCGCTCGTCGACGCTGTCCTTAAGGAACAGATTGACGACCCGAATCTCCCCCAGTTTTTGTCCTATGCGGTCCACCCGGCCGATGCGTTGCTCGACCTTGCTTGGGTTCCATGGCAAGTCGTAGTTGATGACCGAACCGGCTGCCTGGAGATTGAGTCCTTCGCTGGCCGCATCGGTGCAGAGCAGGACGCGCAGCCTTCGCTCGCGCAGTCTCTTCGTTATGGCGTCCTTGGTGACCGCGATCCACTTCCCTTCTTCGAACACCCGTCCCCCCTCGCCGCTGTAGGTCCCGAGGCTCGCGTCGTATCGTGCCACGAGGAAGTCCCTCAGGTACTTCATGGTGTCGGCATACTCGGTGAAAACGAGCACCGACCGGCCATCCATCGTCACCGACTGGAGGACATCGAAGAAGCGGTCGCGCTTGGTGTCGCGGCCATGGAGTCCATCGAGGTCTTCCAGGAGTTTCAGTACGTCTCGCTTCTCCTTTTCGGCTTGAGCCGGGTCGGAGGGAAACGCGGCTGAAACGGGTTCGTCGCTCCCGTCATCGCCCATGTCATCGCCCGAGAGGCCCTCGGGCAACTCCTCGGACGACCGCTCATCGACCGCAAAGCGGTTGATGACCCGCTCCAGCCCTTCGAGCCGACGGCGCAGGCTCTCTGCGATCGCGTAAGGCGAGGAGGCCATGCGCCGCTGATAGATCGTCATGACGAACCCTTTCCCGGGCTTCTCCCCCTCAAGTTCCTCGAACCGACGGTCGATATAGCGGGCGAGGGACTCGTATATCTCCCGTTCGCCGGGCGAGTGGTACTCGTAGAGGAAATCCTCGATCCGGCGGGTCGGCGGCGCATCGGACAGAATGCCCCGCCGATGATACTCTCGGAGTGTTTCCCGGGTATTGCGGTGGATACGCCTGGATAGGGGGGACGCCTTCCGCATCCATCGGGCCAGCGAGGGCATCTCCGATCTCGGGGCAAAGCGGAGTCGCCTTGCCAGTTGAAGGCGGTTATCCGGCAGCGGGGCACCATCCGGCAGATGTCGGACGCCGCCATCCGCGAGCAGCATGTCGGCGGCAGGTTCGGCGGCGTCTTCGGCCCAGAGGCCTGTCTCCAGTGATCCGATCGCCTGGTAGTAGGAGCGAACGGCCTTGAACTCGGCCAGCCAGGGTCCCCCTTCGCCAAGAACGCCGAGGAGGTCCCATGGCTCCCAGGGTTGCGTTTGCATGGGGGTCGCGCTTAGCAGGAGAATGCTGCGCGCCCTGCGGCGTAACTGGAGCTGTCGCAGGAGGTCCAGCAGCAGGTTCGCCTGATTGAATGCCCCCTCCTTGGCCTCGGATCTCCGGGCGGCGTGGGACTCATCGAGGAGGACCAAGTCCCACGGATCGGCGGCGATCAGGGTGCCGAGATTCGATTCCAGTCGTGCCATCTCCCGGCTGACGAGGAGGATCGGCTGCCTCAGGGCCGCGGCCACCCCGTCCACCGATTCCTCCCGACCGTCGGGCCAGAAAAGCGATGAAGTTCCTTGCAGCCTGGGAACGATCAAGCCGCCCTTTTCTCGCAGTTCGGCCTGCCACTGGCGGAGCAGCCCGGCGGGCAGGAGGATCAGCGCGCGCCGGACACCGCGCCCGGCGAGCAGGCGTCGCATCACTAGAATGGCTTCGATGGTTTTCCCCATGCCCACTTCGTCGCAGAGGAGCCTGCCATCGGGCCATGCAGAGGCGGTCTCTTCGACCACGCGGCGCTGATGGGGCCAGAGTGAGACGGGGGCCGTGGCGTCACACGCGCTTTCGCCACCGGGCAGATAGGGTGCCTCGACCAAGAAGCGCCAGAGCATCGCGGCGCGACGCCGCCGGGTGGGATCGACCTGCCGGGCAACCACGCGAAAGGCCTTGGGTTTCTCCGCCACCGTCCCATTCGAAGGCAGTTGAGCCGGGGGCGGATCTTCCGGGGCGAAAGAGATCAGCCGCTGGGCCACAGCTTCCGGCAGAGCGAAGGTTTCGATGGCGGGGTGCCGATTCGTCCACATCCGCTCGAAGAGCGACGTGAAGTGGCGGAAGCCGTCCGGATCCTCCCAAGACGTTGTCACCTCGACGTGTTCGACATTATGGCGGAGGCCGCTGGCGGACTCGTTCGCGCTCCCGCGAAACATCAGGGCATCGCCCCGCGCGTCCCGCACCACGCCAAACTTCGAATGAAGAATGCCGTTGCCGACGCGCAAGATGCCGACGCGGACCTCGGTCCATTCCCGCTTGACGAGGTAGCCGAGCATGCCGAGGCGGTCGCGCTCGATGGTCTCCTCGGGCGTCTGGAGGCGCTCCAGTAGCAGGTGCTCCAGCACGGAAACATCCCTGGCCTCCGTCAGCGCCCGCACATCCTCCCGGCTCATCTCCTCGTTGACCAGCAGGCGGACCGGGACCGAATCTGCCGCGGGAGGATGCTCGAGGAATCGCGCGATCAGGGCGCCGAATCCGCGCGCCGCCACGGCGAGAACGGAACTCGAGAAGTAAGCGCAACAGCGGTCGTAGGCTGTCGCCAGGCCCAGGGCGGGGTTGTAGAGGTCATCGACCAGCGCGCCGTCGTGCGCCTGGAGGAATCGGTGCCAAGGCCGGTCGCGCAGGTGCTGAACGTCTCCGGGCATGTGGGATCAATCCTCCTCGTCCTCGTCTTCCGCGGCTTCGTCCAATTCGGTCTGCGCGCCCTCGGAGAGGGCGAATTCCAACTGTGGCTCGGCGCGCGGGGTCCAGTCGGGCGGTTCGATGCCGAAAAGCGGATGGAGCAGCGCGTGCCAGGCGCGGAACTCGGGAAAGAGGGCGGCGGCGCTGGTCTTCTTGCCGTCGTCGTGGCGGACCGCCTCGGGAGCCGCGCGGACCAAGGCCTCGGTCAGCCGTCCAACCGGGCCGCCCGCCTGCCAGTTCTGGCGGCGCGCCAGCTCTCGGGCGTTGCCGATGCCGCCGGCGGCCCCGCCAGCCTCGATGTACCGCAGCGCCAGGGCGTGGCAGCCGTCCAGCGCCGTGCGGAAGCTTGGGTCGTTGGGATGGATCTTGAGGGCATCGGCCCTTCGGCGGCGTCGGCCGGCGACCGGTGCGCCGAGCAGATCGGCCTCTTCGGGTTCGAGCGCCCGGTCGCGCCGCCGGTCCCTGACGGGCACGACCTTGATCTTGTCGCCGCTCTTGGTCACGAGTCCTGCGACGATCAGGTCGTCCACGTTCATGCCCACGGCCTTGCCGAGGAGGTTCGCCTCGTTGTAACGGAACTCGGCGGCGCCCAGCACGTCCCAGCACAGTAGTGCGAACCTGCCCTCGGGCTCGACGCCCTCGAACCCTCGCCCCGCCAACTGCTCGATGCGCCACTGGCTCACCGCCTCGCTGGCCTCGTCGATGGCCGCGGAAACGCCGACAACCTCCCCCGTATCCGTCTTGACGACATCGTGGCGGGAATAGACCTCCATCGCGGGCCCGAACGATCCCACGAGCTGGTCCACGGCATTCAGGCCCTCGGTCTTGAGCCGCTCGGCCGTGGCCCGCGCCTTCAGGCGGATTTCCTCCCGCATCGCCTCGTCGAAATAACCGGTGCCCGCACCGGGCGGTCGCTTGCGCGCCACCAGGATCACCGTGCTCTGGGCCGCGTTCTTCTTGGCCTGGTGGAGCGAATGCTCGCTTTCGGTCTTCACCGGCCATGTCGCGGTGATGGTGAACCCGGCGGCCACCAGAGAGGAGAACAGCGCCTCCCACGCCTCCTGTCGCTTGTGCGTGAACATCACCGTCAGGGCACCTTCCGCGCGCAGGACCCGGTGGCACTCCCGGAACACCTGCCGCATCAGGTCCTGGTAAAAGGCGTGCGCCTTCTCTCTCGCGCTCTTCGCACTCTCCCCGTCGGCGCGATGCCGGGAGACATTGACCACCGCCTCCTCGTCGTGCTCGCACAGGTAGGTGGAAAACCACTCCGGCCGACGGTGCCCCTGCGTCCGCTTGAGCCAGACGTAAAAGAAGTCCGCCAGCTCGCTGTACTGCACATTGTCGGCATACGGCGGGTCCACCACCACCGCCGCAATGCTCCCGTCGCCCAGATGCGCCAAAGTCGTGGCACTGCCTTGGGTGATTTCGGGATGTGATGCGCCATCGCGTCTCGGCAAACGCGCAATGTCCTCGAACCCTTCGATGCAGTTTTCGATTGCCCATTGCAGTCCTGCGCCAGCCATGCAAGGAGCCATCTCGGCAAAAGTGAACTTCTGCGCGTAGTCGTGCCGATCCATCTTTCCTTTGATGACGCCACGGGTGTTCTCAAATCGCGTTTGACTGCAATTGTGGTTCAAGAACTTGTCGATGATCACAGCCAGCAATAAATCGACGGCGAGCGCAGTGTCGCCTCCTTCCATCCTCGCGATTTCACCCCGAAGCGCACGCAACTCGTCAATCATCGTTCCAATACCAAGCAGCTGCCGTGGCGTGAAGAAGTCCGCCCAGCGCGGCATTCCGTAGGTGATCGGCCGCTCGTCGCTGCTAACGGCTGGGTACTTTTCTGTCGGGATGATGCCCTTGGCCTCCCAATCTGGCCGGAACCGGGCGAGTTCCTTTTCGGCGGCGGCGAGGGCATCGATGTCTTCTCGCGTGGGAGGTTGAAATTCGAGGCCGTTTGGCGTCTTGATAGCCACCGCGTAGAGGGCGCTGCCCATCTTTCCGTTCTGCGCCTGGGCCTTGATGTAATCGCCGGGGATTTTCGTTCCGGTGAAGAGCGATACCCCGTCCCCACCGCCGTAGGCGGGTAGCGGGGCCGCTTTCAGTTTTCCGGCGCCGGAGCCGATCTCGCAAATCCGAACCGTCCACGTCCCGGCCTTCTTATCGACGATGGGCTCGGCCACGACGCGGTAGTCGCTGCCCTTCGGTTTGAGTAGGTGCCAGTCCGGGACCAGCGGCGTGGGATGTTGCGTGTCCGGGCAGGGGATGGTGCGGGCGAAGATGTAGGCGTGAACGGTATTGAAACCCTTCTTCGGAAAATATGGAGAGAGCCGTTTCTCGATCCGTTGCACCAGCTCCTCGCCCCATCGTCGCGCCTTCCCGGCGAGCTGCGGACCAAAGCGGAAAGGGTAATCCACGGTAGCCTCCAAGATCGTGCAGGCCACTGGGTTGAGCTCGTTGGCGTATGTTTTGAATCCGAGACGGGCCGACTCGAGAGGAATGGAACCCCCGCCCGACATCGGATCGATGACGGCGATATCGTCGCCAAACAACCGTTTCGCGGCGGCGTGTGCCTCGGCTAGGTCCTCCTCGCGGAGGCCTCGCTTGAACGCACGGTCGGTATTGAAACCACCCGGGACCCGCACGCCATGATCCATCAATGCCCTGATCTTGACCAATTCGGAGCCTGGGCGCCCAAACCCCAGCAGCCGCTCGAAGCGGTCCCTTGGAAAGTCGGCTGGGAGCAGCGATCCGAGTACGGCGGCACGGCTCACGACCAGCGGGCGCCGCGCCCACCAGACGTGGAGGCGTTTGTCGGGCGGCTGCTGTCCGGTGCTTCGCTCGCGAATGCATTCGACGCCGATGGCGGCGGCGGGGAGCCAGTCTTCGATGAGGAGGCGGGGGCGATTGGGCATCATGGTTGCGCTGGGTCTGCTTGATGTTGATCGGCGCGGTGCGTCTTCTGTCCTTGCTCGATGCCGTGCCGGGCCTTTTGGAAGGCGCGCTCGGGAATGATCGGGGACGAAGCGTTGAGATCGTTTCGTCGTTTGTCGAACTCTGTCAACTGCGCACGAAAGTCTTCGACGGGCTTTCCCGACGTGCATTCGATTTGTCTGAAGATCCGGACTTCGTTGCGAAGGGCGGCATAGGCGTTACCGCAGTCGGCGTGCCGTTTGTGGCGCTCGGTGGGTGCGAGGAACGTCATGAGCGCCGTGCCCGCGGCCACGGCGAATGCGATGATCGAGGCGAGCGTCGGCAGGTCGTTCAGTGCGGAAATGCCCGCGGCTGCGGATGCCAGCGTGACCGGAATGCCCAGCCACAGATTGAGGTTTGCCCAGGGCTTCGACGCCTCGAAATGCCCGCAGGAGGAGTACGTGGCGTCTTCCTCGATGCGCTGCGCCTCCGTTCGGATCTCGTCGATCATGTGTGGCGCCTCAACCATAGGCGGGAAAGTAGTCGCCGAAAATGATCCGGTATCGGCCGTAGGCATCGGCGATCTTTCCCGCGGCGATGTACGCCTCTGCGTCTTTGGCGCGATCGTAAGCGGCGTCAACGCGCTTCTTCGCCTCGGTCTGGTCTGTCGCTGTCAGATAATCGGCCAAGTTTCCACCATATCCTGCGGGGTCGCCCATCGGCAACGAGATCATGGTTCTGGCCTTGTCGAAAAAGTAGCGCACCGCCGATTCCCAATTCGACATCGTCACGTTGCGCAACACCTCCAGAACGAGTGTCTCGAGATGGAACGAGCGGAGGTACCGGCTATGCTCTCGGTTCCAGCACTTGATCATCTTGATGAATGGAATCAGATCGCCGTGATGCGCCTTGTTCTGCTCGGTCCAGATCGACTCGTGTCTGGTCGGATCGGTGGCGATCCACGATCCGGAGTTCGCGTTCGGGATGAGATAGCCACCGCCCTGGCGATTGAAGGCGGGGACAACATCGACCTGGAAATCGGAGAACGTGATGGTGACCGCCTGGCCGTTCTTGGAGAAGCGAGGAGTCGAGGGATACTGCTTTCGGAGCGATGTGCGGACGGCTTCGAGGAGTGTGACCGGTGTGTGCTTTTGGAAGTAGGAGGGATCCAGAACCATGAATACGTCGACATCGGCCTCGGCCAATGGAGCGATCATGGTGTTGCGTTTGTAGGAACCGGTCAGGAACGATTGCAGGACAGTGAAGTCGGATGCGACGGCATCGCGGACGCCTTGCTGGCGCGTCGACACGGTGCCGGCCTGGAGATCCGTAATCTCGAGATTCGATGAAAGAGTGGCAAAGCCCTGGGCAATCGTTGTCGGCATGTTGGCTTTCAGGTTTCTGTTTCGGCCCGGTGTGTCAGATAATCGAAATCCCAGTGTTGCAGGTAGCTGGCGTCATCGAGCGTCACCTGCTCCGCCGACCTAAGCTGGCAATCCGTCACATCAATGCCCGGGAGCGCCGACAACTGGCGCTCCATGGGCAGCACGGCCTTTTCGGCAAGCGACCGCTGATCCTCATCGGCGTAATCGTCTGTGCGCATGACCAGCCAGACAACGAGACGGTACGGTCGGTCCGGGGGAAGCTCGTCATCGGGATCGACGTGGATGAAGATCTTCTCGATGGGGCCGCCGAAGTCCTTGAGGGTATTGGCGAGCTTGGAGCGTGCAGGGGTGAGTCGCTCATTGAAGGCATCGGGGAACGCTGGCCGGAGATACCGTTTTCCCAGCCACGCCGCGATCAATCGTACATCGCGGTTATCCACAACCCATTCGGGATCGGGTGAGAGCGTGGCGAGGCGGCGCCGGTCGATGGTGGCCCGGGCCCGGGCGTGGGTTTCGATCCAGGGATCCTCGCCGGCATGCCGCGCCCGGATTTGCAGGTGGCGGGGGTTCTTGCCGTGGTGCCAATCGGGGCGGGGTTTTGTGGCGGGCTCCCAGAGGAGGAGTTCGGCGAAGGGTTCCGTATCGAAATCCTCATGGATGAGATCGCAGTCCTGGGAAACGATCATGAACAGGCCTTCGTCCGATGGCGTGAGCGGGGCTGGGGCATGGACGCCGTCGCGGATCGATGCGGCGGGCAAAAGGCTCCCCTGCCGCCAGCCCTGATCTCGGATCCGCCTCGCATCGCTCATGGGGCCGGAGTGTCATTTCCCCCGGCTCGCCTGCCATTCGAGGGTCTGGCGGAGTGTTTCCTTGGGGATGGGGTTGAAGCCATGCTTCGCGGCGAGTTCTCGCATGGAGGGGCCCAGGGCGCGGCGCTGCGCGATGCGTTGATCGATGAGGGCGGCGAAATGATCGAGGCGGGATACGATCTGCGCCATGTCCAACTGTTGCGCCGCGAGCAGGTCCACAAGCGTCCGACTGTCGGATGCGGGCTCTCGCACAAGCGCGCCGATGGGCCGCTGGCAACGCGTCCGCCAGGTGTCGGCGACATCGCGGAGCAGCGCGAGGCGCATGCGGTTCTCCGGTTTTGCCGGGCCGCCGTCCGCCCACGCGTACACGGTGGGGCGCGAGACATTCAGAACGCGGGCCAGTTCTGCGGTATTGAGCGACAGCTCGTGGCGGATGCGGCCCAGCACGGCGGGCACGTCGAACGAGAGGACGGTGAGGAATTGATCCACGACGGCGCTCAAGATCGCGCGCAACCAGGGGTCCATCGGCAGCGCGCGCGCATCGGCCCAAGGAAGGACGCGGACGGCACCTGAACCCCACGGTCGCTGGTACGCCGCGGGCAGTTCCCAAGAGGGCGCTTCCGCGAATGCCCGTCGCGTAGGTGATAGTGTCACGGCCTGGCGGTACCCGGTCGATTCTGGAATTAGCGTGCCTTGCCATGAATCGAGGCGGGTGGGCACTTCAAGCACTGCGTTCATGGCTGGCTCCATTCGGCGAGGGCGGCTTCGGTCACACTCGTCTTGAACACCTTGGCGTGGGCCTCGTGCAGGCCCCAAAATCGATCCGAGATGGATCCGGCGGAGAAATCCGACGTGGTTTCATCGAAGTGATCCATGTCGAGCAGCCCGAACCGCGACGAACCGCGATTCGGATCTTGCCGGAGGCGCAGGGACACGGGCAAGAGGTCCGGCGGGAACGCAAACCCACCGGAGCCATCGACAAACCGCACGAGGAACTTCGAGCTTTCGCCGGTTTTTGTGACGGACTCCGAGAGGTACGCCAGCCGCGTCCCGAGATCGCGGTTCGCCTCGCCCAGCAGCGACGGCCGCACGTAATTGGACAGGGCCTTGCCTTCACGGGGAACGATCAAGTCCACGTACCGGAGGCCGACGCGCTCGACCACGCTGGGTTCGGCGGCGGCGGCCACCGCGTTCAGAGCGACTTCAAGGCGTTCCACGAACGATTCGAACACCGTGTACTCGGACGCCTGGAGAACGATGGATTCCGCATCCACCAGCACCGAGACGGTGTTATCCTTGTCGCCGAATTCCCACTGATCTTGCCGCTCAATCTGGGTGATGGGACCCACCTGCGGTTTGACAACGTCAATCTGCCTTCGCCGGAAGCGTGGGAATCCCTGCTTGCGAAGCGATTCCTGGATAATCGGAATCTTCTCGGAAATCACAAGTACCGCAGCAATACGGACTTGCGCCAAGACAAATATCAGCGGCGAGTGGGGTAGGGCAAGGGGTGGCTGGGATCGGCGGCTCATGGCGAAATCACCTTACACCACACTTTACACATAAAGCCAGTAATTTCGAGCCGGCATTTCCGGGGGTCACTTGACCGCCTCCAACAGAATGCGCAGGGCGCGGCGGGTTCGACCGAGACGGCCGTTGCGCATCAGACCGTACCACCAAGCGGCTTCGCCTGGGTCCGAGGAGATGAGATGGGTGGCGGCGCGGTGCAGGCGGTCGGCATTGCGGAGACCCGCAGCCACGAGGGCAAAGCAGGCCACGCGCGCGCCCCAGTCAGGATCCAGCGGATAAAAAGGACCGGGGTCGAGCGCAAATCGGGCGCGTGTTGCGGGTGCAGCACTCCGCTCCTTCGAGCTTTCGCGAACGGCCTGGCGAATCAGGCCGGCTCCAGCGGCGAAGGCGAGGGGCGATATCGATGCCACTCGCGTCAGCCGCTCGTTCATCTTGGCGTCGAGCGATCGGCGGTAGAGGATCGCGGCATCGCCCGCCCGGCGCCGCACGACCCTGAGGGCAAAAGAGGCTTCGCGGATTTTCACAAGGGCTCCGAATCAAGCGATGGGTTTGTCGAACAGGCCCGCAGGTTTGACATCTGCCGCAGCACTCTGCCGGAGATTCTCCAAAACGGCGTGGAGCCCGGATCGCCCCCCCTTGAATGTCAGAGTGAGAGTGGCCTCGTAGGTGCATCCTTCCGAGAGGGCGTTGAATAACGTCTGGGCGATTTGCAAGGGCTTCGTCGGATGATTCATTTTCATTTCACTGGCGGCAAAGTGGATCGAGCCGCCATCCTTGGTTTCGCCCGCCACCGTGACACTGACGGTGAGCGCATCTGCCCCGAGGGGCTGCGCCAGCGTCGCCAGCGTGAACGCAACGGAGGGGGACGGTGCCCGCAGTTCCAACTGCAACAGAGGCCGCGTCTTGGCGTACTCCAACAGGGCGGTCCAACTTGTCGCGGTCACCTGGCTTGGCGGCGGCGGCGGGGGTGGCGCGCCGCCCCCTCCTGGGAGAACCGCCTTGCCGCCTTCCCCGGATTTTGACGGGGCATCCTCCGCCACCCATTCGGTGGCCGGTGCCGAACTCGCCGCCGCAAGGTGAACGCTGGTGTCGAGAGGGAATGTGGGCGGCAATGGCGTGCCGATTCGGCGCCGATGCCCTGCCACGCCCTCGACACAACCGTTGGCGTCGAAGGCGCGCCCATCACCGAAACGAAGGACCAGTTTGCCCGCCTCGACGGCCTTGGAGATGGTCGCCCGGACGATATCGGCGCCCGGCACAAGCCGCAGGCCCGGGGCACCCAGGATGCGTTCGTGCACGGCCTTGGCGGTGAAGACTTCCGGCTGCCCGGCCAGCGGCGTGGTGCCCGGCAGAATCTTCGCGATGAAGAGATCGGGATCGATCGCATCCGTGGACTTGTGGAGAAGCTTCTTCTCTTCAAGGAACCGTTTTAGTCCGACCTGGCCGCTGGGACGTTGTAGCACCTGCGCCTCCGGAACCATGTACTGCTCCTCGAGTTGGAGGGCGCCGCGGCCCGCGAGCACGACCCGGTCGAAAGCTCGATAACAGTTCAGGAAAAACTGTTTGCGCATGTCGGGCTCGATCCGATCGATCTGTTCCAGCACAATCTTGCCCGCCGCCCCGCTCGAATGCTCCTTCTTGATCTTCTCGGCGGCAATCAGGCGCTGGCTTTTCTCAAGCGCGATGTGCCACTTCGCGTCGGATGGCGCCACCGCAACGACGGCGTTCTTGAATCCACGGGGAATGGGCGAGGCGGGGTCGCGATCATCGCTCCACGAGACCACTGAAACGGCCAGCTTTTCGTCCGCGCAGAGCGCAAGCTGCAGATCAGCGGATTCCGGGACTTGGTTCGCGTGGGACGGCCATGCGGCCAGTTTGAAGGCAGCGCCGCCGAAATACTGCTGGACCTCCGCGCGGATGCGGTTGGCGGCGTCATCGACCGGCACCTTGCCCCGCAGTTCATCGATCTGACGGATAACATTTGCGTCGTATCGGAATTGCCAGCCGCGACCGCCGGGCATGGGGTAGGTGTGCCAGCATGCCCCGATCAAGCGGTCCAGAGCTTCTCCGGGTTCCGGTCCGGCGTCTTCGGGCCGAAGCGTGGCCAAGGTGACCTCGGGCGCATCGAGTCCGCTCGATGCGTTGCCGATGTCCAGACTCTCCAGAAGGAGGGCAGACGCCACGCGGGTGTGGGTGCGGCGTTCTCCGCCATCCAAGTCGCGTGCGTGGCCCTCGATGTCCGCCCCGATCGCCGCGGCAAACCTGTCGCGCTGCAGGCGATCGAGCAGGTCGGAGCGGATGTCCCGGTTGGACCAGTTGATCTCGCCGGCCGATATCAACCCGCAGGGCTCCTTCCGATCCCACACGTCTCGGATGATGCGCGCAAAGAGCCGCAGCACGCCCCTGCTCTTCTGAAAACTATCCATCGCGCCCAGCCTCTCTTCGGCGGTTTTCAGGAGTCTCGGGTGAAATGGGTACGAGACCTCGATCGCCTTCCGATAATCGGGCGAAGTCGGAGGTGTCGCCCCGCCCGACGGGAGCAACCGCGGATCGGCCGCGGCGACCCGCTGATAAAGGTCGCAATAGGTGTCGGCCGTTCGCTTGGCCGCTGCCGGATCGACGCTTCCAAAGAGGCGACGGACAATCACCTTCGGCGACTCGTCACCGATCGGATCGATGCTGGCCATCTTTCGACCGAAGATCTCCTCGAGATCTTTCGCGCTGCCGGAAAGTGCGTCCGCCAGGCGCGCGGATTCCTTGGCGTAGACCGCCTGATTGCCCGGGTCGGTAACCACCAGGACGCTTTGGGGGCGGGCGCTCACCACGGACATCAGGAGATTCAGAAATCCCAGCAGATTCCCCCTGCCGGTCTCGCTCAGTTTGGCCATGTAGATGACCAACTCATCCAGGAGGATCAGGATCGGGCCGTCGGGAAGGAGCGCTTGGACTTGCTTGTCGTTGGGCGATGCGTCTTGGCGATCGGCGTCACCGAGCGCCGCCATGGCCTTGGCACCGCCCCCCTTGGGCTCTTTCGCTTCGCCAAGCAAAAAGAACATCTCGCCCCAAAGGCTGTGGGTGGATAGGGCCGAATGCGAATTAAAGTCGGGAACGCCCGCCTTGCCACAGTCGATTGCGATAGTTGTGACGGCTGGTGGGCGTCCTTCGGCGGCGAGCACCTCGCGTCCGATGTTGGGATCGGTCACGTATCGTCCGAGATGCCACAGAGTCATCAACGTGTGTGTCTTGCCGCCGCCAAAGCCGGTGCTCAGTCGCAACGTCAACCCAGTGTCTTTCGGATTTGCCAACCGACTAAAGACCGCCCTCGCCACATCCTTCAAATTCTGCGCGGGGTGGGTGTTGGCGAAAAACTTCGCCGGATCGGCGTACACATCCGCGGCGCGGTTGGCGACAAGATCGCCGAAGTCGGCGGCAAATATCGCGTCATTCAACTCGCCCTGGCGAACCTCGATGCGGGGCTGGCAGCCTTTGAAGACGGTCATTGTGCAACCCTTTCGGCACTCGTGAAATCAGTTTCTTCCTTAACACCCATGAAACGGATGGTATTTGGAGATTGGATCAGTCTCAATGGCTTTATTTAGGACTCTGCGGTCCTGCCACCTTCTAGCGCCAGCGCCCCGATATCGGGCAAGGCCTGGGCGCCGGCGAGGCCCTGGATGTCGCCGTACATGCGGGCGGTGGTCTGGATGACGGTGGCGAGTTGCTTTTCGCGTTTGGCCCATTGCTTTTCGATGGCGCGGCGCTCGGCGGCCAGGTCGGAGCGCATTTCCTCGAAGGCCTCGACGATGGCCTGCACGCGCAGGCGGAATTCGTTCCCCGTGAGGTACTGGAACAGGATGGCCATCTTGTCGGTGACGCCTTCCTGCGCACGGCGGGCGAGGGCGGTTTCGATGAGGCCCGCGCGCAGCGCCATCGCCAGGGGGGCGACGTGGCGCGGGCGGCAGAGCCAGACGCCATCGACCAAACCGAAATCCTTCACCCCTTCTGGCAACTGCTCGGAGACGAGCACGGCGATGTCGGCCTTGGTCTCGCGCTGGTCCTCGCGGAGCTTTGCCAGCCACGCGGGCTGGTAGTTCTGGGTGCGCTTGGATTCCCAGTAGATCGTCCCGCAGGGCTGCCCCGTGGGGCTGCGGACGCCCTGGGTGACGTCGGCCCCGCGGGCGCCGGCCTTGACCTCGGCGATCTCGTCCTGTGGGAAACTCTCGCGGAGCACCCGCTCAATCTCAAGTTCCAGCACCTCGCCCTGTAGTTGCTGGGAAACCTGGGAGGCTTTCTTCTGGGCCTCCTCAAGCTTGAGCCTCATGTCCTCGATGATCTTGTCCTTTTCCGCGAGCCTGAGTCGCTGCTGCTCCTCGGCGTCCTTCTGGGCGCCCTCCCTGATCTTGGCGCGCTCCTCGTCGAGTCGGCGCTGGAGCTCGATCTCGGCCTTGGAGGCTTTATCCTCCAGTTCGCGGGCCTTCTTGCGCAGGTCCAGTTCGGCGTCCTCGGCATCCTTGGCCTTTTTGCGCTGTTCCTCGATCTGTGTCTGGAGGTCGCGCAGTTGCTTGTCGGCGGCGTCCTTCGCCTCGGTGCGGGCCTTCTGGAACAGTTCGGCACGCTCTTTCTCGAGGTGCTTCCTGACCTCCTCGTCTTGGGCGTCGGCAGCCCGTTTGAGGGCGGCCTCGCGCTCGGCGAGTTTCTTCTCCCTCTCAAGCGCCGGGGCTTCGAGTTCGGCCTGCAGCTTGGCTCGGAGCCCGCGGGTCACGGCCTCCCCCAGGTGGACGTCCCGGCCGCAGTGCGGGCAGGTGACGATGTCGATGGCTTCACTGGTGGTGTTTGGCGGGGTCATGGCGCGGGCGCTCGTTCCTGTCTTGATGGTGGTGTTTTTCAAAACGTATGGGTTGTTGCATGCCAGAATAGCTCACTCGAACAAGGTCCGAAACCGCAGCCAGAGTTGTCGGACCGGAACGATCCGCGCCTCGGCGACGCGTGGCTTGAGGGCCTCAATGCGCGAACCGAGGTCGCCGTATCGTTCTTCGAGCCGCTCCACTGCCACAACCCACTGCGGGCTGCCGACGGCGTCGGGGATTCTGGTGAAGTCGGCCGTGAAGAGCTCGAATTCTCGATGGATCGCGGCGCATTCGGCGGAGAGTTGGGCGGCCGCCGAGGCTTCGGTCGTCACGGTGTCGTTGATGCGCGAGATGTACTCTATCCAGTCCAGGGCGACGCGCCCCAAGTGGATGAAGGTCTTCCTCGTCTGCTCGGCTTCGGCCGCCTGCGCGAACGCGGCCATCATCCGATCCTTTTGCGCTGGGGAACGTCGGTGGAACGCCTGCCAGCGCCTCGTTGCGATGGAGTTGGAGATGGCCCGCTCGCGGCGCGCATGCGCCCAGCGCTCCTGATGCCCGAACCGGGGGAAAGTGCCCAGGGGGTAGTCCATATCAGAATCGTTACATTAGGGTGCGGGAGGGGGAGGGACATCTGTGGTCCCTGGGGACCACACAGCGTCCAATAACCAACATTCGACACCCAACTCCCGAGTCGGCAGCGATTCGTGTCCGTTCGCGTGCATTCGTGGTTTTGGTGATGGGGACATTGCAAAGTTGAGGGGAGGGGACGGGTGGCGCGGGTCGGGCGGCACCTTGGCATGGTGTCCTAAACGAGGCTTGAGGCCTGAGCATTGAGCGATGAGGCCTGACGCGCTTGACCCATGAGGCATGAATACGGGTCGGTAGATGCCATGTTAGCGACGAGGGAGCGACGGAGAGACAAGCTCTTCGTCGGTCGCCACCTTGCCTTATGGATCCGCCTTTCCACGCGCCGTCCCGTTCCTCTCCCGATCTGTCTGGTTATGCCGCGATTTCGATGGCGCGAGCCACGTTGAACGCGTCGAGGTTATCCTGAAGGACCCGGATCTGGGCCTCGGTCTCGGCGGCGAGGCGGTCGGCGTCGGCGCGTCCGATCTGGGCTCTGTACTCGATCTCTTGGTATCGGTCGCCGTAGGCGCTGGGTTCGCGGAAGGTGCCCTCCTTGCTGTCGAGCTTGCGCAGGTCATCGGCCACGCCCTTCAACTCGGCCATCAGGAAGATGCTGTCGTACACCTCGGCGTTGGCGCGGGCGATGGCGGCCTTGATGCGGACCAGATCGGCGATCGCGGCCTTCACTTGCTCGTGGATCTGCCGCGTGTCGTACGCGAAAGGTTGGCCCGACGGGTGGCTGTTCTCGCTGCGCAGGATGCACCTGAGGCGGGACACCTCTCCTGCCAGCCGCTTCTTTTCCTTGAGTGCTTGTGCGATGTTCATGACAGGGAACATGCGGCTTTTGGAGTGACTATCAATGCTGGAAAACGAAGATAAACTGACTAGAGAGTCATGGGTCAGAGGCCAGATGCCGAGCGTTGAGTGGGATGGGGATTATGATAGCTGCTTGCGGATAGCTTGTGCCAGGGGCTCGCGGAGGCGGGTGACGGGAGGGCGGATCCTCTCGATGCGGCGATTCCAGACTAGGCAGAGCTGACGGGCCAGGGGTTTCAGCTCGTCTGCCCCGATCGCGACGATGTCATCGGACTGGAAATCGTGTTTGGCCCCCAGGGGCAGCACGGCGGCGTGGGTGCCGGCCCGCACGGCGCGGGCGGCATGGATGAGCGATTCGCAGATCAACGTGCCAGTGGGGGCAACACCCAATCTGCTCCAGAGGCGTTCGATGTCGCGGTGGAGGGCGGTGTCCTGATGTAGGATGGCCATCGGGAGACTCCCCACGACATCGAATGCAACCTTGGCTTTGCCCCCCAAGAGTCGGGCATGTGAGAAGATGGCGTAGCGAAGCAGGCCGACGGGCTTGGCGCGATGCGAGGGCCCGGCGGCGTCGCGGCGCATGACCGCAAAATCCAGTTCCATGCCATCGAGTCCGTCGCGCATCTGGGCGCTGCGCAGATTGCGGAGTTCGAATGTCGGGGCCTGCGCGCCGGCTCTGAGGGTGCCGAGGGCGGGGATCACGGCCCAGCAGAGCACGCTGTCGCCCGCGCCGATGGTGACGCGGAGTGGCTGCCCCCGGCACCCGGCCTGAAAATCGCTCAGGGAGGCGAACTGTTCGCGGATGGCGCGCGCCAGTTCTTTGCCCGCCTCCGTCGGCTCGATGCCCCGCCCCTTGCGTCGCACCAGTTGGACGCCGAAGAACTCGGAAAGCTCCGAGATCTGTCGGCTGTATTGCGTCTGGCGCGTGAGACTGTCGGGGGCCGCCTTGGCGATGCCCCCGGCCGCGATCACACGGAGAAAGGTCCTGAGGCGATCCAATGAGAGGCCGCGGGTCGCAAAAAGTTCCTCAAACATGATCCTAGATTCAGAATTTCGCTGTGGATTGCGATCGGAAAGAATGGGCAACTGAAGGTTGGCCGAACGAGGCGTCAGGTGCCGTCACGGCTGCCCGCGCAATGTATTGTCGAACTTATAAATGTATCGCCGTACTGTACCCGGCCCCTCGCCCATTGCATGACCTTCGGATTGCAATCGATCCCGTAATGCTTGATAGCAGGATTCTGCCTCCGTGCGGCCGGATTCTCCCGGCTCAAATCCCCAGCCAGAATTCCAATGGTTCTTTCGATTGTAGGCATAGAGCACACACCAGAGAATAACGGGGTCCAGTGGCCATGCACCGGATATCCGAAATCGCCTGCCGGCCACATCGCCAAGTATGTGAACGTTTACATCCCATTCCTGTGCGATTCCCGCGCCATCAATAGCTACTGCAAAGCAAAGAATTTCTTTCCAGCTGGGTTCTTTCGGAAGCCTGTGAAATTCTCCTCGCATTGCGGCACGGATATCATCACCAACACAATCAAAGGACGAGGCAGCATCATCCCTCAGGATCACTGTTTCAGGATGGGCTGTCACCCGCTTCGCTAATTTTTCCATGAAGCGTATATCACCAATATCCTGTTGGACCCATCGTGTGCGTGTTTGTTCTGCACTTAATCGTGCAACGATCGGAGCTGCCAACCGCGCATGATCTTCAAACACTGGCTTATTGAGACTCGCGTAATACAGTGACATCAAGGCCACAATTCAGCCTGCGTGTAGCAGGCCGCGACAATCGACCTGCGGCGGCGCATTCGGCGAAGGGCCGCCGTGGCTTCAAGGCTGAGTTCCC
>JADLBR010000300.1 GCA_020847615.1 Verrucomicrobiia bacterium
CGCGGTTTTCCTTTGAGCCTGCAAATTTCGCGCATGCGCGTGAAATATGCAGGCTAGATCCCCGCCCCCACGTCGGCGCCCGGGTGCCCGCCGTGGCTTGCGCCGGCCAGCCCGACCGCCAACTGGAGCAGCTGCGCCAGCGCGGCATCGACGGACAGCTCGTCGGTGCGCAACTCCAGCTCGGGTTTCAGCGGCGGCTCGTACGGGGAGTCGATGCCCGTGAAGCCCTTGATCTCCCCGCTGCGCGCGCGCTTGTAGAGGCTCTTCGGATCGCGCCCCTCGCACACCGCCAGCGGGGCGTTCACGTACACCTCCGCGAAGTGCACCCCGCCCGAGGCGCAGATCTCTCGCACCTTCTGCCGCTCCTCGCGGAAGGGCGAGATGAGCGCGGTGATGACGACCATCCCCGCCTCGGCCATGAGGCGCGCGGCCTCCCCGGCGCGCCGGATGTTCTCCGCGCGGTCGCCGGGGCTGAAGCCGAGGTTGGAGCAGAGCCCGTGGCGGAGGTTGTCGCCATCCAGGACGAAGCCGGCCACGCCGCGCCGGAACAGCCCCTGCTCCAGGCGGACGGCCAGCGTGGACTTGCCCGCGCCGGAGAGCCCCGTGAGCCAGATGACCGCGCCGCGGTGACCAAAGTGCCGGGCCCGCGCCTCGCGCGTGACCTCGCCCTCGGTCCACGAGATGTTGGAGCTGGTCACCGCGTCGCGGGTCACCGCCGGATAATCCGCGCCGAAGATCACGCCGCCGCCGCCTATGCGCTTGTCCAGCAGGAGCACGAATCGGCCCGTCTCCATGACGCGCTCGCCGTTGTCGAACGCCAGCGGCCGGCGCGCGCGGACCGTCACCTCGGCGGTGTCGTTGCGGCGAATCTCGTGGCGATCCTCGGGCGCGACCGCCAGCGTGCTGGAATCCACCACCCGATGGATCTTCACGACCCGCGCGCCGACCACCTGCGTGCCCAGCCTCAGCTCGCACAGCTCGTTGACCCGCAGCGGGCGCTTGTCCAGCCAGAAGATCCGCGCGGTGAACTCCCGCCCCTCCGCCGGTGGCTGCGCGGGCACCGCCCCGATCTGGCCCCGCTCCACGAAGATCTGCTCCTCCAGCGTGATCGCCACCGATTGCCCCGAGCGAACCTCCGGGGGCGGCGCCTTCGCGCCCCAGGCCTCGATGGTCTTGATCCGGCTGTGCTTCCGGTCCGGCCAGAACACGATCTCGTCGCCCACCGCCAGCCGCCCCGCCTCGAGCCGCCCCGCGATGATGCGCCGCGCGTCAAACCGGTAGACGTCCTGCACCACCAGCCGCGGCGGCAGATCGTCCTGCGAGCGCGGGGGCTGGAACGAATCCAGCGCGTCGAGGACGGTCGGCCCCTCGAACCAGCCCAGCTCAGGGGAGCTCCGCGCCACGTTGTGCCCCAGCTTCGCCGACACCGGGATGAAATGCGCCGGCCGCACGTTGAGCTGCGCCAGGAAGTCGCGGTACTCCGACACCACGGACTCGAAAACCTCCCGCCGGTGCCCCACCAGGTCCATCTTGTTCACCGCCACGATCACCTGCCGGATCCCAAGCAGCGAGAGCAGGTAGCCGTGCCGCCGCGATTGCTCCTGCACCCCCTCGTTCGCGTCGATCAGCAGCACCGCCGCGTCGGCCTGCGCCGCGCCCGTCACCATGTTCTTCAGGAACTCCTTGTGACCCGGCGCGTCGATGATCACGTAGTCGCGCTTCGATGTCCTGAAGTGGATCTGCGTCGTGTCGATCGTGATGTTCTGCTCCTGCTCCTCCAGCAGCGCGTCCAGCAGGAACGCGAACTCGAACTCCATCCCCTCCGCCTCGGAAGCCTTCCGGATCGCCTCCACCTTGCCCTCCGGCAGGGAGCCGGTGTCGTGGAAGATCCTCCCGATCAGCGTCGACTTGCCGTGGTCCACGTGGCCGACGACGACGATCTTGAGTGATTCTGTGATTGCTTGGCTTTCCGTGCTCACATGAATCCTTTCGCGCGCAGTTTCTGCATCGCGTTGCGCTCGTAGTGGTCCTGCGCCCGGCCCGCCCGCTCCGGCACCTTCGTGGTCCGCAGTTCCTCGATGATCTCGTCGATCGTCGAGGCCGCGCTCTCCACCGCGTGCGTGATCGGCCAGCACCCCAGCGACCGGAACCGCCGCATCTTGCCGTCTTCCCCCCTCCGGGCAAAATACATCTTCGGGATCGGTATCTCCTCCCGCTGGATGTACCGCCACACGTCGATCTCCGTCCAGTCCAGCAGCGCCTGCACCCGCACGTGCTCCCCGGGCCCCACCTTCGTCGTGAACTGGTTCCAGAACTCCGGCGGCTGATCCTTGTAGTCCCACTCGAAATCCGCGTTCCGCGGCGAAAAATATCGCTCCTTCGCCCGCGTCGAATCCTCGTCGCGCCGGATCCCCGTGATCAGCGCCTGCCAACCCCGCTCCGCCATCACCTGCTGCAGCGCCACCGTCTTCAGTTCGTGCGTCACCGTCACCGGATCATGCGTCTCGTACCCCACCCCGCGCGCCCGCGCCTCCTCGTTGATCTTCACCACCAGATCCAACCCGTAGTGCCCCACCGCCCACGCCCGGAATTCCAGCATCTCCGGAAACTCGTACGTCGTGTCCACGTGCAACACCGGAAACGGGACCTTCCCGCAAAACGCCTTCTGCGCCATCCACAGCAGCGCATTCGAATCCTTCCCCATCGACCACGGCATCGCCAGCTTCGGAAAGGCATGGTACGCCTCCCGCATGATGTATATCGTCTGGGACTCCAAACGGTCCAAATGATCCATAGTCGATAGGAATAGTAGATTTTTGTGGTATTGCAAGAAAAATATGCTAAATCCTCCTCATGCCCATGGCGCAGGATCAAGTCCAGACCGATTTGAGGGGGATGGCGGGGTCCACGGCCCCCCCGGTGAGGCTCTTTCCTGCGGTGGGTCGCGTGGCGGCCGATTTGGCGGACGCCAACGGTCGGCTGGAGGCACTGGACGCCCGGGGTCGGGTGTCTTGGGCGCTGGAGCGTTTTGGCGAGCGGGTGGTGCTGAGTTCGAGTTTCGGGGCGCAGGCGGCGGTCTGCCTGCATCTGGTGACGCGGCTGCGCCCCGGCATCCCCGTGGTCGTGGTGGACACCGGCTACCTGTTTCCCGAGACGTACCGTTTCATCGACGAGTTGACGGAACGGCTCTCGCTGAACCTGAAGGTGTACCGCCCTGTGCTGTCGTCCGCGTGGCAGGAGGCGCGGCACGGGCGCCTCTGGGAGGAGGGACTCGGGGGCATCACGCGCTTCAATGAGATGAACAAGGTGGAGCCGATGGCGCGGGCGCTGCGGGAACTGGCGGCGGAGGCGTGGATCTCGGGCCTGAGGAGGTCGCAATCCTCGACCCGCAAGGACCTGAAGGTGCTGGCGATCCAGCCCCCGTGGCTCAAGGTGCACCCGATCATCGACTGGACGGACCGGGACGTGCACCGCTACCTGACCGAGCACGGCCTCCCCTACCATCCGCTGCGCGACGAGGGCTACATCTCCATCGGGGATGTGCACACGAGCCACAAGCTGACCGATGGCATGACCGAGGAGCAGGCGCGGTTCTTTGGCCTCAAGCGGGAGTGCGGACTGCACGACGGCGCCCAGTCGGACTACCAGATCTGACGGGCGCGGGCCCGGCGCATTCGGGTTGCCTCCGACTGCGGCGGCCCATAGTATTAACGCAACTTACAGACCGGAGGCACCCGCATGAAACCCGTTATCTTCAACAACACCGTGCTCCGCGATGGGCACCAGTCGCTCGCCGCAACCCGCATGACCACCGAGCAGATGCTCGCCGCCGCGCCCGAGCTCGACAAGATGGGCTTCGGCGCCTTGGAGACGTGGGGCGGCGCGACCATCGATTCCTGCCTGAGGTTCCTCGGCGAGAATCCCTTCGACCGCCTCCGCACGCTGAAGAAACTCGCGCCCAAGACCCCCCACATGATGCTCCTGCGCGGACAGAACATCGTGCAGTACACCTCGTTCCCCGACGACGTCGTCGAGGCCTTCGTCGCCTGCGCCGCCGCCGCGGGCGTGGACATCTTCCGCGTCTTCGACGCCCTCAACGACCTCCGCAACGTGCAGACCGCCGTGCGGGCCGTGAAGAAGGCCGGCAAGCACGCGCAGGGCGCCATCAGCTATACCACCAGCCCCGTGCACACGCCCGCCGCCTTCCTCGAGATGGCCAAGGAATTCGAGCGCCTGGGCTGCGATTCGATCTGCATCAAGGACATGGCGGGCCTCATCTGCCCGCCGGTCGCCTCCGCGCTGGTCAAGCAGATCAAGGCCAGCGTGAAGATCCCCGTGGTCCTCCACAGCCACAACACGGCCGGCCTCGCGGGCACCTCGTACTTCGAGGCCATCGAGGCGGGCGTGGACATGGTCGATGTCTCGATCGCGCCCTTCGCCAACGGCACGGGCCAGCCCGACGCCCTGATGATGCACGCGATGCTCGAGGGGACGCCCCGCTGCCCCGCCTACGACGCCGACCGCCACGTCCAGCTCGTCGAGCACTTCCGCAAGGTGTACGAGCAGCTCGCCGAATTCACCAGCCGCAACAACGAGCGCACCGATGTCGATATCCTGCGCTTCCAGGTCCCCGGCGGCATGCTCAGCAACTTCCGCAACCAGCTCAAGGAACAGGGCATGTCCGACAAGTGGGACCAGGTCGTCGCCGAGATCCCCTTCGTCCGCGAGAAGCTCGGCTGGATCCCCCTGGTCACCCCCACCTCCCAGATCGTCGGCACCCAGGCCATGCTCAACGTGAAATTCGGGCGCTGGAAAAACATCGCGCAGCCCACCGCCGACATCCTGCTCGGCAAGTACGGCCGCACCCCCGGGCCGATCGACCCCGAACTCCGCGCCCTCGCCGAGGAGCGCACCAAGCAGAAGGCCGTCGACTGCCGCCCCGCCGATTTGCTCGAGCCCCGGATGCCCGGGCTGCGCGAGGAACTCAAGGCCAAGGGCCTCCCGGTCAACGACGAGAACGCCGTGCTCTACGCCATGTTCCCGCAGCAGCTCGAGGCGTTCCACAAGCCAAAGGCCGCCGCGCCGGCCCCCGCGCCCGCGAAACCCGCGCCCGCGCCGCCGGCGCCCGCCGAACCCACCGCAGGCCGCCACTACCGCATCATTATCGATGGGCGCCTCCACGACGCCACCGTCCAGACGCTCTGACCCGAAAATTGCCCATCGCCTCCCGTAGCCGAACGCGCAAGCGTTTGGCCGCCCATCGCCGGAGGCGATCGGCCACGTTTTCTGCCCCGGCGGTCCGGCGGCTGCCGGATGGGATCTGGCTCGAAAATTCGTAGCCGCGGGCGGCCCCAAGCCCAAACAAGACCGCTAATCTTGGGGCTCCGGCCGCGTGAAAAAATATCGCGCCCCGCGATTAAAAAAGGGTGTGCGCGACGGGGGCGGGGTCTTTAGGCTTGCCCCCCTGTTGGCGACGCGCGGAACATGAACGTGATTGGCATGACGGTCTTCGTCGGGCTCGTGCTCGTGGGGCTGTTCGTGTACCTGTTCTGGCATCAGGCGCGCGGCTCCGGAGGCCCCGTGAGCGACCGCGACGCGCTGATGCCGCTGGAGGAGGACGACGGCGTCGCCCCGGCGGACCGGCGCGGGCCGGGCAGATGACCATCGCGGGAGGCGAATAGACATCCATGGAGACGGGCGGCAGCAAGGTGAGAATCGAGTACGACGACGCGATCACGCGCATGTTCCTGATCGCCGGCATACTCTGGGGGGCGGTCGGCATGGCCGCGGGCGTCTTCGTCGCGTCGCAGCTGGCCTTCTGGCAGATGAACCTGGACCTGTCGTGGCTGACCTTCGGGCGGCTGCGCCCGCTGCACACCAATGCCGCGATCTTCGCGTTCGTGGGCAACATGATGTTCGCCGGGATCTACTACTCCACCCAGCGGCTGGTCAAGGCGACGATCCCGTCCCGGTTGCTGGTCCGCGTTCACTTCTGGCTCTGGCAGGCGATCATCATCGCCGCGGCCATCACGCTGCCGCTCGGCCTGACCCGCGGCAAGGAGTACGCCGAGCTGATCTGGCCCATCAACATCGCGGTCGCGGTCGCCTGGGTGATTTTCGCGATCAATTTCTTCTGGATCCTCGCGCGGCGCAACGAGCCGTCGCTCTACGTGGCGGTGTGGTTCTACATCGCCACGATCGTGACCGTCGCGGTGCTCTACATCGTCAACCACCTCCAGATCCCGACCGGCCTGCTCCACGGCTACCCGATCTTCGGCGGCGTGCAGGACGCGCTGGTGCAGTGGTGGTACGGGCACAACGCCGTCGCCTTCTTCCTGACGACCCCGATCCTCGGCATCATGTATTACTACCTGCCCAAGGCGGCCGGGCGGCCCGTGTATTCCTACCGCCTCTCGGTGGTGCACTTCTGGTCGCTGGTCTTCATCTACATCTGGGCCGGCCCCCATCACCTGCTCTACACCGCGCTGCCCGACTGGCTCCAGTCCCTCGGGATGCTCTTCAGCGTCATGCTCTGGGCCCCCTCCTGGGGCGGCATGCTCAACGGCCTCCTCACCCTGCGCGGCGCGTGGGACAAGGTCCGCCAGGACCCGGTGCTGAAGTTCTTCGCCGCCGGCGTCACGTTCTACGGCATGTCGACCTTCGAGGGCCCGCTGCTCGCGATCAAGTCCGTCAACGCGCTCTCGCACTACACGGACTGGACCATCGGCCACGTCCACAGCGGCACGCTCGGGTGGAATGGCTTCATGGCCGCCGGCATGTTCTACTGGCTCGCCCCGCGCCTCTGGAACACCAGGCTCCACTCCGTCCCGATGGCCAACTTCCACTTCTGGATCGGGCTCGTCGGCATACTGCTCTACATCGCGTCGATGTGGGTCTCGGGCATCAGCCACGGCCTCATGCTCGGGGCGACCGTCGAGGGCGGCTCCGTCCTGAAATACCCCAACTTCCTCGACGCCGTGGCCGCCAACCGCGCCATGATGCACACCCGGATGCTCGGCGGCATGCTCTACCTCGCCGGCTGGGTCCTGCTCGCCTACAATATTTGGCGCACCGTGGCCGCCGGCAAGCCCGTCAACGGCACCGCCGAGGTCTTCGTCCCGGAGAAGCCCGCCCACCGGATGAGGCTGGCCGAGGCCCTGACCAGTGCGCCCGTCATGTTCACCGCGCTGGTCCTCGCCTGCGTGTTCCTCTGGGCCGTGGGCTGGGATTTCGTCAAGATGCTCGCGCTGCTGGCCATGATCATCGCCGTCGTCGTGGCCGTGGACCGCGTCGAGCACCGCCTCCAGGGCTGGGGCGAATGGTACGACCGCCTGCTCGCCAACTCGCTGCCCTTCACGGTCCTCACGATCTTCGCGGTGCTCATCGGCGGCCTCGTCGAGATCATCCCCACGATCGTCATGCACAAGGCCTCGACGGTCGAGGGCGTCCGCCAGATCCCGTACACCCCGCTCCAGCTCGCCGGGCGAGACATCTATATCCGCGAGGGCTGCTACAATTGCCACTCGCAGATGATCCGGCCCTTCGTCGGCGAGGTGCTGCGCTACGGCGACTACTCCAACCTGGGCGAGTCGATCTACGACCACCCGTATCAGTGGGGCAGCAAGCGCACCGGCCCCGACCTGCATCGCGTCGGCGGCAAGTACCCACACATCTGGCACCTCCGCCACATGGAGAACCCGCGCTCGGTCTCGATCGGCTCACACATGCCGAACTACCCCTGGCTCCTGAAGGACAAGACCGACCTCGGATCGCTGAAATCCAAGGTCGATGTCCTGCGCACCCTGGGCGTCCCGTACCCTGAGCGCTCGGCAGAGCAGCTCCGCGGGGAGGCCATGGCCGAGGCCAAGGTGATCGCCGACGAACTCGGCAAGTCCGGCGCCTCCGTCGAGCCCGACGCCGAGATCGTCGCCCTCATCGCTTACCTCCAGCAGCTCGGCAAGTCCGAAAAGGTCACCAAAGCCAAAACCGCCGCGGCCACCGGGGCCGGGCGCTAGAAGGGAACCCCGCATGTTCGACCGCATCCAATACGAGAGCTGGCAGATCGTGTTCCCGATCGTGGGCTTCCTCCTGCTCTTCGGGATATTCATCCTCCTGGTCATTCGGATCTCGCGCCTTCCGAAAAGCAAGGTGAGGCACCTGGCCCACCTGCCTTTCGACGAGGAAGACAAGGACAAGAAAGATGAGCCAACCGGCCCGGGACAGAGCTGACGCCGACGCGCCCCTCAAGGGGCACTCGTTCGACGGCATCGAGGAGTACGACAAGAAGCTGCCCAACTGGTGGCTCTGGACCCTCTACGGGGCGATCGCGTTCTCGTTCTTCTACTGGTTCTATTTCCATTGGGTCGGCAACCCCGAAACGACCGACCAGCGCCTCGAGCGGCAACTCAGCGCCATCGCGCTGGCGGCGGCCTCGTCCGGCGGCGCCGCACTCGTCGACGACGCCCTCTGGAAGATGAGCCGCGACGAGAAGATCGTCGCTTCGGGCCGAAAGACATTCCTGACCACCTGCGTCTCGTGCCACGGGGCCGACCTCAAGGGCGGCATCGGCGTCAATCTCGCCGACAAGGACTGGGTCCACGGCGGCAAGCCCACCGAGGTCGTCGTCACCATCACCAAAGGCGTCCTCGACAAGGGCATGCCCGCCTGGGGTCCCGTGCTCGGCAAAATGCGCGTGGCGGAGGTCGCGGCCTTCGTCATGAGCCACCACGCCGAGGGCGACGAGATCCGGATAGTGCCCTCGCCGACGAAGTCCTCGGCGGCGGCGGGACCCTGAGCGGGGTCACCATGGCCACCGACCTCCCGTCGCTCGACGCCCTGGCCTCCATCAACCCGGACGGCTCCCGCAATTTCATCCACACCGCCGATGTCCGCGGGCGCTTCACGACCCTGCGCGCCGCCACCGGCTGGATCCTCATAGCCCTCTACGTCCTGCTGCCCTGGATCCCGGTCAACGGCAACCCCGCCGTCTTTCTCGACGTCCGCCACGGGCGATACCACTTCTTCGGCCTCACGTTCGTCTCGCAGGACCTGTGGCTCGCCTTCTTTGCGGTCACGGGCGTGGGGTTCGCGCTGTTCGTTGCCACCGCCCTCTGGGGTCGAGTCTGGTGCGGCTGGGCCTGCCCGCAGACGGTCTTCCTGGAGCACATATACCGCCGCATCGAGCGCCTGATCGAGGGCGACGCCACCGCGCGCCGCCGCCTCGACAGGGGCCCGTGGGACGCCGACAAGATCCTTCGCCGCGGCATCAAATGGGCGATCTTTCTCGCGATCTCGTTCTCCATCGCGCACGTCTTCCTGTCGTATTTCGTCTCGCTGCCCGAGCTGTACCACATGATGCGCGGTGACCCGGGGCAACACTGGGGGCTGTTCCTTTTCGCCGCGGTCCTCACGGGCCTCCTCTTCTTCAACTTCGCGTGGTTCCGCGAGCAGTTCTGCATCATCCTCTGCCCCTATGGCCGTCTCCAGTCGGTGCTCGTGGACGACGATTCGGTCGTCATTGGCTACGATTCCCGCCGCGGCGCGCCCCGCGGCAAGCTGGGCGCCGCCGGAGCGGGCGACTGCATCGATTGCCTCCGCTGCATCCACGTGTGCCCGACCGGCATCGACATCCGCCAGGGGCTCCAGATGGAGTGCGTGAGCTGCTCGAACTGCATCGACGCCTGCGACGACATCATGCGCAAGGTGGGTCGCCCCGAGGGCCTCATCCGCTACGACTCGATGAACGCCCTCGCCGGGCGCCCATCCCGCGTCATCCGGCCCCGCATC
>JADLBR010000301.1 GCA_020847615.1 Verrucomicrobiia bacterium
AACTCGCTCAGGCACGGTGCCACATCTGGGTCTTGCCCATCATAACTGCCTTGGAATAAGGCGGTTTTGCTTTCTAGCAGCCTTGTCGGACTTGGCTAAGTCCGACAGGCTGCTAGGGCAGTCGAATGGTCGGCGGCAGCGCATTGCGAGCCTCGGGAAGGGGCGCATCTGCATCCCCGACATCCACACGCGGGGCAGGACGCTCGGCATGCATTGGCTGAGGAGGTAGAATCGGCGGTTTGCGGAGGGGGGCCGCCGACATCGACGAGTGGCCTTCCGCGAAGGTGCGCCTCTTGCGGAAGGTATTCATCACCCGCCGCGACAAAATGAAATAACCGCCCAAAACAAGGGAACAGATCGAAGTCACGAGCGCCTGAGTGAAGAACGGCAGCGCTTGATTGCCGCTGCGGGGCAGGTCCCGGGCCAACCAAGAGTCCGTCCAACTAAAGCACATCCCCGCCGCCATCACGCATAGAACCAACGGCGGAAACAGCGTGCGCTTCTGGAAAAAAGCGACCAGCAGCAGCACGGAGATCGGGACCATTGCAACGCAATACGCAAATTCAGCGAAGCACAGATGGGCGATGCGCGGCTGGTATCCGGCCGCCGCGCTGTCCAGCATGCCCGCGAGCGCCGGCCCCGAGGCCAGCCAGATGTTCTTGAAGGCTGAGAGCATGTAAAAGAGTGGTGTCACGATGAGCCCGACCGCGAAAAGCGCCAGAAGCCCGGCAATCCCGTCAAGGCTGCGATCCCCCACGGTATGGCTGAGCCGCCATCCGCGGGGATCAAAAAAATAGAGCCCGATGGACGCAAGACATGCGACTGCGAAAATTCCAAGAGCCGGATAGACCCAGCCGCTAAGGGCTTGAAGGTTCCAGTGGGAGACACTCCGATTGGCCTTCGGGTCCTTGGTGAAAACAAATCCCAGCGATTGCCTTACCCGATTGACCGATTCCGAATATTCCTGGATTCGATCGGCTGGCACATGGTCAGAGAGCGTCGTGAGAAAGCAGGAATAACTCAGCACGTTCGTCACGAAACGGCGGCGCGATTCGAAACGAAACCACTTGTTTTCCAGACGCTGGTCATCGGGCGGCATCCGAAATTCCGGCGCCAGCCGCACATGCGAGGTGAAAGCAAGCTCGCTCGGATGCGGCAACGCGAGCGGCGAATGCCTCAGGGGACCCGTTGGCAAAGGCAGGGATTCGGCGACGCAGACGGCTCCTACGGATGCCTGCAGCATGCCAGAGGCGCTGTTTGTGGCCCAGAATCCGTCGATCTCATAATCCTCCTTCATGAGCAGGCGGTTGGCCTCGCGGTCATCCTCCACATCGACCGAAAGCGAGGGCCGGATCCCGGAAAACTGCCTTGTGTAGAATTGCGATACGCTGCGGCGCAACTCATCATGGCCGGACGAGGCGACAGCGGCGCGCATTCTATCCGCGGACTGGCCAGAGAATTCGGTGCGGACAGAAAGCCGCACGGGTCCCGACAGCACGAGTGCATCATACGTCTCGACGACGGTCATTCGGCCGGATACAGCGGAAGGGGGAATCGGCACGAGGCCCGTGGAAGACTCACTTACGACAAGACCGCAACCGAAAGGCGCAACGGCCCGCGCCGTGATCGCTCCGCCCTGACTCCCCGATGTCGCATCGATCCAGCACTCGCGCCCCTCGAGGCGCGCCCTGACGACCACATGATCAAAAGACAGCGGTGAAGGTAGTTGGTCGGCGACCTCCCCTCGCCGTTGGCTGTTCACCAGGACAGGATGGGCCTCAATCCCCCGCGCCCGCAGCAGCGCGCAAAGCAACAGCGACTTATCTTTGCAGTCGCCAAAACGGCGGAGTGCGACCGTCTGCGGAGGATAGGGCCGATGCGAGGCGGAGCCCATGGCCAGCGCCAGGTACCTCACGTCATCTTGCACAAAGTGCAGAATGCGCTCTATCGGCGCGGTGGCCGAATCGAAGGGCAACTCAATTGAAGCCCGGTCTTCGCCATGATCCGACGCGATCGTGAAATTGCGCCAGGCCCACTGCGCGACCTCGGCCCATGAACCGAATTCCGAAACCTGAAGCCATGGCAACGGCATGAACCAGGCCGGCGCATCCGCATCGAAGTGCGTCGCCGGTATGGCGTCGCGCATCCAGACGTGCTCCGTGCCACGGGCGGTCGTTGCGGTCTTGGCGGGCCAATCGATGCCGTGCGTTCGGAAAGCGACAGAGCGTCCCGCCGGAACAACCAGCCGGTAATTGAATCGACCCAGCGGGGTCGGCCAGCCCAGCATGACCGTGTCCGCGAATCTGCCCTGGAAAACGGGATTTCGACCGCGGGTCGTGAAAGCATACTCGATGATGTCCCCGATGCGGACGTCGTCCAAAATAAGAAGGGCCGTGGTCTCGCCGTTGACCATGTACCGGTCGATCTCGGATTCCCGTTGGAGCAGACGGACGCGGCCGGGATCTAGGCGGTCATACGCCCGATTGTCGCGCCGGATTCGAACGAAATGGAGTCCCAGTCGCTGATAGGCGGGGTCAAAACTGAACGAGAGTTGCGATGCCTGCCTGAGACCGGCCTCGTTGCGGATCCGGATCGCAACGCGGCGATACTCCTCCGAAGTGCCCACGTGGACCTGATTGTCGAAAACAAGATAGGCCACGCCCCCGGACTGCCCACCGGCAGCTGATTCGGCCGTCGGAAGATCCTCCCGGACGTCAACCCAAGCCGGGGTCTTCGTCACCTCCCATTGTGGCGAATTGTCGGCACCATTGGTGATGGCGCCGGCAGCCGCCGTGCCTTTTTCGGCTACGTGAGCATCCTGGGCCCGGCCCAAAACAGCGATGGACGCCAGCACCAAGAACCGCAGCAGATATCGACCGCCGATCATGGCCCGCCGCCTTCGACGGTCAACTGCACGGTCGCCGCGATGCTATCGATCATGGAAGTTTTTTCCATCCGCTCTTCCGGCCTGCATTGGCCCAGCATCATGACCCTGGCGGAATCGCTCGCGTAGCAGATCTCGATCGACTCCCCGCCGTCCACGGTCCCGGCACATTCCACGCGCAGCCACGTCCGGCTGGCGAACTGCATATTCGATCGATATTTTTCGGTCCGGCCCGCCAGGAACCGCTTGATCAAATCCTCTGCCTTGGAGCCGCTCGCCACCGTGCGAATGCCCAAAGTCGTGCGATCATCGGCGGCTAGCAACATGTCAAACCCGGCATTCTGGGCGCCGGCGGGCGGCACTTCTCTCCAGGGGTATCGGATCGTCACCTTGTAGAGCGGGCGCGCGACTTCAATGAATCTATCGTCCTTGGCGACGCGCCGCGTCTGCTGGAGCTGGCTGCCAACGGCCGCCAGCGCAAAGCATCCGACAATCAACAGCAGGCCGCAGGCATTCACCAGGGTACCCGCGACCGCCGTGCCCGATGGGCGTTCGCCGCGAATCCACCCGATCAGCCCGAGGGCCAATCCGGTCACCACGCAAGACCCGCCGCAGAGAATGAGTATCCCCCCGACGAAGGCAAAGGCATTATACACCTGCGGGGACGCCATTCCCGTCGCTCCCGCCTTGGCAAGTCCCGCGCCGACTCCCGTCAAGACCATGCCGATGAATGGCAGGAAGACGGCGATTGCACTGAATATCAGGCTCCAGGTCCCAAAACCGGTCGGCCTTCGATGATGGCGGTGCACGCGCGTCCTTCTCCTCAGGGTGATCGTGGCGCGGCCGCGGGCGCCGAAGTGGTTGCAGGCCCGACCGGCGGCGGAGCGCCCTGCGGCCGACTCTCCCACACGGCAGTCTCCATCGCGACGCGGGTCTTGAAGTCGGCATCCGTCAACAGGAGTTTCACGGGCTGGTCCGGGAAACCAAACTGGCACGCGCCATGATGCACGGCGCGGAAACTGGCCATGTATTCCGGCACCTTTTCCGCCTCGGGCTTCGTAAAGAAACAGAACTCGATGGGACCGCCCTCGGCGCGCCGCAATTGCATCGCGAGATAGGTGTCTTTCAGCGGTGTCGTCGCGAGCCAATCAAGCAGGCGGCGGGCGGGAGCCTCGAACGCATCTTCGCGCACAAACACAAAATGGCTTTCTCTCCGCAAAGGCCGGCCAAGGTCGGCCGGGGCAGCCACGAGCCTCGGCTGGCCGTTGCCATCCAGAATGCGCACTTCCACGGGTTTGCCGCGCCAGGTCTCCTCCTGTATGGACGACGCCACCCTGGCGAAAAAGGCCTGCATCTCGGAATCCGTGACCAGGGTGTCTTTACCCTGAGTCTCTACGACCAGCATCTCGCCCTCCAGCGAAACGACCGCCCGGCCCGGTTGGCCGGCGGCGATTTTCAGCGTTCGAAAGATTGAAAGAATGGCCTCGGCCGTCTGGGCGGGAATATCGTCTGACGCGCACGCCACTTCGGAGTTCACAAACCTCGCGACAAAACCGGGCGGTTTCTCTCCCGCCCCACCGGTGCCGTGCAACGAAATGACGCTGAGGACACGGTCCGCGATCTCGTGTGCCACGCGAGTATCTCCCTCAGGATTGCCCGTCGAGGGGACGCCGGTCGAGATGCTGATGCGCTTGCCATCGAAGATCGTCGTATCGAGGATGACAGCCTCGCGGGCAGCCCCGATCTGTTTCGTCAGGCGGATATATTTTTGTTTTCCGACGTTGCGTTCCGCGGTGGCGATCACGTCTTTATCGCCGATCTGTTCCCGCACGGCTTTCAACAGGTCATCTGTCGTCGAACCCACCAGAAACCGCTCCGGGATCAGACTGTAGGAGATGAGTATTCTCGCGGGATCCGGCAAGTTGATTCGAGTCATATTGGGCTGTTGCACGTCGGGAGAAGGAAAGTTCTCGACCCAGGCTCCGGGCAATCCGTCCATCCGCATCGAAAGATAGCCCCCGGGGGCATAGAAGTATCGGGCGCCTCCGGCGGACCGGAAATCGGGCAGCGGCGCCTTCGGCGGGCCGCCGGCTGGCGAACCCCCTGGCCGCACTGACGACCACGCCTTCTCCAGCAGGGACTCCATCTCCTCATTGGGGCCCCGGCTGTCGGTGCGCCATGCCCCCAGCACCACGATCGCCAGCCCGTTCGTGAGTGTGACGTCCATCGCGGCGATCTCGGACGCTCTCGTGTTTGGAACAAGCGAGCGCCGGATCTCGTAGCCGCTTCGGGTGCGTGCCGCCGTCGGATTTGAACCCTTTGGACATATGGTTTGGACAAAATGCCGGGCGGCATTATCGAGCGAAACGTCGCATTCGTGCGAACGCGCGCGGAATTCGCCCGCGAGGATTGTGACATACGCATTGCCGTGCGTTCCGATCGTCACCCCCTCGAGGCTCGTATTGGCGCTCGGCAACTCGGGCCTCTTGCCCGCCATGGGGAACTTGCCCATGTCCACCTCGATGAGGCCGGTCGGCGATCGATAGATATCCGGATTCGAGAGAACCGCCGGGCCGGGATCCCCGATGCCGAGGCGGGCCACGGGGAGCGACATGGCGGCGAAGGTGCCCCCCATGGTTCGAAACACTGTGATGACCATCGCCGACCCAACGAGAACGGCAACAAACAGGGCGATCACCGGCATGGCACGAGGTTTCCAGCATCGGCTCAGCGAGGTGACCGCGAGCGCCGCCGCCAGCACAGCCCCAGCGGCATTCAGGATGTATGCCGTTTGCGTTGAATAGGCCCCCATCGATCCCAATGCACTCACGCACAAAAACGTGCCCACGAGCACCACGAGGGAAGAGACCCACAAATAGACAGCCGCTCTTGGATCCGCTGCGTTGGCGGTCCCAACAACCGACGAGGACTTGGCTTTGTCATGCCGCCGAACCCGGGGCGCAAGTGCATCTCGTCCCGCTTTGAGAGCGGGGTCGATGGTGCCCCGCAGCAGGGCCTTGCAACGAACGAGGGCGCGCCGGACATGCGCGGGCACCGGTTGCGCGGATGCGGCGCGATTGATCTCCTCCCATCTGGCGTGGCCGATCGCGCGCTTCTCCTGCGCCGGCGCCCGCGCATGCGCCAGGAGCCCTTCGATCATGAGGAGCCCGATGCGCTCCATGGAATCGAGCTGGTCGCGACTGACATTCGCGATCAGATCCGCGGACCGCTGCGTGTCGCCATGCAGTGCGGCGCGAATCGCGGCCCTTACCTGATGAGGTCCGAGCGTGTGATCACGCAGACCTTGTTGCACCACGTGGGCGCTGACCTCGGCGGCCTCATCATCGCGATCCGTGGCATCGAGAGCTGCGGCGAGATTGTTGAGCATCCACGGCTCGACGTTTTCGTGCTCGCGCCAGTCCGTCAGCCACGCGGCTGTCTCTCCCATCATGCCGGATGCGCACAGGGCGAAACCCGCCTTGCCCCAGAGCAGGTCATCGGCCCGCAGGATACCACGATGCCGGGCTAGCAGTTCGGGCAAGACGCGTCGGCCCGCCCTGTTTTCGCCGACCGAATCCAGGAACAGCGCGAGGGCCTCTCTGCGAAAACCAGCCTCCTGTGGGAGCGTCGCCAATGAATCGCCGATGTCCCAGTGGCCCGCCTTGATCCGCCTTCGCACCCACAGTCGTGCGATCTCGAGATGGACACCCGGCTGCCAGACGAGTTGCTCGAGCGAGGCTGCGAAGGGCTCTGCCATCCCATGGAGGGCCGCCGCCTCCCAGACCTCGCGGAGGTACTCCTCGGGAATCTGGGGTTGTCGGGCGAGCCGGTTGAAGCCGGTCACCGCCTCGGCCCGCCGTCCCCGCTGAATATCGAGACGGGTCTGGAGGCCGAGCGCCAGATGCTCATCCAGCGCCGTGCGCGCCTTCGTCAGCATCGCGGTTGCGGCATCGATTTGGCCGTGGCTCATCTCAAATGTTATGAGGCCGACGTGTGCCGCGGCGTCATCCGGGTCATTTGCGAGCGCGGCCTCGAAGGCCTGCCGGGCCCCCGGCGCGTTGTTTGCGCCCATCTCGATCTCGGCGAGGTTCACCCAGGCGGCGGCGGACGGCCGGAGTCGCGCGGCCTGGAGCGCGCTGGCGCGCGCCTCCCTGATCTGGCCCCGTCCGAGTTCGATCCGCGAAAGCAGTTGCCATGCGGGCGCGTGGGCGGGGACCCGCTCGAGGAGCGCGCGCAGCAGTTGGATGGCGCCATCGGGTTCACCCCGGGACGCGGTCAATTGGGCGCGCCGCATCTCGAGTTCCGCCGGCGGACGACCCTTCCAGATCGGGGCCTCGCAGCAGGCGATGGCATCGCCAAGACGGCGTTCGAAGGCAAAGAGCCGCGCCTTGAGATCCCATGCGGGGGCGAGCCTCGGGTTGAGCTCCAGGGCGCGCTCGACGGCGGCATGGGATTCCGCGAGGCCCCGTCCATCCGTGATGCACCCAGCAAATGCCAGCCAGGCCGCTGGATCGCCGGGGCGCTCCTGAGTTAGGTGCCGCGCGAACTCGCGCGGGTGACCGGGCCGGGAGAGCAGGCCGCACCAGTCGCGAAGCATTTCCCAGCCGACGGCCATGGATGGGGCCAGCTGAAGGGCCGCATGAAGATGGACGAGTGCGTCATCTCGTCTGCCGTTTCGCCATAGCATCGACGCGAGCGAGAGGCGAACCACCGGATCACGGGGAATGCGGGTCGCCGCCGAGTCGAGCAGGGTGATGGCCGCGGGCCCATCACCGGCCCGTTCGCGCAACAGCCCAAGGCGATGATAGGGCAGGCCGCGATCCGGGTCGAGCTCCAAGGCCCTTTCAAGCGCCGCGCGCGTTTCGTCGGCATGGTCGAGCGCCTCCTGCGCCGCCGCGAGTTCCATCCAGGCGTCCGGCACGAATGGGAATCGGGCGACCATCGACCGCGCTGCTTCGAGGGCCTTCGCCGCCTCTCGCCGCTCGAGATGCTGGCGCACGAGCGCCATCCGAACCGGCAGCGATTCCGGGAACCGCGCCACCATCGCCTCGATCTGGAGCAGCAGTTCTCCGGAATCGATCACGCCCGACGCGAGATCGCGATAGGTGGCGAACGCCTCCCCGGTGCGCCCGTTGTGATATTGCTGGGCGTAGAGGAAATCGAGCACGCCACGACGATCTTCGTCGGTTTTCGCCAGCAGAAATAGTTCGGTGCCTGCCAGCGCGATATCCGGATCGAGTTCGACGGCCCTCGCGATGTCCGCGGATGCCTCATCGATCCGTCCGGCCTCTCGGTGGATCACGCCGCGCACCCCGAAGCTTGATGGACTCTCCGGCTCAATCTCCATGGCGATGGCCGCCTCGCGATCCGCCTCGTCATATCGTCTGAGGTCAGCGAGGATCAGAGCCAGTTCCCTGTGGCCCCAGGCATCAGACGGGTTCCAGGAGACGAGTTCGCCCGCATGGGTTTCGGCGATTTCGTCCGAGACCTGTCGCGCGGCGGCGAGGCGGGCATGGGCTATCGCGAGGCAGTTCGGAAAGCGCCGCGACAGGTTCTCCCAATATGCCAGGGCCGCCATGGGCCCTTCGCTGTCCGTTATGAGGGCCGCGAGGCTTTCGTGCGCGTCCATCGCCAGGGGTTCGATGGAGAGAAGCTGGCGCCATGCGTCGGTCTGGGCTCCGCGGTCGTTCCGGCGCGCCGCCAATGACGCGGAGGCGCGAATCCAATCGGCCCGCCTTGCGACGGGAGCCGCAGCATCGAGAAAGGCCTGCGCGTGCTCTGGGTAACCCGTGCGGGAGCAATCGGCGACACCATACAATAGAAGCTCGGGATCTTCGGGACGGGCTTTCAGCGACTGTTCGAGAACGGCGCGGGCATCTTCGTGGCGACCGAGTGTCCGAAGGCTTTCGTGAAAAGTGATACCCGGGCCGGCTGACCGGCCGCGGAAACGCTCCCACCGGTGATGGAGAAATCGAAGGGCCGCGTCCGTTTCATTGAGGTGACGGGCGGCCATGAAATAGTTCCAGGCATGGTGCTCGGCTTTCTCGCCGCAGCAGGCCGCGAGGCGGAAAAGTGCCAGCGCCGCATGTTCCTCTCGCTGTCGCCAATGGTAGCGGGCCAGCGTCGAAAGCGCGATTGGTTCATCGGGCCTCTTCGCGACGGCGATCTTGAGCAACAGTTTCGCCCGCCGGTGCGCGCGGGCATCCGCCAGAAGAGCGAGGGCAAGCTTGACGTGAAAAACCGGATCTGTGCCCGCTCGACCCGCCATCTCGCCAAGAGTCTTGAGGACGGTGCGCGGGCGTTCCAGGGCCTCAAGCGCCCCAAGATGCAGAAGCCTGACCCGCGGATCATCGCGATGGCGTTCGAGAAGGGCCGCGAGGCAGTGGAGTCTCTCGATGGGGTTGTTGTCGTAGTCCGCGATGGTCAGGCGCGCGGCGATGGACAGGCGGTGATCCGGCGCATCATGTTCCATGCGCCGCGCGAGCGTCACGGCCGCGGAGCGATCATGCCGGTCCAGCGCCTTCTCCAAATCGTGGAGCAGGTCATAAAGCGGGGCATCGGGCAGATCAATGCCATCGAGGCGATGCGATTCGGCTTGCGGAACCATGATCATGCCACGCGGACCAAACGCGGCATGGCGCTCGAGGAACATGTCCGCAGCCACCTCGACAAAATGGCGGCAGCCGGGTTCCCGGATCAGCAAGGACTCACGTATCCGATCAAAACCCACGACCGCCTGGAGGTGCGCGGACGTTGCGTCCAGTGTTGCGACGGTGAATGGGATGCCATGCTCGATAAGCGCAATGGCCCCGCCCATCGTCACGCGGAATTCACGCGCCAGAAAATCGGCCTTCTCAGCCCAGGAACGCTGGCTGTGTGCGGCGGTGCCGTCGTAACAGATCTTGTCCGCTATCGCGTCCTGGGGCACCGGTCTGCCCCAATAGGCTGCAACGGCCGCCAGTGTTGCGGGCGCACACGTGTCGCGATCCTGGCGGACATAGGGAACCTCGAGCCGGATCCGCCGGGCGACCAGGGATGGCTTCGCGAGGTTGCGGCAAAATCTCTCGTATCCCGGAAGGGTTATTCTAGCGGCCCACTCGAGCGCCCCATCCCTGTCGCCGACACGGTGCAGGACCTCGGCGCGCCGGGCGATGAGCCACTGTTGAACCGCCGGTTCAGCCCAGGGCATCCGGGCCTCGGCCATCTCAAGAAGGGCTGGCAGATCCTTGGTTTCCTCCATCTCGCTGAGCGCTTCGATGAGCTGTTGCACCACGAGACAACTTTCGCTGGCGCTGACGGCCGCCTGGAGCAGGGTGAGAGCCTCTTCATCCCGCCCCGCGGCGACGCACAGCCGGGCCGCCTGTTGCACCGCTGGCCTGAACATGCGCCGAAGGCGCAGCGCCCGGCTTGCGCTCTCGAGGGCCTCCTCGGGGCGATCTTGCCGTTCCAAGATGCAGGACTCTTGGACGAAGATCCAAGGATCGTTGGGATGGCGATCGTGGGCAAAGGAAATCCATCGCGCCGCCTGATCGAAGTCTCGGAAGATCGCATAAAGGTACGCGCGCAGCGCCGCAGTCTCGGCCTCAACCGCCGCGTCGGCCTGCGGGGCGTTTGCCGGCTCCGTGCGATCGAGGAACTGAAGGGTGTACCATGGGCCTCGTCGGGCGGCCGCGATCCGGGCGAAGCAAAGGCGCGCGGCCGCGTGCGACCGGTCCTCCCGCCACGCGGTGGTTCCGAGGAATGAAGCCAGGCGTGGCGCGCCGAGATGGTGGGCCAGGCGCGCGCCGAGGATTCGCGCATCCGTTCCGGCCCAGCCGTCGGGTCGCTCAAACGGGCGCGCCAGCGATTCAGCGACAAGGAACCGGGCCTCATCGCATTCGGCGGCGATGGCTCTCAGGACATCGGCGGGAACGGCTCGGCGCGCACTTGAGCGAGCCAGATTCAACAGCCTTGTCCGCATCCCCTGCCTCCGCCCGTGGAGCACGATACCGGATCGAGGCACCCACGACTATCCACGCACCTCGATTAGGCCAGCCCCGAATCTGCGTCAAGCGCCGGCGGCTGACGGGACGTCGCCCTGGCCAACCGCCGCCGGGCACACAGAACGCTTTGCACGTTCGCTGACAATCTTCGCGCCGTCCTCCCTTCCCAAGCCACCGGTTTGTTCCTGCGGGAAACGACCTCTTCCCGGCCGCCCTCGCCCGCCCCGATGAGTCGCGAGAGGTGTGTCTTCGCCTCGCGGAGGCTGACTCCCATTCGGCTGCATTTGGTTCAATAGCCGGATCTCACGCCAGCGGCCCGAGCCATCGGACTGCACCGAGGGCAGGGTTCGGGTGCCCGCCGTTGCACTCCACGCGGTTTCGGGTTCGTTGAGCCAGGTAAGGCTCACGGAGCAAGCCTGCTTCAATGAGGTCGCGAACTTCGGACTCAGGGCCAGCCTCATGGGCCCGGTCAAACGCCGGGCCCAGGCACCGTGTGGCCCGGTTCCCTGAGGCTGGCCCAAGTTGAGTGAGAGGTTCTATCCTAGAAAGGAAGAACCTCATGAAGCAGAAGCGACACAAGACCGAGGAGATCATCCGGATCCTGAGGGAGGCGGATGGAGGCAGGGCCGTTGAAGAGGTCCTGCGGGAGCACAACGTCAGCGCGGCGAGCTTCTACCGCTGGAAGCGGAAGTTCGGCGGCATGGAGCTGCAGGACGCGCGGCGCTACCGGGAGCTGGAGCGGGAGAACAGCGAGCTCAAGAAGATGCTGGCGGACCCGGGGAATCAAGACCCTCTATATCGATCCGGGCAGCCCGTGGCAGAACGGCCACGTCGAGAGCTTCCACAGCTGCATGCGCGACGAGTGCCTGGACCGCGAACTGATGCTGAGCCTCGCCGATCCTCTTGATCCTCCTGTTTCATTCGACCCTCCTCGGCCAAGTTCGCATCAACGTTGATAAGCGCAAATCAGCGTTCTCCATGCAAGAAGCGCGCGTGCTCGGCGGCAACGGTCTCATTCGAAGTTGATAAACACGCCGTCGATTCTGCCGCAAGGCCGTCATGCGCCCTCCCGAGGAGAAAAAAGGGGAGAAATAGGGGGACATTCTTCTTTTTCGTGGTGCGGTGACACAAGGACGATGCGAAGGGTGTCAGCCCGCCATCCCTATTCGTGATTCGTGAAAAGTAGAATGTCCCCTTTTGCGCGCCTTTTGCGCGCGGCATGGACTGCCGCGGGATGCGGAAGGTTTTCCAAGTGCATCTTTTTGTAACATGAGATCCGCTCATGCCCCAAAAAGAGAGAAAGACCTTTTCTCGCGCCCGCGGTCATTTACTCTGCAGGTCGTCAACACGACAAATTGACAGATTAGGGAATAACATGGCACGCGGCAGAATGTTGCGCGGGTGGATCGTGGGCGTCCTGTGCGCTTGGGGCGGGACGGCGCTCGCGGACACGTTCCTCGTCAGCAATAGTCTCGATTCCGGGCCCGGATCGTTGCGCGAGGCCATCATCAACGCGAACCGGACCGAGGGCACGCATGTCATCGATTTCGCGCCGGGGCTGGACCCGATCGGCGTCGGTTATCATCTGCCGCCGGTGTTGCGCGACGTGACGTTCAACGGCAATGGCAACACGGTGTCCGGTGGCGATCAGTGGCGGTTGTTTCTCGTGGGCGATGGCGGCAACGCGGTCAACGTCGGCATCAACGACCTGACGCTGGCCGACGGCCGCGCGCAGGGCGGAGATGGTGGTCCCGGCGGCGGGGGCGGCGCGGGCCTCGGCGGCGCGCTCTTCGTCAATGCCTCGGCCAGCGTCTCCGTCTCCAACGTGCGCTTTGATGGGAATGAGGCCCATGGCGGAACCGGCGGAACCGGATCCGGCGGCGGAGGCGGCGGGATGGGTGGTGACGGAGGCAGCAGTGGGGGCGGCGGCGGCGGGCTCGGAGGAAACGGCGGGTCGAATCATGGTGGAGGAGGGGGACTCGGAGGGAACGGCGCGAACGGTGGCAGCGCCTCCATCACTTATCTTTCCACCACGCCCAATCAGGCTTGGACCGGAGGCGGTGGCGGCGGGCTCAATTCTCTTGTGGGAACGGGGCGTAATGCGAGTCCCGCTACTGCGGGGAGCGGAGCCGGTCAAGGGGGAGGCACTGGTGGTTCAATTGGAGGAGGAGGTGGCGGCGGATCCGGCTCGCTGCTGAATTCGGCCGGTCAAAATGGCTTCAGCGGCTCGGGCAGCGGCCTTGGCGGCCAAGGTGCGACGGGCTCGGGTACTTACTCTCCATCCGGAGGCTGGATCTCGCTCTGGGTCGGTGTTGGTGGCGGCGGTGGTGGTGGTGATGGAGGTGGGATGGGTGCCGCTGATGGATGGCTTGTGTCGGGCGGCGCAGGTGGTTTTGGCGGAGGCGGCGGGGGAGAGGGCACGTGGGTGTCGGCTTCCCAGTTTCCTTCCGGCGGAAGCGGTGGTTGGGGCGGCGGCGGGGGTAGTGGAGGCGGAACTGGGGGTTTCGGCGGAGGAGGGGGCAGCCAGAGTGGTGCGGGCGGGTTTGGTGGGGGAGGCGGGTCAAGCCAGACGGTCTTCATTCCGAGTTCCCCCGGGGTTGGCGGATTTGGAGGAGGTGCTGGATCTGGAAATCCAACTCTTTTGATCATTTCTTTTCCGTGGGACCCAAACCCAACGCCCCCAAGATTCGCTGGTTACGGAGGAGGAGAGGCCACCAACAGCTCCGGCGGCGGCGGAGCGGGTTTCGGCGGAGCGATCTTTGTGCGTGAGGGTGGCAACCTGACGATTGCGGGAAGCGTGACGGCGGGCGGTGGGGTGGCGCCGGGCCTCGGTGGTCCGGGCGCAGGCAACGGTATGGCCGAGGGGACCGATCTGTTCCTAATGACGAATGTCGCGGCGGTGTTCGACGGCTTTGCGGACAACATTTTCAGCGGCACGATCGCGGGCCAGCCGGGCGACCGCGGGATCGTGAAGAATGGCGTGGGCACGCTGCAATTGATGGGTTCCGTGACGAACTCGTACAAAGGGGGGACGACCCTCAACGCGGGCGTCCTTGCGGTGGGCAAGTACGGAGCGCTGGGCCTCGGCGTGTTACGCGTGGCGGGTGGCGTGCTGCGGGCCGAGGGCGCGCAGCGCGACATCCGGGTCTTCGGCGGCTACGAGCAGTCAGGCGGGTCCCTGGCATTGCGCCTCGGCGGCACAGGCGATGGGCAGTTTGATCGTTTGGTCGTTGATGGCTGCGTTTCGCTCGGCGGAGACCTGACGCTCGTACCCGAGGGCGCATTCATCCCCCTGAAGCAGGATCAGTGGTTGATCATCGACAACGACGCCAGCGATCCCGTGGCGGGTGAGTTTGCCACCATAACGGACGGATTTGCCGCATTGGATTTCGCCCTCGATTACGCTGCCGGCGATGGGAACGACGTGCTGTTGATGGTGGCGCCGGTCCCTTTTGAGGAAGCCATTGGCTCCGATTTTGATGGCGCGCCGGTGACGCCCAATCAGCGAGCCGTGGCGCGGATGCTGGATCACACCATCGGCGGTGTCTCCGGCGATTTCGAGGAGGTCCTTGGAGAACTGATGACCTTAAGCGTGGGCGAGCTGCGCGACGCGATGGACCAGATCGCGCCGGAGGAGCTGGGGGCAATGTCGGCGATGGCCTTCGCGCACGCCCAAGTGCAGGCCGGGCACATGGAGCGGCGATTCCGCGAGCTGCGCGAGGGGATCACCGGTTTCAGCGGCGTCATGTTCTCGATGGATGAGGCGATCGAGCGGATCGACTGGGAGCGCACGACGCTGGTGGCGGGTGTCGGCGAGGCGGCCAAGGCCGTTACCCCGGCGACGGATTTCATGCGGAGCGGGGCGGACAACCGTTGGGGCGTCTTTCTGTCGGGGTCGGGGACCATGGCGGACATCGAGAGCACGGCCTTCGAGGCCGGCGGAGAGTTTTACACCGCGGGCATGACACTCGGAGTCGACTACCGCCCGTGCGAGGGATTCGCGTTCGGCGCGTTCGGAGGTTATGCGGGCGGCGAGGCCGACATCGACCGCGACGGCGGCACCCTCGGCGTCGACAGCACGCGCCTCGGGGTGTACGCGACCGCGTGGGCGGGCGGTTTCTACGCCAACGCCCTCGCCGGCGGGAGTTGGAACGACTACGACACGCGGCGACGGCTGGTCTTCGGCGACATCGACCGCACCGCGCGCGGGAACACCGAAAGCTGCGAATTCAATGGGCTGGTGGGCATCGGACACGACTGGCTCGCGGGCGCGTGGACCTTCGGCCCGCTGGCCTCCGTGCAATACAATCGCCTCATGGTGGATGGCTACATCGAGGACGGCGCCGATTCCCTGGATCTCGCCATCGAAGACCAGGACGCCGAGTCGCTGCAGACCCAACTCGGCGCCCGCATCGCCCACGCATGCCAATTTCCCGGATGGTCGCTCATCCCGGAGGCCCGCGCCCAATGGGAGCATGAGTTTGAGGACGATGCCCGCCCCATCGAGGCGCGGCTCGCCTCGGCCGGCAAACCCTTCCATGTCTCTACGCTCGGTCCTGACCGTGACCGCGCCATCGTCGGCGTCGGCCTCACCGCCCTCTTCGGCGACCACGTGTCCGCTTATCTCGATTGGACCGCCGAATTGGGTGACGAACTCTCGGCCCACACGCTCGGTGCGGGACTCCGGTTGGAATGGTGAGATCCCCGAAAGAAAGAGAAAAGGGGACATTCTTCTTTTTTGTGGTGCGGTGACACAAGGACGATGCGAAGGGTGTCAGCCCGCCATCCCTATTCGTGATTCGTGAAAAGTAGAATGTCCCCTTTTCCCTTTTCCGGGTCCGGTGGCCTTGGATTGGCTCCCGCCCCGGAATGCCGTGTTTCTGACCGCGGTCTTGGCGCACGCCTTCCGGCGGACATTTCCGCCGTATTGATGTGCCTCACAACGCGCCGGGCATTTTTCTTTCGGATTTCACGCCGGTTTCATACGCGTTTCACATGCGTGTGGGAACGTGGGCCAACCTCAACAAGAAAGGACCCACGCAACGTGAACAGGACTCTGCCATTGATCTTCAATCTTGGGCTGGCGGCGACGGGATGCGGTCCGGTCGCAGGGCCAGCGCCAGGATCCCATGACCCCCTCCTCGGCTGGTACCGGTTGCCCGATTACAGCCGGTATCAGAGGGTGCTACCGGGACCGGGGACTCTCATTCCGGTCTTCAAGCGCGAAGGGACCTACTTCTCTATCTGCCGTGGCGTCGAGGTCCCCCTCAAGGGGTCGCCGGATGGGCTGGAGTGGGCGATGCTGCCGTCGAGCATGGAAGGGACCCGGGTCGGTCTGGATGAGGCCTCAGGGCGGCCGTACCTCGTCATCCATGATTCCTTGCGGCAATACGAGGCCGATTGGAGTACCGCTGGCGAGCAGCAGTTCATGGAGCGGATCGACAGACCACCCTGGCTCCTGGACCCGACCGCTAAACCGCCGAGATCCCTCGAGGATTTCCTGGGATCATTCGTTCCGGCGTGGTTCCCGTATTTTCGCGGGACCGTCTGCCGGGATGGCGACGGGTACGGCCTCCGGGGAGAGTACGTCAAGGATGGGGGATGGGAGTTTCACCCCGAAGAGGCGGCCGCTCTGAGGCCCCTGCCCGACGAACTGGGCTTCGCTTGGCCAAAGGGCAAGATAGCGCTTGTCTTCAATCTGGCCCTCAGGCGGTACGAGTGCGTCATGGGCGATGAGGCATCGGGGAGGGTGCGGATGCCGCTGGTCCGTACTGCAGTATCGGACCGGGAACTGCCTCCCGGCGTGCCGCCGCCCATGAGGATGGGGATTCCGTCCTGGCACTGAAGGCCTCGGGGAATGCACTGGCGCCAGCTTGAGGCGGGATGGCATAGCGGACGAGCCCGTGACCTGACCTGGTCGTTCGGCCGATCACCCAGATGAGCTTTCGTTTCCCGCTGGCGAGGGAGGCTGATCCGAGCCAAATTGATGAAAGGGCGACCGAGACGCGGTTCCCTCACGTCGACCATGGGACCAACAAAATGAAATCGGAGCTTTCAGCGGCCGTGTCGTTGATCGTTCTACTGGCACCGTCGTTTGGACACGAACCCCTATTGTCGTTTCTGCACCACGTTCCGGAGCTCCGAGACCTCTCACTGAAGATGTCCGAGGATCAGCTCAAGTCCCATATCAGGACGCACCGGCTATACGCCAAGAGGGAATTGTCTCACGGGCGAGTGAGCTACCATGTCATTGCGCCTGAAGGCGAGAACGTCTTCGTGGGGTTTGCCTCGGGGAAGTGCACCGGGATTCAGAGGATGCAGCCAATACCCCGGCAGCTGATCAAGGAGCACATTGGGACATCCGAATATCGCGCGTGGATGGCAGAGCGGAAGGCCGAACCACGGCGTCCGGCGACACCAGAAGACAGCGGAACTCACGTGAGGAAACAATGAAGAAGCGCACCGCGTTTCTCCTCGTGCCGCTTTGCGCGGCATACATCCTCGCTTACGTCGCTTTGCGGAACTTCGGGCGCCCGTGCGTTTGGACCCTCCCCGCATCGAACAAGGAATACACGACGTCGATTGCCCTGCCGCGTGGGAAGTTAACAATCGAGACGGGATCTGGGATCCATCAATGTGATCCTATTCCAAACGACGGTGACGTTCTTCCTCTTGGGTATCGGAGATTCCTGGACGCGTTCTTCCTGCCGATCCGCAGCTTGGAGAAGGTGGCACGGGATACGTCGATTGACTTCGCCCGGCACGAGACGCAACCCAACGACGTCAATAGGAGGCGATTCCATTTCAATTCTGACTACAAGTTTTAGGTGGCGGCACCCGTCCGAGGATGGGCGGTAGCCGCAGGGAGTTGGATGCCTCCAAATGCGTACGCGCACGGTCATTATCCTCTCCGTCCTCGGGATCGCAGGCGCCTTGGCGACCGCCGCGTGGGCGCATTACCGTTGGACGTTTCCCTACGGCCGCAGCCATAGTTGCATCCTGGCGGTGATGCTCGCACTGGAGTCGTACGCCAAGGAACACGATGGGCACTATCCCGGCGGGGAGACGTCTGCCGAGGCATCGCTGAGCCTCCTCCACCGCTCTGGGGACCTCGATCCAGGCACGCTCCGCGGCATGACGATTCCCGAAGGGGTCACCCGCTCCGTTCTGGAGGGAGGCGGCCTTCTCTCTCCCGAAAGCTGCGGTTGGCACTACGTCGATGGACTGACCCGGGCCGATGACAGGGAACTGGCCCTGCTGTGGTGCAAGGAGCCACTCGGACACAACGGCGACCGGTCGCGGGATGGCGGCCGCCAGGTGGGTTTTCTCGGCGGGGAGGTTCGGTGGATTTCCGGGGCCAGATGGACAGCCTTTCTCGAAGACCAGACGCGCCGGCTCGCGCAGCGCGGCCCGCGGGCGTTGGCCGGTGCGCCACTGGTGACCGGGAGCATCGTGCTTCCGGACGGCATGCGCATCGACCATTTGGACTGCGCTTGCACGATAATAGAATCATCGAAGGGAGCGCATTTCTCGTCGAGCGGGACCTATTCAGGCTGCCTTGATCTCGTGTGGTATCACGCGCCGTTTCAAGAGGGCCAAGTGACTCGCACGCTCTCGTTCTCGAATCTGACTTCAGACCCGGTCACGGTCGGCTTCACGAACGGCGTTCCTGATGCGACAAATGTTGTTTTCAGAATGAGACCCGCGCGATGAGCGCCCAACAAGACGATGGACCGAAAGACTGGGTGCGCGGCGTGCCGCGACAATGTCAACTCTCCCTGCGGCCCCCACGATCCTGCCGCCCTGATCGGCGGGTGCTGTGGTCTTTGGTCGTCGTGATGCTGGCGTCCACGCCACCTGCAGCACATGCGGTATTGGTGGGCGGCGGCCGATTCGATCTGATGGTTTCGAAGGCCGAGGTGATCGTGAGAGCGCGCGTGACGAAAATCGTGACTGCGCCCTTCGAACGGATTGCTTTTGAAGGGACGGTCCTCTCTACTCTGAAGACCGACGGGAAACCCGTTCCCAAAACACAGAGTTTTGGTGCGCCTGCGCCCCTGTGGCCAACGGAGCTTGGCCTAGAATTTCGGGAAGGACAGCTGGTCCTGCTGGTCTTGACGAGAAAAGGTGGTGGCGGGCTCAACATCGTGAACAACCTTGGCGCGGTACTGCCGGCGGCCAAGCACCGGCCGCCGGATAACACCAAGCGCTCGCCCGAGAAGAGCGTATTCCTGGAGCTTAGGTCGCTCCTCGAGGAAACGACGGATGCCCTTCCGCTGGCCAAGGTCTTAGTGTTGCTGTCACATGTGGCATCGAAGGACGATCTGGAGGTATTCGCTTCTTACGCGGCATCCCGCGACCCCTGGATCCGCAGGGGCGCTTACGCCGCGATGGCCCGTCTGGATCCAAGCCTCTCTCGAATCAGCCCCATAGTGCGCGATTTCGAAGTCCACCTTGAGAATCCCGAAATGGACCACGTGTTTTGGGACATCTACACAGACATCGGATGGGCTTCACGCTGCGGCGATTTTGGCATGGACGAGCACCTCACCTCCCAAGCGCGCGCCTACCTGCCGGTCTATCGAATCCTACTCGACAGGGCCCCTCAGGACTGCCGGGGAATCGACATCGGAATCGAGGCTCTCAAGAACGTTGGCACCCGCGAGGATCTTGGTCGACTATACAGGTTTCACGCTCACCCCAAAGCTTGGGTGAGGCACGAAGTTCTGGAGGGGCTCGGTCGTATTCTTGGAAAATGTGTGAAGAGGCCCATGATCACCTCCTATGAGATGCCGTTGCCCGCAGAGGTCGCGCCATGGGAAAATGCGGCTTTGGCCGAGCTGGAGCCGATGCTTCGCGCTCAGGGAATCATTGAAGAGAGCAGCACGGGAAGACGATGAGATCCCCCTCCGCGATCAGGTGGCGTCAGCGCGCGCTTGGCTCAGCGAGGAGCGGATCGGATGGCGAGGGCGCGGGTCAGAATCGACGCCACGACGACAAGGAGTCCCGCGCCGATCCAGATCATTGCGCGGGCGAATCGCCAAGATGCCGGCCGGATCGTGCCATGGATATCGAGACCTAACCGTTCCCGGATGGAGGCGACGGCCGACATGCCCCAGTGGTGGTTCTCTCGGTCTCCCGTCCAGAAATCCGCGAGCGGGAGCAAGAGATCGAGATCCTCGGCGGTGCCGAGTCGACCCATGACGTGATAGGCCCGCATCCGGTCGCCGAAGTCTCCTTTGGACAGGATGCGGCGGGCCAGTCCACGGGCCCGGTCACCCTGGATCAGGAAGAGGGCATCCGTCGCCCTCGACCGGGTACCGGGGCTCTTGTCGCTCAATAGGGACATCAATTCCTCTTCGACCTCCGGGCCGCCAATCGTGACGAGATCCACCACGAAGAGGTGTGGATCGGCCCTGTACCGCTCATCGCGCAGGGAAGCCACCAACTCCCGGATCACGCGTCGGTCCCTCAGGTCGCGGAGGCGCATCAGGACCCAGCCCAGGCCCTCGTTCGGGATCGTCTGGCGCTGCTCCAGCCTTCCCTGCAAGATGCGCCCCTCGTCCTCGCCCCGGCTGATGCCCATTAGGGGGCGCAGGGACTCCCACGCGTCGCCGCACCTCGCGCGCATCAGCGGCTCGGCCTCCGCGACGGCCCCGACGTCACCGAGCCAGAGGAGTTCGAGCAGATAGCGAAGATGGCCTTCGGCAACGGGCACCTGGGCGGGCGCGGCCTTCAGCCTGCCCAAGATGTGGGCGAAAACCTCCCTTCGCGCGTCGTCCCCGATCTCACGGACCGCCATCGTCGCGAGATACGCGGCCTCGGCGTGAAATTCGCCGGTCGTGTCCAGGATGCGGAGCAGCGCGGGCAGGCACTCGGGATGGCGCAGAGACCGCAGGATTCTTGCGACCTCGGCCCGATGGTGGCCGTCGTGCGCGGTCGCGTCATCCTCGTGGGCAAGGAGAGCCAAGAACGCCGCCCGGATCGGGTCCATGGAGATCCCTGCGGGACGTTCGGTAAGTTTCGTGGCGGCGAGAGCGCGGATCCGATACGGTTCTCGTTCGTCCTTGAGGATGTCGAGGAAGGCCGCCTGGGCCTCGTCGGTCTTCCCCGCATCGCGCAACTGACAGGCCCGGCGCCACGCGGTCTCCGGCCCCTCCGCGAGGGTCTTCACCTCAAGGGTGGGGCGGCGGTGGGCGAAGTATCCCGCGACGGCGCGCGTCAGATGTTCGCGACCCTGGTTCTTCTCGAAGACCTCGACGATGCCGTGCGCGCCGGGATAGTACGTCGTGAGCTGATAAACCGCGGTCTGCGAGACCTTCGGATCCGGGGAGTTCACCGCCTCCAGCAAAGTGGGCACGCCGCGCAGGTCGCCAATCCAGCCGATGATCTCGACCAATTCGAGCTGATCCTTGGGGTCCATGGTCGGGTACAGGTCGGTCAGGAAGTGGAAGTTCGCGGGGTCGCGCATGTCACGGAGCTGCGCGATGAACTCTTCCCGGAAGATGGGGTTCCCCGCGGCGTGGAGCGCTTGCAATCTGATGAGCCGATCCCGCTCCGGCTCTATCGCGCAGATCCCGACCAGGGTCCGGAGCGCCGCGATTTCCTCGGAGGTCCGATACACCTCGAGGACCGGCCAGGCCCGCGCTTCCTTCCATCCGGGCTCCAGGAGCACGGCAACGCCGCGGGCATCGGGTGGGATATACGCGAAGCCCTTGCTGCCCAGAAAGGCGACCTGCTCGTGCCGGAGGACGATGTCCTGGCCAACCAGTCCCCCATCGCCCTTGAGCACCTCGCGCACCGTGATCGGAAAGCGGACAGGCATCCGGTGGATCTCCCAAGCGAAGTCGGCCGGATTTCCATCCCACTCGGGCTTCCCGGCATCCGCAATCACGATGAGCTCGGCCCTGATGATGTAATATCCCATCGGCCGGTGGTCGCGGCTCGCTTCCGAGACCAGCGGCCAAGCAAAGAGTACCAGCCACGCGAGGCAACGGATTAAGGCTGCCCGCCGGCAACACCCCGGCATGTCACCAGATCCGGTCATAGTGAGGCTCGCCAAACGATTGGATCGTGGCGCGACCATCGTCGATGCGCAGCACGAAATTGATCACCACCTGCCTTTCCCTGCGGGGCCCATCCGCGGGTGCATCCGGGGCGACGCTCCCGGCGATGGCGAGCGACAATTCGTTGGCCGATAGCCAGCCCTTGCCGCGGCGAATCCGGTGGCGCTTCCACAAGAGCGCCGACCGGGAGAGCAACTCCTCCTCGGGAAGAGGGATGGGGCGCGTCCGGTCCCGGATCTCGACGATCAGCACCCGACCATCGCGGTCGAGGGGATCCTTCGCGTTCTCTTCGATCACCAGGTAACGACCGTCGGGACCGCAAGAGAACTCTGTCCCCGTAGCGCGCTTCCAGGCCGAATCCCTTCCGGCACCTTCGGGCTGATAGCTGCTGGATAACCGCTGCACGACCTGTTCGGTTTTCACATCATATAGCTCGTACGTTATCCGCGGCGGGTTCCCGCTCTCAACCGCCCTCACCCAGTGACGTCCGTCCGGGATCGGGCCAAGTGTCGTGGCGCGGACGGCGGAAATCATATGTTCCAGCGCAGCCCTTTCCCTCAGGCGCTCGCGGTCAGCATGCTCCGCCGCGCGCCGGAGCAGAAAGCGGACCGTGTCGGCGACCGTCTCCGCTTGGGCACGCGCCTCGGCTCCGATATCCGGCAGCCTCACGTTCGCGCCGCGGATCGGGAGCGTCCGGTAGGGCGCAATCGCGCGCTCCCCCGGCTCCTTCACGAGAAACATCAGGTGGGTGGAGCCCAGAGGAAAAGCCTCCGGGACGCCAAGGCCCCAACGGTCCGTGTCCATGAGCCGGAGACGCATGTTTGCTTCGAGCCGGACATCGCCCTTGAGCACGCGTCGGATATCGCAGGCGTGCGTGGTGTAAAGGGTTGCGTCTTCAGCCGGCGCGACATGCGCGGCGATGCGGAAGACCACGATGGCATCGGCTGCCTCGACCAGCGCGTCGACACCGGGAAAGTCCCCGACCATGACCGCCCGCGAGGGGCATAGGATGGCGGTGGCTGCCAGCGCGCCGAGCATTCTCGAAGTCATGATCCGTCATTCCTCCCGATCGATAGGTCAACGGGTTGGCACAACAGGCTTCGGCGTATCGGCGGGAACATCCACCGCCCGATGGTCCATTCCGGCGCCATTTGGCATGCCCTCCAACTTGCCCAAGGCGGCCAGTGCCGCCTTGATCCGCGGATCCCCGCGCGGATCGGGACCAACTCCAAATGATGGCTGGGGATAGGCCCGCTCGATCACCAGAACATCCGGCGGCTGATTCGTGACCAGGGCCCGGCGATCCACCATGATGGTGGGTACGGAAATCGGTATGGAGGAGGCACACGTCGTGAATGCACCGACATAGATGCGCTTCCCTTCGGCCAGCACCACGAAAGCCGTTCCTGGCGACGTTAGCCGCGGGAGCCGGGCCAGCGCCTCGGCCCGCAATTTCATCGAGTGATCGACGAAATCGTAGCGGATGATGTCGGCGGCCGAGATGACCGGGGAATCCGCGAGGCGAATGCCCGACCCATCGCATTCGGCGCGCGTGAAGATCCCCGGGTCCACCGGCTCGGCGAAGAGAAAGATACCGAAGGCCTCCTTTGGATCGACCGGCAAGGCCCCACCCAGCCTGGGCCGTCTCATGCCGCAGATCTCGTCGATGGCAAGCGCCAGCATCCAGTCGCTGGTCTCCCCGACCATCCGCTGCAACTGCGGCAGCCCCCACCAGCCCAGGGCGACCATCGCGCGGAAGGAGGGCAGGTTGGTATAATCCTCGGTCTTGCTGGAAACGGAGACCCACTTGCATTCCTCATTCCACTGGCTGTAGAGCCGGTCGAGGCACGCGCCGCTGGGCTCGATGTGGCCCGCGCCAGTGTCCAGACGGAACTCGGGCGCGAAGGTCGCCGGGGGAACGGTCCCAGGACCTTGTTGGGGTGGCGCCCCATTGGCGATTGGCGAGAGCGCCGCCACGAGCGAGAGGATC
>JADLBR010000302.1 GCA_020847615.1 Verrucomicrobiia bacterium
GCCTACTTCGGCGGCCTCTCCAAGCAACCCCCGGCCCAGTTCCTGGGGATGCCGGGCGGCACGGCGTCCGGCTGGCTGTTCGGCCTGGCGATCCTGGCGGGCCTCGCGATGCTGGTGTTTCGCCCGAGAGACGAGCGCCGATGCTGGCTGGGCCTCTGCGCCGGGCTGTTCATCCTGACCCCGGTGCTGGGGGTCTACTGCGGCCTGTCGGGCGACCCGCCGTTGATCGAGACCGCGCAGCGCGTCTGCTTTATCGCGATGCTCGCGGTCGCCGGCCTCGCCGTCGTATTCGAGTTCCGGCTCCACTGGAAACTCATCGGCACGCTGTTCGTCGCGGTCTGGCTGGGCCTCGCCATCTACGCGTACATGCCGTTCGCCTCCAAGACCAACCCCCCGATGAACTGGGGCTTCGCGAGCGAAAAGACCGGCTTCTTCCACGCGATCAACCGGGGCCAGTACGCCAACAACATGGCCACCACGATCAAGCAGCACCTCGCCCCCCTCGTGGGCGTCAAGGCCCCGAAGCCGGCCGAGGACCCGATGAAACCCAAGATGGGCTTCTGGCAGAAGCTCTCGGGATACGCCAGCCTGTATGTCACCAGCCTCGTGAAGAACTTCACCTGGGGGGTCATCTTCGTGGCCATGTGCTCCCTGCTCTACGCCGGGCACTTTTCGACGAGGGGGGGCCAGTGGATGTGGGTGACGCTCGGCTTCTTCCTGCTGATGAGCATCCTGCAGATGTTCATCATGGATGTGAATTTCGACGAGCAGTCGCAATGGGTCAACAAGACCTTCTTCTTGCAGAGCCAGTGCATCTTCGCCATCTGGGTCGCCTACGGGGCGGCATTCGGCCTGCTCTACCTCGTGCAGACGGTCTCGGAGGGCGCGATCCTATGGGCCCCCGCGGCGCTCGTCCTCCCGCTGCTGCCCATGTGGAAGAACTACGCCGGCTGCGAGCAGCGGGGCCACTGGTACGGCTGGATGTATGGCACCGACATGCTCCGCGACGTGGACCGCGACGCCGTGATCTTCGGCGGGACCGACCCGGGCCGCTTCGTGCCCACCTACACCATCTTCTGCGAGAGCGCGCAGGACCCGCGGTGGAAGCGGGACAAGGATTTCGACCGCCTGGATCTCTACATCATCACCCAGAACGCGCTCGCGGACAACACGTACATGAAGTACATCCGCGGCCACTACGACGAGTCGCGGAGGACGGAGTACAACTGGTTCGAGAGGTGGCTCGGGCGCGACAGGATCTACCCCAAGAACCCCATCAAGATACCCAACGACGAGGACGTGGCCCGGGCCTTCGGCGAGTACGTGCGCCAGTCGGGCCAGCAGGTGAAGCCCGGACAGCGGGTGGTGGTCGAGGGGATCGCGGGCGTCTTCGCGATCAACGGCATGATCTCGAAGATGATCTTCGACATGAACAAGGACAAGCACTCCTTCTATGTCGAGGAGAGCTTCCCGATGGACTGGTACTACCCGCACGCCGTGCCCCACGGCCTATTCCTCAAAATCGAGAAGGATCCCGTCGCCCAACTTTCGAAGGAACAGGTCGATGCCGACCGCGGGTTCTGGGACGCCTACGCGGCGAGGCTGCTGGCCGAGAAGAAGTTCCTGAACGACCGCCCCGCGCGCATGTCCTTCGCGAAGCTGCGCTCCTCGATCGCGAATATATACGCGTTCCGCCAGATGTGGCCGGAGGCGGAGTACGCCTACCGGCAGGCCCTCGAGCTCGCCCCGCAAAATTCCGAGGTCGTCTTCCGGCTCAGCGAGGTGATGGTGCGCCTGGAGCGATTCGACGAGGCGCTGGCGCTCGTCCGCGATTTCCAGAAAAACGACAGGTACAACGTCCAGGTGCCCAACCTGCTGAAATCGATCGAGGACAGGCGCACCATGCTCTCCACGAAGCGCCAGATCGAGGCCAAGGCGGCGTCCGGCGCGGCCACGCCGCAAGAGCGGTTCCAGCTGGTGGTGGCGTGCGCGCAGATGGGTGCGTGGGCGGAATTCGAGACGGCGGTGGATGGCCTGATCGCCCTGCCGGGCCTCGGCGCCGGAGACTTGAAGCAGGTGGCATCGCTGTGCGCCCAGCACAAGCGGACGGACGCGATCTACCGGGTCATGCGCGTCTGGAGCCGCGTCGACCAGGGCAACGCCCCCCTCTTCTACGACATCGCCGCCCTCGCGGCGATGCGCGGCGCAACCAACGAGTGCCGCGAGGCCCTGGCCCGGGCGATTCAGATCGGCGGCGATGGGTTCCGCAACAACGCCGCCCGCGATGGTCGGTTTAACCCCTACAAGGAGGTGCCAGGATTCCAGGAACTCCTCGGCGGGGGTACCCAGCCGCCGCCCGCGGTGCCCTCCCCACTCCCCGGCCCCGCCGCGATGCCGGCGCCGGGCGGTTCCTGAGGGCCGTCGGAATAGCGTTGCGGAACGCGGGTTCCCGCATAGCCTTCGCTCAATTTCTCGGTTGGGAGGAGTCGCATGAACCGGAGTCTCTTTTGGTTGTGGGCCTTTGTCGGCTGCATCGCCGCACTGGCCCTCTGGTCGCCGGCGGCCCTGATGGCCTCGGGCGCTGCAGGTGGCCCCGAAAACGGGGGGGCCAACCACATCGATCCCTTTTCGCTGGTCCTGATCGAACTGGCGCTGGTGACGCTCGCGGCCGCAAGCGGCCGCTGGCTGGCCGGACTCTTCGGCAAGCCCGGCGTCCTGGGGGAATTGGCGCTCGGGGTGCTGATCGGCAACGTGGGCTACTGGCTGGGGCTGCCCTTCTTCAAGGCGCTGATGCACCTGGGCCATGTGGAGGCGGTCATCTCGACCGTCTTCGCCACGGGATGCTCCATGGCGGACGCCGCCGCCAAAGTGTTCGCGCCCGATGCCCTGGCGCCGGGGGGCGAGGGCCAATGGCTGCTGGAAATCCTGACCGGACCCGGCGGACGTGAGACCACGCTGCTGCTGATCTCATTCTGGGTCTTCTCGAATCTCGGGGTGATCCTGCTGCTCTTCGTCGTGGGCCTCGAGACCGATATCAGCGACATGCTTCGCGTCGGGCCGACGGCGACCGTGGTGGCCATCGTCGGGGTGGTCGCCCCCTCAGCCCTGGGGTTTCTCTGCAGTTCCTGGTTCCTGCCAGGGGAATCGACGCAGGCGCACCTTTTCGTCGGCGCGATCCTGAGCGCGACCAGCGTAGGCATCACGGCCCGGGTCCTCAAAGACCTCAAGAAGATCCACACCAGCGAGGCCCGCGTCATCCTGGGGGCCGCGGTCATCGACGACGTCCTGGGCCTCATCGTGCTGGCCGTTGTGGCCGGCATCGTGAAGACCGGAAAACTCGACGCGCTGGCAGC
>JADLBR010000303.1 GCA_020847615.1 Verrucomicrobiia bacterium
CAACCCTCGCCGGGGGGCCTCCCCCGGGGAGGCGCTCTTCTCGTTCCCATGAGTGGTCGGTTGAAGGTCGCGATGTGGGGCCTGTTCGCGTGGGTGGCTTGCTCTGAAGATAGGGCCCATGCTGAGCTCATGAGGTCCGATGCCCGAAATGTGGCAGAACTGACCGACCTCCGCGCCATGAGGGGCCGGTGGCTCGGCGAAGGCGACGGGCGGGCCTTGTCGCTGACCGTGACGGCCCCTGGCCGGACCAACTACGCGTGGTGCACGATCCCCATGCCGGTCGTGGGCTGGGATCTGGCTGCACGGGAAACCGTCGAGGCGGAGATCGCCAACTGCGGCAATAGGCCGACGGAAGTGATGCTCTGGGTGGTGGGGCGCCGCGGCTGGGACGCGGTCGCCGATCATGCCACCTTGGCCCCCGGGGAATCGCGCGGGTTCTCGTGTCGATTGAGGGAGACCTTTCCGGATGGGACGCCAAAGGTCGATCCCCTCCAGATCAAGCAAGTGCAGGTCATGGTGCCCAAGGCGCTCGAAGGAGCGGCCATCGAGGTGCGCGGGTTGGGGGTGGGGGGAAGCGCGTCGCCGTGGCAGCGGCCGGCGGCGCGGGTCGATGTGCCGGATATGGACAATGGCCCGCCGGCGCCTGGGCGGCGAGTGCGCTACCATCTGGAGGGACACGAAGCCAGCGGCATCTACGCCGCGCTCTATCTGCCGGAGGATTGGAGGGCGGACGGGCACTTTCCGGTGATCGTGGAGTATCCCGGGAACATCTTCTATACCCCGGGATGCTACTCGACGGGCCGCCCCGAGCAGTGTGTGATCGGCTACGGGATGACGCGGGGGAGGGGAACGATTTGGATCAGCCTGCCCTTTGTGGATCTCGCGGCGGGAACGATCGCCGAAGACGGGTGGGGCGATGCCGATGCGACGGCGCAATACGCCGTGCGCGCGGTCGAGGAGATCTGTCAAAGGTTCGGCGGCGACCGCAACAACGTGGTGCTCGCCGGATTCTCGCGCGGGGCGATCGCCTGCGGGTACATCGGGCTGCGCAATGACCGCATCGCAAAGCTATGGAAGGGATTCCACGCCTGCCAGCACTACGATGGCGATGGTTGGCGCGGCGCTACCATGCCCGGCGCCATGGAGCGGGCCCGTCGATTCTCTGGGCGCGCCATCATCCACACCGACAATCAACCGGGGCCCTTCCGGGAACTCATGGCCGAGACGCGCGCCGAGGTCACATTCCTCCGGTCTGGACTCGGCGCTCACGCCTGCGCGATGTTTCTGGACGATCGGCCATCCACCCGCGAATTGCGCGATTGGTACGCGGGGCTGACCCGGAAGTCCCCGTAACCGAACGCGTCAGCGTTTGGTCGCCCATCGCCAGAGGCGATCGGCTATGTCCTTCGGTAACGCTTGTGGTCCGCGCGTCACGACGGTGGCTTCTCCGCGGAATTCCTATAGCGCGCGATGACCTCGCGGCGGCTGCGGACGTGGAGTTTCTCGTAGATGCGGCGGACGTAGGTGGCCACCGTCGAGATGGAGATCCCCAGTTCGTCCGCGATCTCCTTGTACGCGAGCCCATTCACAAGGAACTCCAGCACCTGCCGTTCCCGGGGCCCCAGGGCCACTTCCGGGGGCGCCGCCTCCGCCGCGCGCGATGGCGGGGGCGCGCGATGGAAGAACTCGATGACTTGCCGCGCGATGCCGGGGCTCATCGGCACGCCGCCGGACCGGATCTCGCGGATGGCGGCAAGCAACCGCTCGGGCCTGACCGGCTTGACCAGATAGCCGTGGGCCCCGGCCGCGAGCGCCTGGAAGATCGTTTCGGGATCCTGATAGACCGTCAGCATGAGGATCTCGGCATCGGGGAGCCTTGGCGCGATCTGCGCCACGCACTCCACGCCGCTGACATCGGGGAGGTTGATGTCCATGAGGATCACGTCCGGGGTCAGCGGCGGGACGCCGGCGATGGCGCCCGCGCCGTCCGAGAACACGCCGACGCGCTGGCAATCTTTGGCGTTGTCGAGCGCCTCGGTCAGGACGCGGCGGAGGCGGGCGTCGTCCTCGATGATGGCCACGCGGATCATGACGTTATCCTTGCGGTGTCGTGTCGCATAGCGCGGGATGGGCCAGCGGGGCGCAGAACTCGAGCCGCGTGCCGCCGCCGGGGCGGCTTTCGAGGTGAAATTCGCCGCCGATCTCTTCCATGCGGCGGCGCATGTTCTCGATCCCCTCGTGCGCGCCAGCCGCGACCGGGGCGCCGGGATCGAAGCCGCGGCCATCGTCCTGGACCGACACCCGGAGATTCCCGCCCTCCGCGAGAATCCCGATCCGCACGAGGCTCGGGCCGGCATGTTTGGCGGCGTTATGGAGCGCCTCCCGCAGCGCCATCAGGAAGTGGTGGCGCACTCTTCCGGCGAGGGCGAGTTCGGGCAGCTGGCGCGGGACATCGAGGCGGACGCGGAGCCCTGCGGCCTCGCAGAATTTCGCCGTGTATTCGGTGAGGTAGCTGGCGAAATGCCTGAGGTTGTCGTTGGCCGGGTTGGTCGCCCAGACGATGCCGTCCACGCTGCGGGCCAATTCCGTGGCAGATTCCCGGATGCGTTCGACGCGCCCGCGGGTCTCCGCCGAGGGTTTCTGCCCGAGATCGCCGAGGACCCAGTCGCTCTGCATGGCGATCTCCGCGAGCCCGGCGCCGACGTCGTCGTGCAGGTCGCGGGCGATCCGGGCCCGTTCGCGCTCCATGGCCTGCTCGCGCTCGAGTTTGGCCAGGCGGCGCTGCATCCGGCGTCGGGCCACGACTTGGCGCGCCCAGAGGGTGGCGCCCCCGGCCAGCACCGCGAGCCCGACCCAAAACTGTGGCCGATGATACAGGGGCGCGAACACCTCGACCGGCAGAGAGACCTCCTCGCCCGTGAGTTCGCCACTGGCCTTGGCGGTCGCCACCCGGAACCAATAGAGGCCCGGCTTCAACCGCGCGTAGGTGGCATGGCCCGGGCTGCTCCCGCCAATGGTATGGGCGGTCTCCCACTCCAGCGTCACCCGATCCCCCGGTGCCATCGGAATATCGTTGCCCGTGGCCCAGTTGCCGAATGCGGACGGATCGTCGTCCCAGATCACAAGGATCGGGTGAGGTGACGGGGTCGGCCGCACCAACAGCTGGGCCAGCTCGCCCCGCGAGCCCTCGCGGACCCACTGGCCGGGGGATCCCAGCGGATGCGTCAGATCGCTGCCATGGCTGACACCCAGATCAAAATCCCTGGTTCGCTCCCCCCCCGCCGACTGCACGCGGACCCGCACGGCATCCACGCCGAGAACACCCATGCCGGCCTGGCCGCCGTGGGAGATGAAGGAAATTCTCACCGTGGCGGATCGCTCGGGCGCCACCGCCTCGCCCCTCCGCGAAACGAAGTCCGACGCCTCGATGGTGTCTCGCCATCCCGGCGATTCCCCCACCATCTCGAACTCGGTGCTGCCGACGATCGCGTGGCGCCGGTCGAGGAAATAGATGATGGCCCGCATCTTGACGGGAAGATCCCGCCATGCGCTGTCATGGCCCTCGAGCCGATAGCGCAGCCGCGATGTGGGGCCGCCGCCGGGTCCGGCCTCCTCGAAATGGAAACCCACGGAGCGGGCGGTGGAGGGCACCGCGACTGGCTCGGGGGCGCGCGAGTCGCCCGAGGCGACCTCCTGGGAGCGGCCGTCGATATCGACCCGCGCGACCCGGATGTCGCACCCGCCGCGCTCGCCCGTCATGGAGAGAGCGCACGCCAGCAAGCCCGGGAGCATTGGCGTTCTGCGCACGATCGCCTTAGGAATATCAGAACCCACGGTTACCCACAATGGACGATCCATCGCGCCGTGTCGCAAATTTTGCGACATGCCAGCGGCGGGCAAAAATGCAACGCTTCCCGATCAAGTTCGTGAGGTGGATGTCATGATAAGGCGCGTCTCGTTCGTTTCGATTCTGCTCGCGGGCGTCGCGGTCGCGTGCGCGCTGGATTACCCCTATACCCCGTACAACGAGGGCAAGATGGACCCCCAGTTGACGGGCTGGCCGCTGACGGAAGAGGAGAAGGCGTACGTCCTGCTCGCGGAGCACGACCGGCGACCGGGGCGCGAGGCGAACCAGCACCTGCCCGCGATGTGGCCCGTGACGCCGTCGGCGGGGAACTGGGGCGGGACGAGCTGGCTCGACACGCACGCGAAACTGGTGGAGACCGTTCAGGCGAGCCAGGGTCCGATCGACGTGCTGCTGGTCGGCGACAGCATCACCATGCAGTGGGGCGCGGCGTGGGGAAACCACTTCCCCGGCCTGAAGACCGTCAACATCGGCATCGGCGGCGACAAGACCCAGAACGTGCTCTGGCGACTCGACCACGGCGGTGTCGAGGGCCTCCGTCCCCGGCTCGTGGTGCTGCTCATCGGCAACAACAACATGTTCTTCACGCCGGAGACCGGCATCGAGGCGGCGGCCAAGGGCATCGAGACGTGCGTGAAGAATCTGCGCGGGAAGTTCCCCGACGCGCCCCTCGTGGCCGTGAAGATCCTCCCCGCGCACGCCCCGGGCAACCGCTTCTACGAGGACATCAAGAGGACGAATGCGGCGCTCGACGCCCTGCTGCCCGGCGGCGACCCGAAGGTCCACGTGCTGGATATCTGGGGCGAGATGGTCAATGCCGACGGTACCCTCAAGGCGGGCCTCTTCACGCCCGACAACATCCACCTGACGCAGGAGGGGGGGTACGCGCTGTACGCCATCCGGCTGAAGCCGATGGTGGAGCACCTTCTCAACAAGGAATAGAGTCCCGGAGAATGAGATTCACAAACATCGCGCTCGTCGTCTTCGCGGTATTGATCTGCGTCCTCAGCCTGGCTTCGGTTGCTCTGGAGCTGGCGATTTCCGCGGGGAAGCCAACTTCTCTGCCGGCGGCCTCGGCCGGCCTGTTCCTGGGCCCTGGGCTGTTGATGGTGCTCCTCAGTTAGTTTTGATTCGGGTCGGACCACAGGTTTTTCTAGGGCGCCAACAAGTTACGAATGGAAAGGGGTCGGTTCTGGGGTCTTGGAGCCATTTTCGCGGGGCATTTCGGGCCTCTAACGTGCATATTTCACGCGCATGCGCGAAATATGCAGGCTAAGGGATAGATTGCGCGCATGCCGCCAGCGAATCGCTACAACGGGCGGGGGGCAAGCGCAGGAGCGGTGGACAACCCCCCGCCCGCCCGATACGGTGCGGCCCTGGACACCACCTGAGAAAATGAAGATCCTCTCGGCAACTTGCCGCCTGACCGCCCTGCTTGGCACCGTCATCTGCTGCCATGGGGCCCCGGCGGATACGAAGGAACTGGAAGCGATCCGCCGCGGTATTTCCCAGGCCCCGAACCACCCGCGTTTGTTTTGGACGAAGGACCAGGGATCGGCGGTGAAGGGGAAAGTTCGCGACGACCGGCAGATGGCCGCGATCTGGGACGCGGTGCGGCAGGTCGCGGATCATATGCTTTCGGAGGAGCCGGTCAAATACCGGAAGGACGGGCGCCGGCTGCTCGGACGGTCGCGCGAAGCCCTTGGCCGAAGCATGCACCTGGGATTCGCCTACCGCATGACGGGCGATAATCGTTATGCCGATCGGCTATTGGCAGAGATGCGGGCGATGGCGGCGATGCCCGATTGGAATCCCTCACATTTCCTGGATACCGGCGAGATGACGCTGGCGATGGCCGTGGGATATGACTGGATGTTCGACCGTCTATCCGCCGATCAGCGGAAGGAGTTTCGGGATGCGATTCAGAACAAAGGGCTGGCGCCGTATCTGACCGCGAAACGCAAACACGGCTGGGAACGGGGCGGGAACAATTGGAACCAGGTCTGCCACGCCGGCATGGTGGGCGGGGCGCTCGCGCTGCTGGAAGACGATCCGCAACGGGCAGCGGAAGTGGTCAGCCGGGCATTGGCAGGTCTGCCTGCGGCCATGAAGGTGTATAACCCCGATGGCACCTACCCGGAAGGGCCAGGGTATTGGAACTATGGCACCTCGTTTAACGTGATGTTGATATCCATGTTGGAATCGGCTCTTGGCAGCGACTTCGGGTTGAGCGCCGCGCCAGGGTTTATGAAGACCGGAGATTTCATGCTGCACATCATCGGCCCCACGCGCCGGACTTTTCCTTTCAGCGACTGCGGCGTGGGAACCGGGTTTTCGCCGGCGATGATGTGGTTTGCGTCGCGGACGCGCCGCCCGGAGCTGCTCTGGTTTGAGAAAGAATTGCTGGAGGAGGAGTTGGCGGGCATCCAAAAGAGCCGCGGCCGCAAAGCCGGCGACCGGTATTTTCCATTGGTCTTGCTGTGGGGCAAGGCGGGGATGGAGCGCGAGGTGCCGGCCCGCCTGGACTGGCGTGGAGAAGGACAGAATCCGCTGGCCACCTTCCGCAGTTCCTGGACCGACCCGGACGCTTTGTTCGTGGCGGTGAAAGCCGGCACCCCGTCGGCCAGCCATGCCCATTTGGATATCGGTTCCTTCATTCTGGACGCCATGGGAGAGCGTTGGTCGTTGGATCTGGGGATGCAGGATTACAATAATCTGGAGCAGCGCGGCTTCGACCTCTGGGGCAGCAAGCAGGGATCCCAGCGCTGGAGCCTGTTCCGCTATCATAACCAGGGGCACAGCACGCTGGTGGTGAACGGAGCCGAGCAGGTCATCTCCAGCCGGGCACCCATCTCGAGTTTTTCGGACGCGCCCAACGATCGGCACGCCACCATCGACATGACGGCGACCTATGCCAACGAGCTGAAGAGCGCCGTGCGCACATTCAGTTTCTCCCCGGATCAGGTGACGATCGAGGACGCGATTACGGCCGGAGCGAAGGACGCTTCCATCCGCTGGGGAATGGTGACGCCGGCGACCGTCAAGACCGCAGGCTCGGGCGCCGCCCGGCTGGAGCAAAATGGGAAACGGCTCCGCCTGGAAGTCGCCTCTCCGGCCGGCGTCACGATTGAG
>JADLBR010000304.1 GCA_020847615.1 Verrucomicrobiia bacterium
CGGCGGGACGCCTGCCGCGAGACGGGCCGGGCGATGGTGACGGGCGCCATCGCGTACGACTGGTTCCACGCGCACCTCACCCCATCGGACAAGGAGGCGTTCCGCGCGGAGCTGGTGCGGTTGGCCAAGACGCTGGAGTGCGGGTATCCCCCGACGCGGCAGGGGTCGGTGACCGGGCACAGCTCCGAGGCGATGATCATGCGCGACATGCTTTCGGCGGGCATCGCGCTGTACGACGAATCCCCCGAGATGTACGAGCATGCGGCCGGACGTTTCTTTCGCGGGCACCTGCCGGCGCGCAACTGGCTCTATGATGGGCACGCGTACCACCAGGGCGACTCGTACGGGCCGTACCGTTTCGGCTGGGACACGTTCCCGCTGTGGATATTCGACCGGCTCGGCGCGGGCAACGTCTACAATCCCGCCCAGGCACAAGTCCCCTATTATTACCTGTACGCGACTCGGCCCGACGGGCAGCGGCTGCGCGGCGGCGATACCTTCGGCAGCTCGGCCAGGAACGGGGAACGTTGGGCCATCGGCCACGGGGCGCTGTTTGCGGCGAGCTACTATGGCGATGGGGTGCTCCTGGGTCATTTCTTGGAGCACGGCGGATTGCGCGACGGCGAGGCCCTGTTTGAGCTGCTGTGGCGCGATCCCGGCCTGAAGCACCTGGACCGCGACGGGCTGCCGCACTCGCGCTATTTCGGCGATCCCTTCGGCTGGATGATCGCGCGCACCGGCTGGGGCGAGGACGCGGTGGTCGCCGAGATGAAGGTCAACGCGTATAATTTCTGCAATCACCAGCACCTCGACGCGGGCGCGTTTCAGATCTATCACCGCGGCGCGCTGGCGATCGACTCGGGATCCTACAAGGGTTCCTCGGGCGAATACGGCAGCCCGCACTGCAAGAACTACTATTGGCGCACGATAGCGCACAACGCCCTGCTGGTACACGACCCCGGCGAGAGGTTCGGCGGCGAGTATGGCAACGATGGTGGCCAGCGCCTGCCCAACGGGCGGAGCGAGCCCAGGGACCTGGGGGTGCTGCGCGATCCGAAGAACGGATACCGGACCGGCGAGGTGCTGGCGCATGGGATGGGCCCCGACCCCCGGCGCCCCGAGTTCACGCTGCTGAAGGGCGATATCACCGCCGCCTATGGGCCCAAGGTCAAGCAGGTGATCCGATCGTTTGTGTTCCTCGATCTCAAGGACGCCAGGCTGCCGGCGGCGATGGTGGTGTTCGACCGCGTCGTGTCCGGCGACCCGGCGTTCAAGAAATACTGGCTGCTGCACTGCATCGAGGAGCCCCGGCTCGACGCGGCCGCCGCGGTCGTGGATCGGACGGGCGAGGGCGGCGGCGGGCGGTTACACCTGAGCGCCGTGTTACCCGAGCGCGAGAACTTGGCCCTCGGGAAGATCGGCGGCCCCGGGATGGAGTTTAGCGTCTTTGGGAAAAACTGGCCGAACGATCAGCCCGCGGGGACGCGCTCGTCGCAGGAGTCGGGCGCGTGGCGCATCGAGATCTCCCCGAGACGACCCGCCGCCGAGGATCTGTTCTTGGCCGTGATGCAGATCGCGCCCATCGAGGGGGGCGCCATCGGGCCGGTGACACGCGTGGACGCGGGCGGCTGGGTCGGGTGCCGGATCGCGGCGACAGCGGGGGAGCGCATCGTGCTGTTTCGCCGAGATGGCAGCGTTTCCGCCGACCCCGTTCGCGTCGAGGTGTCCCCCGGCAACGGTGCCCGGGTATGCGTCGGGGACCTCGAACCCGGAAGATGGAGCGCCACGCGCGGGAGCGCGGGCGCGGCGAAGGTGATCGAGGTTGCCCCGCCCGCGATGGCCGCCTACTTCGACGCGGGGCCGGGAGTCTGGACGCTGAGTAGGTCGAAGTGAACCAGTCGAGGCGCGGGCGTCGTGCGCTGCGCCATGGACACCGGGCCCCCGGTGACGATATCCTCTGGCATGAGCGCGACGTTCTTTCCAACCGTCCCCGTCACTTTCCTCGCGTGCCTGGCCCCATGGGCGTTGGCCGGGGCACCGGCCGAGCGTTTCGAGTCGCTTGATGCCCGCGCGGTGACCGTCGGCGGCGAGATCGGGCGGCGCATCCAGGTGACCATCCACACCAACCTCTTTGCCCTGGATGTGGAGAGAGACTTCGTCGGTCCCTTCCGCGCCCCCGAGAGAACCGGGAAGTACATCGGCCTCGGCAAACTGATCGACGCGGCCGCGCGCTTCGCCCACCAGACCGGCGACCCGGCGCTCCTCGCGATGAAGAAGGGACTCGCGGCGGCGGCCATCGCGGCGCAGGAACCCGATGGCTACATCGGGACGATGCCGCCAGAGAAACGCATCTGGGCGCTCTGGGACATCCACGAGATGTCGTACCTAGTGCTCGCGCTGGCCACGGACCATCGCCTGTTCTCGGAGGGGGCATCGCTGGCCGCATCCAGGAAACTCGCCGATTATCTCCTGCGGCGCTGGGAGGAGGACCCCCCGAAGCGACCCAGCCCCTGGGACATCACCCTCCACATGGGAGTCACCGGCATCGAGGGCGCGATGCTCGCGCTGCACGCGGAGACGGGCGACCCGCGATACCTGGAGTTCGTCCGCGCCACCCGGCGCCTGCCCGACTGGGAGGCTCGCATCGCCATCGGGCGCTGGGGGCCGGTCGAGGGCCACGCCTACGCGCACCTGTGCCGCTGCCTCGCCCAGCTCCGCCTCGATCACCTGGCCCCGGACCCGAGGCTCCAAGGGCCAAGCCGCGAGGCCATGGGGTTCATCACGCGCGGCGAGGGCATGGCCATCACCGGCGAGATCGGCGACCACGAGTGCTGGCATGACACGCAGGAGGGCACCGTCAACCTGGGCGAGACCTGCGCCACCGCCTACCTCGTGCGCTGGCTCGACGAGATCCTCCGGCGCGAGGGGGACCTGAGGCGCGGCGATCTCATGGAGCGCGCCATTTTCAACGGCCTGTTCGCGGCGCAGTCGCCCGATGGCCGACAGATAAGATATTATACCCCTTTTGATGGCGCGCGAAGTTACTATAAGGGCGACACCTACTGCTGCCCGAATAACTATCGCCGCATCATCGCGGAGTTATCCGGCATGGTCTATTACCGGACACCGGACGGGGTCGCCGTCAATCTCTACACCGCCTCGGGCGCCACGGTCCCGCTCGGCGGCGACGCGAGCCTCCGGATCCGGCAGGAGACGGGTTACCCCGCCTCGGGCCAGGTCACCCTTCGCGTCGACCCGTCGCGGCCCGTGCGTTTCGCGCTGAGGCTGCGGCTCCCGGCCTGGTGCGCCGCGCCGGTGGCGAGATTGAATGGCGAGCCCGTCGCCATCGGGGAGCGGCGTGTCGATCTCGCCATCGATCGCGAGTGGAGGGCGGGCGATCGCGTCGAGTTGGATTTCCCGATGCCGTGGCGCCTCGTGCGTGGCCGGGTGAATCAAGCGGGCCGGGTGGCGATCATGCGCGGCCCCCTCGTCTACTGCCTCGATCCCGCACGACACCCGAAACTCGCCGGAATGGACCTCCGCCACTTGGTGCTCAAGCCCGACTCGGTCGCCACGGCGGAAGGACAGCGCGACTTCTCGGGCGCCCCCCTCGGCCGCGCGAGCGCGTGGCGCCCCGGCGCGTGGTATCCGTCGGCCAGGGCCGACGTCGAACTGACACTGGCCCCATTCCCCGACCCGTCCGCGGAAGTGACTTACTTCAAGGTGCCCAACCCGCACGATCCCGCGACCGCCGACGACGAGCTGTTTGTCGCGAGACAGTGAGGCGATCGAGGCGAGGGCCGCGCCCCGTGGCATCCGGCCATCACTGGCCCGGAATCATCGCCTTGGGCTTGCCGAATTGGAACACCTCGGAGGGCGAATGTTCCGCGGCGAGGATCGCGTCGAGTCGCTTGACCACATCGGGGTTTGCGGCGGCCACGTCGTGCTGCTCGTTGGGATCCTTGGACAGGTCGTATAGCTCGAGCGGGGCGGCCGGGTTCTTGTGGCAGTTCTGCCGGACGGCCTTCCAGTTGCCGTCGCGCACCGCTTGCTGGCCGCCATATCCATAGAATTCCCACACGAGGGGCGGATGACCCCGCTGCTCGCCCGCGCCGAGGAGAGTCGGCGCCATGCTCACGCCATCGATGCCGGGGGGCGGGCGTACGCCGGCGACTTCCGCGACGGTGGGCATGATGTCGGGGAAGTAGCCGACGTGATCGCTGACCTTGCCCGCCGCGATGCGGCCGGGCCACCGGACGATGAGCGGCTCGCGGATGCCGCCCTCGTAGACCGAGCCCTTGTATCCGCGCAGGTCACCCGCGCTGCGGAAGAAGACGGAGTCGGAGCCGCCGACGGGCGGATACACCGGGCCGTTATCCGAGCTGAAGAAGACGATCGTCCTCTCATCGAGGCCGAGCTC
>JADLBR010000305.1 GCA_020847615.1 Verrucomicrobiia bacterium
ATCGGCGAAGAGCCGCCCGGCCTTCTTGCGACGCTTCTCCATCTCGGCATGGTCTCGTGTCTTCGACATGCCGAGAATATACGCCGGAATCCGTCGAATGTCACCCTATTATACGATTCTCAATAAGCCGTTTCCGCAATCGCATTCGATACTCAGAACGGTCTAACATCAAATCACCGGTGTCGCGAAATGATACCTCTGTAAGTACCTTGTGTTTTTCCTGATTCACCAGATCGCGCAACTGTTCAGCAGTTGAAGGGTCCAGTAAAGGCGTGTAAGTCGAGAAAAACTCTGATACGACACGATCAAATAATGAATTCTCTATTTCCATAATGCGTTGCCCTTCACCACTTATCCTGGAGAGCCTCTCCTCTTGTGTTGGTCGGCTGATGGCGAATTCGGCGGCAGCGGATCGAATTTGGCGAAAATCTCCGGCGGCGTTGTTTCGAAGTACTTGAACATCGCCGGGCAGAGCCAGCCCTCCATGCTCAGTTGGGGGCAGTGGTACCAGTTGCCACCCGATTCCTCGCGTCGCCACTCCAACCGAACAGTGTGTCCGGGAAACGGGGCGGCCGAGAAGACCATCCGGAAGCCGCGCTTCGCGTCGGGGATGTCGACGGTGAGGCGGTCGATGATGGTGTCGATGCCGGCGACGAAGGGCTCGCGGTGCAGTCCGGCACCCTCGTCGTCGAAGACCCACGTCCCATTCCATCGATATGGGCAGATCACCATCAGGTAGTTCACAGCATCCCGCCTCTCAGCCCCGCGTCCCGTCGCCGCCGGCAAGACGGGCGGCCAAGGCAACTATGCTATCCCCGTCGTGCAGTCGCCCCAGCCACTCCACCGGGATGCCTGCCATCCCGTAGAAGGCCCCCGCGATTTGGCCGAAGATCGCCGCCGTGGTATCGGCGTCATCGCCGAGGTTGGCGGCCATGACGCAACCCTCGCGGAAGTCTTTCCCATGGTGGAAGGCCCAGAGGGCGGCCTCTAGGCTCTTCACGACGTAGCCCGCGCCCCGGATGGCGGGGGGCGATTTTCGTTTGAAGGAGCCCTCGGCGATCTCGCGGATCTGGGGGCAGAGGGGATGCTGCTCCCAGAATCCGGGGATGGGGGCGTAGAGGGGCGAGAGGATGTCGTCCTTGGAGGTGCCATGGATCGCGCCGACGATGAGGCCTGCGAGATAGCGGCAGGCGTCGACCGCGGCGGGGGCGCCATGCGTGGTCCGCGAACTCTCGCCGGCCATCTCGATGGCCCTGTCGGGGCACTTGGCGAAGCAGATGGGCACGGGCGCGAGACGCATGAGGGAACCGTTGCCGGCGGATTGCGGATCGGTCGAACCGGCAAAAGGCTCGCCCGTGTCCTCGAATCGTCTCAGGGCCGAGCGGACCGTGCTGCCGATGTCGAAGCACGCGCCCGTCGAGCTGAGGTATCCCTCGCGCCACCAGCGGCAGTAGCGCTCCATCTGGTCGCGCGCGTCGAAGCCCCCCTTCTCCACGAGGCTTGTCGCAAGGCACAGCGCCATCGACGTGTCGTCGGTCCACTGGCCGGGTTCCAGATTGAAGGGGCCGCCGCCGACCATGTGGTCGATGGGCTCAAAGGTGCCGGGCTGGCGGAATTCCAGCGTCGTGCCCACCGCGTCGCCCACGGCGAGGCCCAGGAGGGCGCCGCGGCAGCGGTCGGTTACCGGATCCATTGTCACGCCTGTCCTTTCCATCACTTCAGTTCCATCACCTTGGGGTCCAGATCCAGTGCCCGGTCGCGGATCGTCCCAACGACATACATCAGTTCCTCCCCAAAATCACGCTCGAGCAACGCGAGGCACTGCTCGAACTGCCCGAGTTCGCGGGCGATCTCGGCGCGCATGACCGTGTGGTGGGGGTGGGCGTCGTCGAGCGCCTCGGCGAGTTCCTCGAGGTTGCCGCGCTCGGTCTCGGAGAACGGCGGCGCATCGGCCACGCCCTTGCGGAATCGGTCGTTTGACCGCCACCAGGACCGCAGGCGGACAAACAATTCCTTCTCCTTGTCCCCCCCGCACAGGGGGATCGCGGACAGGAACTCTTCGGCAGTCGGACCCTCGACGGTCTTGGCCCCGGGCCATTGGGAAGCGGCGATATCGGGGGGCCAACAGTCGCCCACTAGTGTCGCCTCCGGAACCCAGAACAGGGTGGCACAGTGGGGGCAGCGCCCGAGCCGCGGGAATTCGGGCAGCATCGGTGCGGCGAGGAAGCCGTCGCTCCACTGGACCGCGCCGAAGGTGTTGCCCGAGTTCAGGACCAACTGCTCCACCGGCTTCTTGCAGGCGGGGCACTCGCGGATGTTGGAGGGTGCCAGCGTCATGGTTCAGTACTCCTTGGTGGCGGCCTTGGCGCGCTCGGCGAAGGTCTCGACGATGGCGCGGACCTCGGCGGGGTTCAGGCCGCACAGGGCGCCCGCCTGATCGAGGGCGGGCTCCATAGCGTCGTGGAATTCGCCCCCGCTCTCGGCGAGCGCGGCCGCGAGGGCGCGGTTGAAGATCTCGACGCTATGGAGGTTGGCCCAGCGCCGCCGGGTGCCCTCCAGCGCCGCGGCGAATCGGGGGAGGCTGGAGTCGGGCTCGGTCGGGTCCCACCCGATGCCGGAGCGGACCTTCTCCAAGCCCTCGGCGTCGATCTCCAGAATCTCCAGCGCGGGGGCGAGGCGGGCCGGGGTCACGGGGCCGGTGGCCTCGATGAGGGCGCAGCCCACCAGCAGGCCGGAGATCTCGACGAAGACGCCGACCTCCTCGGGCAGCGGCCCCTCGAGGGGCGGGTGAGCGCGGCGGTCTAGGCCGAGCACGGCGGTCTCGAACGCGGCGCGCGGCATGCCGCCGGGGATACCGTCGCAGGCGCGATAGACCTCGCTGGCCACGAAGGCGTCGAGCACCGCGGGCTTGGCGGGCAGCCAGCCGATGTCCGAGCCACCCGAGAGGACCTGAGCGAGCACCGAGAACTGCCCCGAGGCCATCAGGGCCTCCCCGAGTTGGCGCAGGTCGATGCCCGCCGCGGACGGATCGGCCCCGCCGCGGCCCATGAAGCCGGCGCGCAGGGCGGCGTCGATGCCGCCGGTGCAGGCGAGCGCGAAGCACTCGCCCATGTACGCGCTCAGGCGGCAGAATTCTATCACCGCGACCCAGAGTTCCAGATCCATGGGCGAATTCGCGTTCAGGAGCATCTGGAGCGCCTCGTTGAGTGGGTGGAAGGCCCAGAAGCAGGCCGTCGCGATGCGGTGGCGCAGGAGCGGTTCGTCGCCGGACTCCAGCAGCGGGCCGGTCACGATGAGGTGGAGGATACCCCCGTGGCGGTGGGCTACGCAGGTGGGGCGCTTGTCGTCGCCCAGAACCAGGGTGGCCCGGATCGGCATGCTCAGCCGCGCCCGGGTGCGGATGGCCGCCACCGCCCCATCCAGCTTCCCGCACGCCCCCTCGGGCAGCGGCATCTGCGTCGGGCCCATGTCGCGCACGATGTCCAGTATCCCTTTCTCGGGGAGGTTCTTGCGGATGCGCCCGAACAGGGGCGAGGCGGTGATCTGCCGCTCGAGCGCGGCCTGCCGCTCGAGGCGGAAGTGGTCCGTCTTGAATGGGATGGCCATGGGCTGAATCGTTGGGGGCGAGTTCTTCATAATCGTATTGTACTCGGGGGGACCGACACTGGTTGTCCTAGGGTATTTGCTGCCATCTCCGGGATGCTCGGTTACGCCTCGTCTGCGCAGTCCATCCGGCGCTCAGCGCGAATCTGGGCTGGGCGCGCTTTCGCCCGGAA
>JADLBR010000306.1 GCA_020847615.1 Verrucomicrobiia bacterium
AACAGTTTGTGATTTCGAAAAATGGCGTTTGGGAGCGCGCGTCTCCATCCCAACCTGTTGCTATCGCGCGGTTTTCCCAGAGCCCGGACACTTCACAGCCCGCAAGGCTGTGAAATGTCCGGGCTAGCGGTCTGGTGGCCCGGGCGCGCGATGCCCGCCTTCCCAACTGGCGCCAATTTGCTATGGGATAGCGATGACATTTGGCGCAAGTCGTCCGCTCGTCGTTGTCCTCGCGATTATCCTCCTCGGGCCAACGGGGCACGCCCCGGCGGGGCTGGTCCCATGGCGCAATGCCCCCGACCTGACGCCCGCGCAAAAGACCCTGGATGCATTCCGCAAGCCGCACCGCGAGGCGCGCGAGGTGGTCCCCGGATCTATCTGGATCGACGCGGAGGACTTTGCCGATTACGGCGGCTGGTGGATCGACACGCAGTTCGTCGCGTTCATGGGCTCGGCGTACCTCATCGCGGCGGGTGTCTGCGACATCGTCGACGACGCGACAACCGAGGCGCGGATCGCCAGCGCGGGCCGATACCGGCTCTGGGTCCGTTCCCGCAATTGGTTTCCTGGCGAGTCCCCGGGCCGGTTCAAGGTGTCGGTCAATGGCCGGGCGGCGGAGAAGACCTTCGGCATGGCGCCGGAGCCGCGATGGGTCTGGGAGAGCGGCGGGGAATTCGATCTGGCCGCCGGCGCCGCCCGCGTGGCCCTGCAGGACCTGACGGGCGAGTACGGTCGATGCGACGCGATCATTTTGACCACGGACATGGGGTACACGCCACCCGATGCGGTGGACGCCATCGCACGGGAGCGCTCCCGCCTCACCGGGCTGGAGCTCGAGCCCCGCGACGCGGGTGCGTATGACGTGGTTGTCGTCGGCGCCGGGACCGCGGGCTGTTGCGCGGCCATCGCCTCCGCGCGTCTTGGCGTCAAGACCGTCCTCATCCAAGACCGTCCCGTCCTTGGCGGAAACGCCAGCATTGAGCTGGGTGTCCCGCCTCAGGGCGCGAGCGCCAAGAACCCGAATGCCCGCGAGAGCGGCATCATGGAGGAGGCGCTGCGCATCACCGTCGAGCGCGACTATCCGCTCGTCAGCGACGCCTTTCGCGAACTGACCTCGGCCGAGACAAACCTCACCGTCGTGCTCAACGGGCGCGTCATCGCTGCCGAGGCGGGGCCGGGGGGACGCATCGAAGCGGTCCGCGCCGTGGACACGTTGTGCGGCTCCATCTCGCGAATTCGCGGTCGCCACTTCATCGACTGCACGGGGGATGGCTGGCTCGGGTTCTACGCCGGCGCGGAGTATCGCCTGGGCCGGGAGAGCCGCGCGGAAACCGGCGAGGAATTGGCCCAGGAGGCTCCCGATGGCGTGACCATGAGCGGATGCATCATGGGCCGGCAGGCGCTGTCTTTCCGCGCCGACGACACGGGCGCGCCCAGCCCATACGCGCCGCCCCCCTGGGCCGCAAAACTCCCGCCCCCCGAGGAGTTTGGGCGGACCATCAAGTCCATCACGGGCGGCAACTGGTGGCTGGAGCACGAGGGCACCGTCGATGACCTCAACGATCCCGAGCACGCGCGCGACGAGCTGATCCGGATCACGTTCGGCTATTGGGATTTCATCAAGAACCGCTGGGAGGACCGCGCGAAGGCCGTGAACCACGCGCTGGTTCACGTCCCCATATGGAACGCCAAGCGCGAGACGCGACGACTCATCGGCGATCACGTGCTCACGCAGCAGGATGTGCAGGCCGGACGGGTCTTTCCGGACCGCATTTCCTACGGCGGCTGGTCCATCGACATCCACCACCCCAGGGGGATCTATTCCGGCAAAGAGGGGCCATACCACTTCGACCCGCGCGTGCCCATCTACACGATCCCATACCGCTGCCTGTACTCGAAGAACGTTCCCAACCTGCTCTTCGCGGGCCGCGACATCAGCGTCACGCACGTGGCCCTCGGCACGGTCCGGGTCGAGAGCACGCTCGCCACGCTCGGGCAGGCGGCCGGCACCGCAGCGGCCCTCTGCGTCCGTCGCGGGACCGGCCCGCGGGGCATCTACGAGAAGCACATGGCCGAGCTTCAGCAGACCCTGCTGAGGAACGACCAGTACATTCCCGAGACCAAGAACGAGGACCCCGCCGACCTGGCGCGCGCGGCGAAGATCACCGCCTCCAGTTCCGCGGAGCATCAGCTGTTTCGACGCGAGGACGTCCTGAAAGACGATGACGCCCACGAATTGGCGATGGCGCGCGCGATCATGTTCCCGACGGGATCGGGGCCCGAAGTGCGAGCCGCCTGGTTGCTCTTGCGCTCCGAGAGGGCGGAACCCATCGAACTGGCGGCCCATCTGTGCGGCGCGACCGCCGAGGGCGACTTCGCCTCGTCAACCGACATCGCCATGGCCAAGGCCACCGTGCGTCCCGGCGCCGAGCGCTGGGTGAAGTTTGAGTTCGGTGCGACGGTGAAGGAGCCCTTCTTTTACATCTGGCTTCCCGCGGCCAGGGGGGTCGAGTGGCGCCTTATGAAGTCCGCGCCCGCAGGGTCGTGCCGCGCCTATGGTGGCGGCGCGTCGAAGCCCTGGGCCCCTCACAAGGGGCAGTACTATGCCGCGGCCACCGAACCTCCTCGGGCGCTGCCGCTGGACATGCGTGCCGAGAACGTCATCGACGGGATCGCGCGCATCGTCGGCAAGCAGACCCACGTGTGGTCCTCCGATCCCGCGCGGCCCCTGCCGCAATGGATCGAGTTGGATCTGGGCGAGCCCAGGCCGTTCAACACCGTCCAGCTCACTTTCGACACCGACATGAACCTCCGGTGGCCCGCCAAGCCCCTCGCGAAAGAATGCGTCCGGGATTATGAGATCGCCTGCGATGACGGCGCCGGCGGCTGGCGCACGCTCGCCGCGGTGCGGGACAATTTCCAGAGGTGGCGGCCCCACCGTTTTCCGTCGGTCACCGCGCGCCGCATCCGTGTCACCGTCACCCGCACCCACGGCGACCCGTCCGCGCGCATCTTCGAGGCCCGGGTCTACGCCGATCCGTAGGGGCCGGGTTCTCGCGCGGTGGCTGTGCCAGGTCGCGGGCGCGGCATCGGCGCGGGGAATCCCCGGCGTCGCATTTGGCATAGGTGATGTCGCTTTGGCGCAATACGGGCAGCGCCCCCGGCGTTAGCGTGGGAAGGCCGGAAAGGAGATTGCCGCCATGTCGCATGCGATGATCAAGCGGAGGGATTGGCTGTGGAGATCGGGGGCGGCGGCCGGGGCGTGGGCCACGGGCGCGGTGGCGTCTCGGGGAGCGGGGGATCTGGCATCCAAGACGGTGGGTTTTCACCGCGAGGTGCCCGTGAGGCACGAGGTCGATGTCTTCGTGGCTGGCGGCGGGCCGGCCGGCGTGGCGGCGGCCGTCAGCGCGCGCAAGCAGGGGGCGAATGTGTACCTTGCCGAGGCGCACACGTGCCTCGGTGGCATGGGCACCGCCGCCCGGGTTCCCACCTTCATGACGTTCACGGACGGGGTCCACTTCTTGGCCGGGGGATTTGGTCGCGAGGTCCATGAGCGGATGAAGAAGGACTCGACCACCAGCAAGTGCGGGCACATCGACACGGAGGCGCTGAAGCGGGTGTACGACGCCCTGATGGCCGAGGCGGGTGTCGGGTTCACGTTCCTGACGACGCTGGTCGCGGTCGAGGCCGAGGGCGGTCATATCTCGCACGTGGTCTGCGCGGCGCCCAGCGGGCTCTTCGCCGTGCGCGCGAAGGTCTATGTCGACGCGACCGGGAACGGGGATCTGGCGACCTGGGCCGGGGCGAAGTTCGAAAAGGGGGACGCGGAGGGCAACCTGATGCCTGGCACGCTCTGCAGCGTCTGGTCGGAGATCGACTGGGAGACGTGGCGCGCCAATCGTCCCGCGGGACCCCAGCCCGATGGACATTGGCTGCCGGAGGCTTTTGCGGCGGGCGTGTTCACGGTTCCCGATGAGCACCTGACCGGTATGCACCGCACCGGCGAGCGGCTTGGCGCCGGCAACATCGGCCACACCTTTGGCGTGGATGCGACCGACGAGGTGTCGCTCACCAGGGCCCTGATCTTCGGCCGCAAGAGCATGAAGGAATTCGTGAGGTACTATCGCGAATACGTCCCGGGCTTCGCCAAGGCCGAGCTCGTGGCCACGGGCTCGCTCTTGGGCGTGCGCGAGACCCGCAGGATCATGGGCGACTACGTGCTGTCGCTCGAGGACTACAGGCGCCGCGCCAGTTTCCCGGATGAGATCGGCCGCTATTCGTATCCGATCGACAACCATCCCCTGCGCCCGGGCAAGGACACCTATGAGCAGCACCGGAAGGAGTTCGACGAGACCCTCCGATATGCGAAGGGCGAGAGCTACGGCATCCCGTACCGGACACTGACGCCGCGCGGCCTCGGCAACGTGCTCGTTGCCGGCCGGTGCGTGAGCGCCGATCGCATGGTGCACGGCTCGATCCGCGTCATGCCCGGATGCTTCATCACAGGTCAGGCCGCGGGTGTCGCGGCGGCCATCGCCGCCTCCGGCGGGCGCGACCCGCGGGCCATCGACGTGGCCGATCTGCGCCGCCGCCTCCGAGAGCTCGGGGCATATCTGCCCTCCTGAGCCGGGAGACATTTCTCCTGCTTCCTAAAGCCTGGCGATTTGCTAGAAGGGGCTATGGGCCGTCGCCTGTTTCACCCAATCTTGGCCATCGTGTTTGGCGCCGCCCTCGCGACGCATGCGATGGAAATCCCCTCGAAGGATCGCGCGGTTATCCTGGTCACCGTGGATGGCTTGCCCGCATGGCTTTGGAGGGACCCGACGCTGGTGATGCCCAATCTCCGCCGCCTGGCGAAAGAGGGCGCCGTCGCCGAAAACATGACGGTGTCGAACCCATCGATCACCTGGATCAACCATACGACGTTGGCCACCGGGGCCACGCCCCGCAGGCACGGGGTGCTGTTCAATGGGCTGCTCGTGCGTCGCGGGCCGACCCTGCCGCCGATCATCGAGCCGTGGCGCGACAAGGCCGAGCTGGTGCGCGTGCCGACGATCTACGATGCCGCATTCAGGGCGGGACTGAAAACCGCGCAGGTGGATTGGGTCGCGATCCTCAATTCGGGCACGATCAGCCACGAGTTCCTCGAGATCCCAAAATCCGACGGCCCCATCGAGCGCGAACTCATCGCCGCCGGCATCGTCACCGCCGACGAGGTGAGCGGATTCACGAAGGGCAAGAATATCGTGTGGCGCGACTGGGTCTGGACGCAGGCAGGGCGCCATATCATCGAGACCCATAAGCCCAACCTCTTGCTCTTTCATCTGCTGGGAACGGACGCGGCCAACCACCAGTTCGGGCCCGGCTCCACCGCGAGCTTCAGCGCCTACGCCTACACCGACCGGTTCATCGGCGACCTGCTGGCCTCCGTCGATCGCGCGGGGCTGCGCGACCGCACCACGGTGATCGTCACGACGGACCACGGATTCAAGCGGGTCACCAAGGTCATATGCCCGAACATCGCGCTGCGCCAGGCGGGCCTGGTCCGAGTCGAGGGCGGCAAGATCGCAAGCTGCGAGGCGTGTGCCATCGCGCAGGGCGGGATGGCTTTTGTCTACGTGACCGATCCCGCGCGCCGATCGGAGTTGCTGCCAAGGCTCAGATCGATTTGCGCTGGCCTGCCGGGTGTGGCGAATGTCATCGAGGGCACCGAGGGCCCGGGGCTCGGCATGCCAACGCCCGAGGAGAATCAGGCGATGGGCGATCTCGTGCTCTTCGCCAAGGCCGGCCACGCCTTCAAGGATGACAGCGGCGGCGAGGCTGTTGTCGCCGAGTCCAAGAATTACCTCGGCACCCACGGTTACCCGGCGAGTGACCCCGAGCTGGACGGGGTGCTGATCGCCTGGGGCCATGGCATCCGTCCCGGCGCCCGCCTCGACCGAATCGCCAACCTGGATGTCGCGCCGACTATTGCCGCACTCCTCGGGGTCGCGTTGCCCGATGCCGAGGGCCGCGTCCTGCGCGAGTTGCTGGGCGATTAGGACGATGCTTGAGAAGAACGCGAGACGTGCGCGGAGGCACGCGCGCGCGTTTCCGGCCCATCGCGAGATTCCATCGGCCGCCCGCGCCGCTTTTACTGGTGTCCGCATTGGCCGAGGATAGAATCCGGGAATGAGATCTTTCCTGCGCGATGGCGGCAAGGTCTTGTCCGTATCCGCATGCCGTGTCGTGTCCATTGGGCTCGCCGTTTCCTGCGCGATCAACGCGCACGACCCTGCGCGAGTGGCGGCCGCGCCGGTGGCCGAGGGCGCTGAACCCGCGCGAGACGGGCGGCGCAAGGTGATCGGAATTGAGAAGGACGTCGAGTATGGGAGGGGAGGGGATCGCGCCCTGACGCTGAATGTGTTCACGCCTCTTGAAAAGAGTACGAAGCCGCGCCCCGGGCTCGTCTGGTTTCATGGCGGCGGCTGGCAGAGTGGCAGTCACCGGAGCGGGGGACCTGTCCAGGCCTATGTCGCGACTGGGGATTTCGTGGGTTTCTCTGTGGGATATCGGCTCTCGGGGGAAGCGAAGTGGCCGGCCCAGATCGAGGACAGCAAGGCCGCCATCCGTTTTATCCGCGCCAACGCGGATCGATTCAACGTCGACCCAGATCGGATCGGTGTGTGGGGCTCTTCGGCGGGCGGGCACCTCGCGGCCCTCTTGGGTGTTTCGGGTGCCGTCGAAAGACTGGATGGCAAGGGAGGCACGCCGGGGGTATCCAGCAGGGTCGCTTGCGTCGTCGACTTCTGCGGCCCCGCAAATTTTCTTCGGTGGTATCCGACGCGGCCCGGGGTCGATCACCCGGCGGCCGTGGCGCTCTTTGGTGGACCCACGAAGGATAATGAGCGGGCGGCCGTGGATGCTTCGCCCATCACCCACGTTGCGGCGGGCGCGCCACCATTTCTCATTGTCCATGGCACGGACGACACGACCGTGCCGATACAGCATTCCGAGCAATTGGCGGCCGCCCTGGAGAGGGTGGGGGCCGATGTGACATTCGTCAGAGTCGAGGGCGGTGCCCACATGTTCCACGGTGCAGAGGTCGATGCCCGCGTCGCGGCATTCCTTGCCAAGCATCTGCTCGGGAAGAAGACCACGGTTTCAGACGCGCCGATCCGGGTCGCGCCGGAACCGGGGCGCAAGCAGGCAGATAACGGATAGGCGAGGAATCTGACCGCGGCGGCCCGCGAAGAGGCTATTTCAGGGCTTCTGGCCAAACAGCCGCAGGGGGATTCGCGTGGCCCCGATCTGTTCTTTGGCGATGCTGTAGACGACCCAGATGTTGGGGCCGACCGTGACCGCCTGAAAATACTGCGGGCCGCCCCGAGATCCCTTGCAGACGCCGCCGTCGGTCTCCCGGTCCACGTGCAGCAGCAGCCAGGTCCTGTCGAAGGTCACCCCATCTCGCGAGAGCGTCAGGTACATGTCCGTCCTCGGACCGTTGTTGCAGATGATCCAGGGGCGACCATCTGGCAATTCTCCCGCGACCGGCATCGCTTGGCCGAAGAGGTCAGTCCGAACGGCGGGCGGGTAGTCATCGCCAATACTCTCTTTTACCGCGGCATAGTAGTATTCGGGGACGAGGAGATTATCGCGCACCGTGACCCACCGGCCATCGGGACGCCGGAACTCGGTGTGGTGCGCGAGTCCATTCTTGCCATCGGCCGCGAGTTTATCGGTGCCGGGGGCATACTTTGGCGACCGCTGGAACTGGACCCGCCTTCCGTGGACTACGTCCTCCTGCATCTCGGCGGGGGCCTCGGAGAACGGTCTGGCGCTGGCGAATGGTTCGATCGGAGGGGGCACCCGCTTGAATCGGTCCGGCGTCACCTCGATCCTATCCATGGCCTCGCTTATCTTATATAGCGGGGAATCGGGCAAGAGCGCGCCGCCCTCGATCTTCCACCGCTGGACGAATTCCATGCCCAGGGGCCACCAGAGATCCCAGCGGAAACCTCGTTCGGTGTCTCGGCCGTCGTTCCAGCTGGTCGCCGGGATGGGCTTGCGGCATCGCCCGTGGAACTTCACGTCGTTGGTCCACCCGTGGCAGGCCACGAGGCTGCCGCGCACGTAGAGGCGACCGTTGATGAGTTGCAGCATGGCCGCGGCGTAGCCCTCGCGCATGACGTCCGCATCATGGCTCCATCCGCGCCGCCGCACGGGCATCGGGGCGGGCGAGAGTTCAACCAGCGTCTCGTCACCACCCCACGTGATGTCGGACTGGTCCGGGGCAAAGGTGCCGACTTTCGCCAGAAGCCGCTGGCCCGGCCCGTTCTCGTCGCGGCTGTGGTTGGTCCAGTAGACGATGCATTTGTCGCCGAAGATTACGATGCGCTGGTGATGATTATAGGTGCCGTGTCGCACGCCCTCGTATCGCCCGTCGCCGCCCTCGTCCGCGTTGGCTTTGGAGGGCAGGGGGTCGTAGAGGACGTGGTGTGTCACCCCCTCGAGTTGTGTCAGTCCGAGGCCGGGCGTTTCCTTGGAGAAGCCCGGCGGGTGAACCCAGCGGATGGGGCCCTGGGCGGATGCGCCAGCCTGGCCGATGATTAACGCGCCGAACAGGACATCCAAGGCCAGGGCGGTCGCTCTGGCACGGCGCCGGCGGTGGAGCGGCGCGCTCATGGTTTCCATAGGAGGCTGCCGGACAAAGTCCGACAGCCTCCTAGTCGCGCGCCTCTGGATTGACGGGTCATCTTGGGACTATGGCGGGCGCCGCCATGGATTCCAGCGAGATGCGCGGATGACCGATGTCCCGATCCACGTGGGATGCGGGCAAGTGCATTGGGCGGGCCGCCCGGGGTGGCAGCCGGAGATGGTGGGGGAGCGCGCTTGCGTCTCGCCGCCGCACGCGTTCAAATAGCCCGACAATTGGCCAATGAAATCGACTTACGGCGGATGGGCCAGAGGCGCGTGGCTGGGCGCGTGGTGTCTCCCCCTTTGTCTCGATGCGGCCGGGGTGACGCGGATATCCAATGATGGGATCCGGATCGGCATCGGCGACGCGGGGAGGATCGTCGAACTGATCGAGCGCGTGTCGGGACATGGTTTCGCATCGACGAACGCGCAGCCGCTTTGGTCGATGCGGCTTGTCTCGGGTACGGCGACCAATGCGCTCGATGCGTCCGGGGCGGGGCACGTTGAGTGTCGTGCCTCCGACGATGATCCCCCCGGACTGCGATTGACGTGGGATGGCTTCGGTGCGGCCGGCGCACCGGGCGTGCGTGTGGAGATACGCGTTCGCCTCGATCCCCGGGAACCTGTGAGCCGTTGGGAGTTTCTCGTGGAAAAGCCTCCCGACAGCGCGCTCGAGGAGGTCCGGTTCCCGCGGCTGTCAGGGCTTCCCCCGCAGGACGAAGAATTCCTGGCCGTTCCCGCGTGGATGGGGCAAGTACTGGCGGATCCGCGCAAGGCGCTCGCGGGATCAAGCGGGCGGGGCGCCCGGTACTCATGGGATTATCCCGGCACGTTGTCGCTCCAGTGCCTCGCTTTTTATCGGCAGAACGGAGCGGGCCTCTATCTGGCGTGCGATGACACCGCCGCCCTTCGGAAGAGCTTCATCACGCGGGGGGACGGGCGGGGCGGCATCGAATTCGAGATCGCTCATCTTCCGGAGAATGGCGCGCGCGGGGCGGGTCGCTATGCGCCGGGATATGGCGTCATCCTGGGAACATTTCGGGGTGACTGGATCACGGCCGCCGAGCGCTACCGCGGGTGGGCGAAGGACCAGCCGTGGGCCAAGCAGAGCCGGCTTTCCCGTGGCCTGGTTCCCGATTGGGCTCGGGACACCGCGCTATGGGTCTGGAATCGTGGGCGCTCCCCCGGCGTCTTGGGACCGGCCGTGGCCCTTCAGCGCGAGCTGGGCCTGCCGGTGAGCGTGCTGTGGCACTGGTGGCACGGCTGTTCCTACGACGCGGGATTCCCGGAGTATTTGCCCCCGCGCGAGGGCGACGATGCGTTCCGCGAGGCGCTGGCCCGCGCGCACGAGGACCGTGTCCGCGCGCTGGTCTATATGAACCAGCGGCTCTGGGGCCTCACCACGAAAAGCTGGCGGGAGGAGGGGGCGGAACGATTCGCGGTCAGGGGACCAGACGGCGAGTTCAAAGAGGAGGTTTACAACACGTTCACCAAGCAGCCCTGCGTCTCGATGTGCATGGGCACTGCTTTCTGGCGGCACAAGTACGCGGGCCTGGCGGAGCGCGCCATCAAGGAGCTGGGCGTTGATGGCATCTACATGGATCAGGCGTGCAGCAGCCTCGCGTGCTTCGATCCCGCGCACGGACACCCGCTGGGTGGCGGCGCCTATTGGATGGGAGGGTTTCGCCAGCTCGCGGGCGATATCCGGGACCGGTGCGCGGACACGCGGCCCGTGGCGCTCGCCGGCGAGGGCTGTGGCGAGCCATGGTTGCCCCACCTCGACCTGATGCTGAGCCTCGAGGTCAGCCGAGAGCGCTACATGGCGCCCACCGTGGGGTGGGAGACCATCCCGTTCTTTCAGGCGATATACCACCCGCACGCGATCCAATTTGGGAATTACTCCTCACTGACGATGCCCCCGTACGACGACCTCTGGCCGCCGGAGTTCGCGCCGAAGGAGCCACTGAAACTCCTCGACCGAAAATACTCAAAGCAGTTCTGCCTCGAGCAGTCGCGGGCGTTCGCCTGGGGACAGCAGCCCACCATCGCGAACTTCCAACCCTCGCATTTGCGGGACCGGCCCGAGGAGATCGCCTGCGTGATGCGGTTGGCGCGGATCAGGCATCTGGGCCTGAAATATCTTCGGGATGGGGAGTTCCTGCGCC
>JADLBR010000307.1 GCA_020847615.1 Verrucomicrobiia bacterium
GCCGACGTCGCCTGCATCGAAGCACATCGACTATAGCAAAATTTTCCCCGCCGGTGGTGCCCGCCGCGGCGGGCATGATGTCTGACTCGAAAATAGCCGCAGCGCTCCCCGTAGCCGAACGCGCAAGCGTTTGGCCGCCAATCGCCTGAGGCGTAGGGCCGCGTCTTCGACGCCGGGAGCCGGGCGTCCGGGGCACGGGATCGAGCTGGTTATGCGGATGCCGCCTGAAGGCGGCACTACGAGCCCAATGACGCGGCAGCGTTCGTAGTGCTGCCTTCAGGCAGCCCCGGTCCACCCGAAGTGCCACGGGCAGGGCTGGCTTGAAAATACCCGCAGCGCACCCTGTAGCCGAACGCGTGAGCGTTTGGCCGCCAAGGCCTCACGGCCTCGGCTACATTTTCTACCCCGGCGGCCCGGGGACGGCCCGCACCCCACGGGCCTTCGGCCGAAATCAGGCGATGCCCTGGGGCCGGGGCGGCGCCCGGACCGCGGTCTACATCCTGAGGAGCGTCGAGCCCCAGACGAACCCAGAGCCAAAGGCCACCATCAGCACGAGGCTGCCGGGCTTGACCATGCCCGATTCCCGCGCCTGATAGAGAGCGATCGGGAGGCAGGCCGAGGCCATGTTCCCGTACTCGTCCACGTTGACGAAGACCTTCTCTTTCGCGACACCCACTTGCTCGACGACCGCCTCGAGCATCCGGAGATTCGCCTGATGCGGGATCAGGACATCGATGTCATCCAGGGTCAGGCCATTCTTCTCCAGCGCCTCAAAGGTCGCCTCGGCCATGCGGCGGACGCCGTTCTGGAACATCTCCTTGCCGATCATCCGGAAATGCACCCGGCCGCTCTCGATGTCGTCGGCCTGGATCATGTTCGGCCGCCCGAGCGCGCTCCCGGGCGCGGCGGTGTAGAGGACCTTCGCGCCGTCGCCCTCCGCGTGCAGGATGCTCGACAGGATGCCCGGCCTCCCGTCCTTCGCGGGCCCGACGACGACCGCCCCGGCCCCGTCGCCGAGCAGGATCGCGATGTTGCGCCCATCGTAGGAGCCATCCATCCGCTTGGACAGCACCTCGCTGCAAACGATCAGGATGTGCCGGTACATCCCGGAGGCGATGAACGACTGAGCGATGGCCGTCCCGTACACGATGCCGGCGCATTGGGCGCGGATGTCCAGCGCCGGTTTCGTCCCCAGGCCGAGCTTGCTCTGAAGGAAAAAGGCGCACCCGGGGTCGGCGTGGTCGGGCGTGATCGTGTTCATGATGACCAGATCGATCTGGTCCATCGTGAGTCCCGCGTCCGCCACCGCGGCACGGGCTGCGATCGCGCCTAGGTCCGTGGCGCTCTGGCCCGGTTCCGCGTGCCGCCGCTTGTGGACGCCCGTGCGCTCGACGATGAACTCGTTCGTCGTCTCCATCGTCTTCATCAGGTCGAAGTTCGTGACGACTTTTGGCGGCAGGTGATGCCCGATACCCAGGATGCGCGATGCGGTCATGGTCTCTCCTTCTAATCCAATCAATTGGCCTCGATGCCGGCGTCCTTCAGCGACTGCTTCACCAGAAGCGCGCAGTTCTTCTGAAAGAAATCCAGGGGCAACAGCGGCGGCAGCTTCGCGACGACCTCGTCGGCGATCGCGTTGCCCACCTCCTGCGGCGATTTGCCGGCCCTGACTTCCGCGACGATCCTCTCGTGGCAGGCCCTCGTGGCCGCGACCCCCTTTTCAAAGAACGCCCTCGCCTCGTCGGCTCCGCGGATGGTTGCCGTGTGGCCCAGGCACACGATCTCCGCGCCGAGCGCCGCCAGGCGCCCCATGGACGCGATGTACGCCGCGTATCCCGTGAAATAGTTGGGCCACCAGTAGTCGTGCTCCGATATGTAATAGGGGGTGACGTCGGCGCTGACGAGGATGCGCCTCTCGGCGTCGAAGAAGCTGGTGCTGCAATCGCTGTGTCCCGGAGTCGCCATGACGCTCAGGGAAAAGCTCCCGCAGTCGATCGTGTCGCCATCCGTGACCGTCTCGTCGACCGGAATCGTCGGTCCCGCGCCCACCGTCGGCCTGTGGCGCTCCTGTATCACGCCATTCTTCACGAGCGATTCGGTGATCATGCCGTCGATCTTCGAAAAGAAGCCGACCGCCTTCTCGATCTGGAGCGTCTTCGCGGCGGCTTCGGACGCCGTGAACTTCGCCCCCGGAAAGATCTCCCGGAAGAAAGGCAGCGCCATCACGTGGTCGGGATGGGCGTGGGTGACCAGGACGCGCGCGATGTAATCGCGCGGCACCCCGAACTGCTCGAGCTGCTCGGCCACCAGAGGTCCCATGGCGCCGATGGTGCCCTCGACGAGCACGCCCGAATCCTTGCCCTTCAGCAGATAGACGGGATACGGGCTCGTCCCCAGCATCAGCACGTCCGGGGAGACTTCGGCGGGGGGCTTCCAGATCAACATGGCATCGCTTCCTTTCTGCTCTTCTCCAGCGCGAACAGCGCGGCGCCGAACGCGCCCATGAACTGCGGGTCCGGGGGCACGAGCGGCTCGCGGCCGAATGTCTCGCCGATCAGCTTGACCAGCAGCGGATTGTGCGCCACGACGCCGCCGCTCAGGGCCAGGTCGCCCTCGATCACGTCCATCTCCATCACGCGCTTCACGACCGATCGGAACGCCCCCTTCACGATGTCCTCCACCTTCTCGCCATCGCGGATCCTCGTCAGGATCTCGGTCGCCGCGAACACCGTGCAGAAGCTCCCCAGTGACGCCTCCTTGGTCGATCGCTCGGCCAGCCGGTTCAGTTCCCCCACGTCCAGGTTCATCCGGTAGGCGATCTCCTCCAGGAAGGCGCCGGTGCCCGCCGCGCACTTGCGGTTCATCTTGAAATGGGTCCGCCGCCCCGACGCGTCGATGTGGATGACCTTGTTATCCTGCGCTCCGATGTCGATGACCGCGAGCGCGCGGGGGAAGTGGTGGAAGACTCCCCTGCCGTGGCAGGCGATCTCGGTGCTGGAGTCGTTGGCCCACGGTATGTTGTGCCGCCCGTAACCCGTGGACGCGGTGTGCGCGACGTCATCCCGCGACAGCCCCGCGCCCGCCAGGGCCTCCGCGAGGCAGGCCTCGGCGGTCTCGGCGTAGGCGATCCCCGACCGCCGCAGCGCGCGCGCCACGACCTTGCCCCCGGCGTCGATGAGCACCAGCTTCGCGGCCGAGGCGCCCACGTCGATGCCGCAGTAGTGGCTCATGGTCGCGTCACCCGAAATCCGAGCCCCCGGTCACGCCTCCGCCAACTGCTCGACAAATGCCTCGATGTTCGTCCGGGTCTGCTCGTCCGAGTAGAGGCGCAGGTCGTTCAGGTCGCCGTTGACGATCATGTAGGGGAGCCCGAGCCGGGTCTGGAGCCGCTGCGGCATCTGGTAGCGGCAGTTGGAATTGTTCGGGCAGGTTTTGGCGTCGTGGTAGAGGATGCCGTTGACCTTGTACTTCTGCACCATCTCCTCGATGTACGCCTCCTTCGGGTCGTCGCTCCTGCAGATGAAGATGCTGGAATAGGCCCGGGCCATGCTCTCGAACGGATCGGACGGGTCCAGCGCCTCGAAGATCCAGCTGTTGCAGTAGGTCGAGGCGACCACGCAGGCCTTGAGCTGCATGAACTGGGTGGAAAGGTCTTTCAATTTCCCCCAGATCGGCATGCCCTCCCAGTAGATCCGGAACGACTCGCCCTCGACGGCCGCGACGCCATCGGCGACGCGCTGCCTCAGCTCCTTGAGCAACAGCTCGTAGTAGTCGATGGCCGACTGCTGCCCGCGCAGCACCACCGCGGGGCCCATCTGGATCGTCTCGTCGAAGAAACTGATCGGCGAGGGCACGTTGGCCGCGGTCTCGAGCACCTGCTTCCAGAGTTCGGTGCACCGCCGGGATGACTTGATCACCTCGCGCAACCTATCGATGTCGAACTTCTGCCCGACGACCTGCTCCAGCGTCGGGATGAGCTGCTCGATCTGCTTCGCGACGCTGTCGACCATCGCGAGGTCCAGATCGCCACACGCCCGGGGCGAATGGATGCCGATGCAGGGGACATCCCACTCCCTCGCGTAGAACTGGAACCAGTCCTTGACGTCGCGGCACTGGTTCGTGTTGAAGACCAGCACGTCGGCCTTCGGCGGACCGGGCAGCTTCATCTTCTGGAACGGGCTCTGCTTGGCGAGATACGAGCCGATGTCGGCCGTCAGGTACGAGCAGATGTCGGGCGAGTATCCCTGCGCGTTGGCCAGCGGGATCAGGTCCGTGGCCATGCGGCTCGCGCCCAGCATCGCGCCGTGGTTCTCGGGGAAATACACGTTGTACCCCATCGAAAGGAGCAACTCGGCGGGGCCCACGCTGGTGCACCACGCCGTCTTCTTGCCATTCTCCGCGCCCTTCGTCAGCTCGACGAAGTAATCGCCCATGACCTGCCTCATGGCCTGGTTGGATTCGAAGTCTCTTCTCTCGACCGCCATATGTTTCTCCTCAGTTCTGGTTCGCAAATTCGCCCGGCTGAAACCGTTCCCCAAACCGCGCCGCGAGATCCGCCAGCCGTCGGCGGACGGCATCCAGCCCGAGGTCGCGGGCGTGGCGCATCACCCCGCCGCGAAAATCCGGGAAGCCGATCCCGAGCACGGTGGCCACATCGAGGTCGGATTCGCCACGGGCGACTCCCTCCCCAAGTACATAGGAGGCCTCCGCGACCATGCGAAGCACGAGCCGCTCGCGAATCTCGTCGTTCTCCACTTTCCGTGGCATTCGGTTCAGTCCGGATCTCACCTCGGCGACCAGCCGCCGCGTGTCCTCATTGGAACGCGGAGTGTATGCGCCTTTCTCGTATTTGTAAACGCCGGCCCCCGCCTTCTGGCCGAAGTGACCTCCCTCGACCAACCGGGTGGCGATGGCCGACAGATCCCCGTGGCGCGGAAAGACTTGGCGCATGACGCGATCGGTGGCGACCAGGATGTCTATGCCGGCCATGTCGATCAGGGTCAGCGGTCCCATCGGAAACCCGAAGTCCACCATGGCGGCGTCGATCGCCTCGGGCTCGGCCCCGTCCTCGAGGAGGTAGAACGCCTCCTTGAGGTAGGGTATGAAGAGCCGGTTGACGATGAAGCCCTCCCGGTTGTCGCAGAGCACGGGCGTCTTTCGGATCCCGCGCGCCAGTGCGATGGTCGCCGCGATGGCCTCGGGCGCGGTCCCGGAACGTCGGATGACCTCCACGAGCGGCATGCGCTGCGCCGGATTGAAGAAATGCATCCCGACGAGCCGCTCGGGCCGCCGCATCCCCTGGACGAGCGCATCCAGCGAGATCGTCGACGTATTGGTCGCCAGGATCGCATCTTCACGGCAGACTTCCTCAAGCCGCGCGAAGACGCCGCGCTTGGCCGACACGTCCTCGAACACCGCCTCGATCACGATGTCGGCGTCGGCCAGCGCCCCCCAGCCCTCGGCGGCCCGGATCAATTCCAGCATGCCCTTCGCGCGCCCGGGAGCCATCTTCCCTTTAGCGACGCGCTCCTCGACAGACTTCGTGATGCGCCCGATGGCCGTGGCGACGGCCCCCTCGTTCTCGTCGATCACGCTGACCGGCACCCCGCCCATGATCAGGGCGTGCGCGATCCCGGTCCCCATCGAACCCGCGCCCACGACCGCCGCGCGCTTGATCTTGCCATGCTTGACGCCGGACAATTCGGGGATCTTGGCGGTCTGCCGGGTCGCGAAGAAGAGGTAGATCTTGTTGCGCGTCGCGCGCGTCGCCATGCAGCGGGCGAAGGCCCCCTGCTCCCCCTCAAGGCCCGCCTCGAAGCCACGCTCGATCCCGGCGCGCACCGCGCCCGCGATCTCGCGGGGGGCCACGAGTTCTGGCCGCACGCCCCCGAGATACTCCTCGGCCCACGCGAAGGCCCCGGCATTGGCCGCAGGGTCCGAGACCTTGTCTGCCCGGCAACCCGTGCGGGCCGGCTCCCCGGCACCGCGCGCCAGCGCGCAGGCCCTCTCGACGAGCGAATCGGCCGGGGCGATGCCATCGACCAGCCCGAGCCTCAATGCCTCGGCCGCATCGATCGCCTCGCCTGCCACCAGCATCTTCAGGGCCGGGCCAGGCCCGATCAGGCGCGGCAACCGCTGCGTCCCCCCCGCCCCAGGGTTGAAGCCCAGATTGACCTCCGGCATGCTGAATCGCGAGTCATCGGCGCACACGCGCGCGTGGCAGGCCATCGCCAGTTCCAGCGCCCCGCCCATCATCCTCCCCCCGACCGCCGCGACCACCGGCTTGCCGCTCGCCTCGATCTCGCCAAACGCCTCCTGGAATACCCGCGAGATCCGCACGGCGTCCGCCTCTCCGCCGATCCTCTCAAACAGCCCGACATCCGCGCCCGCGCTGAAGTGATCCGGACGACCCGTGACCACGATCGCCGATACCGCCGCATCGTCGTTGGCCCGTCGCACCGCGCCCCGCAGCGCGTCGAGGAGCTCCAGGCTCAACGTGTTCAGCGGCGGCGCGTCCATGCGGAGGACCGCGACACCATCGGAGATCTCGCAAGCGATCATGCCCATCGGGGCCGCGAATGTATCAGGCGGGCCGGGAGGGATCAAGGTGGGCCGGAGACGCCTAGGCTCGATTCCCGTCGCGTGTCCCGCGGCTCGCAAAGGCGCGGTTCTCAGGCAACACGCGGCACCCCCCAAGCAGGAAACCGATCAGCCGCGCCGTTGCTTCCGGAACACAAGCGCGCCAATCAAGAGACCGAAAATAAGCACCGGGCCGGAAGGCTCGGGAATAGCGAGTGTTAGAGCATTCAGTGTCGCCTGATTAGGGCCATTTGGCATGGTGATCACTACGGAACTAGATCCCGCCTCAAACACCTCGATAACCGCGCGGTTCACACCTTGTCCGCTCGTAAAGCCGGCAGGGACTATCGAGGTGCCATCCAGAAGCACATCGAATTGGCGGTCAAAGGTGTCGCGCTCATGAAACAACAGTTGGAGCTCGTACGTCGCCCCAACGGTCAGACCCGTGAGTGTCACGGATAGGGGGCCAACTCGTATGCTCTCCGTCACACGGGTCAGATTGGCGTCGTCGGTCGGATTCGTGCTGCCCGAAATGGTCGGGGTTCCCCATGGATCGACATCGAAAGCCCCAAGGATCAAACCCCCGGATAGCGGATCGTATTCAAAAGTCGCATTCCCGACCGTGAGACCGTCTGCAGCCGATGCGGTAGTGAGCGCATAAAGAAACGTCTTGCTCGGGGAATCTAGCCCGAGCTGATCGGCCTCTGTATAATCCAAGATCGACGCGGCGTGGCCCGCGAGCGGGACAAAGGCGGCCAAGGCCGCAAACGCAATCTGGAGGCGCCTCAGCCTTGAGCCAAGACGACGCAATTCCCCCAGGCCCAGGAACGAGCAGGAATTCATAAACTACGGATTTTACGATAATTTTGTCCGGCACTTTGGTCAAGGAGATTTATCATCTCGGCACAGCGTCATTCTGAACCAGCTTTTCTAGAAGGGACAAAGCGATCCGAGCATGCGGGGCTGGGCCACTCCCGCCATGGGAATGTCCGATCTAGTCCCTATCGATCCGCGCGTAGAGATTGATGGGGGTAACGGGGTTGATGCCGTTGCGCGTGAGGGCGGAAATCGCCGCATCGATGTCGCAAAAACGAAAGACCAGCACGGCGCTATTCCCCAGTCGGCTGGTGA
>JADLBR010000308.1 GCA_020847615.1 Verrucomicrobiia bacterium
CAACATGTTGTGAATGTGTTATTTATGTGATTGCTTCCCTTGACGGAAGGCGGGGCGGGAGTATGTTGGGGCAGGTTCTTTGAAAGAACGGATGGCGCTGGAGAGTGCGCGTGACTCTCTGGTGCGATCTCAGGATGAACTCGGGTGACCGAGCAAAGGTTGGTTCCCGCTGGCGGGGCCAACCCCTCGTGGTTCGAACGGCGACGGGAGAGCGACGAGGCATATTTCACCGGTTTCCGCCACCGCGGTCGCACGCGGTGGTCGATGCGATCGGGAAACATGGGCGGCGAGGCGCGATGAGAAACCGCGACCGAGCCGAGTGATGGGAGCCGGGAGGTTTCGGCCCGGCGACCAGATGCAGTTACCCAGAGGGTATGGGTTGCTACTGACAAGCCAGTCGCCGCAGGAATCGTTGGCGGGAGGTCCCCCGCCCGAAGGCAGGCGCGCGCAAGATGCGCGACTGCGCGAAAGGACGATCCGGTGGCGTGGGGTTCCAGGGGCGTGGCAAAGCCCGAAGGCCCCATGATCGGGAGGCGCACGAGCGTCGCCCGACCTGCAATGCGAAAGCAACCTGAGAGGTAAGAGGTCAGACCCGTAGCGCAGGGCCAACGCCCCACCACAAGTGGGGGCCGACCCTGCGGTAAAAGGTGGTGAGGTTATCGGAATCCTTTGCGGGAATCTCATCACCCTGTCTGGCGAATCGGCACCGGCAGGTGCGGATCGAACTGGGCAAAGAGGCCTCACTCAAGAATCTCGGAGAGACAATCGCCGGGACGGTCCTGCTACGAGACCGAAGACTCCGCTTGCCGTGGAGAATAGCGTCGGGGAGCTGGCAGCCAACCACCGCGTTGGGCGCCAAATGCCAGTGAATGGGAAAGAGAGCGTGGCGAACTCCCAACCCCAATATTTGGACCCGGGTCCGCAAGGATCCGGGTCCTTATTGTTTTGTCCCAAATGCCCCATTCGGTCCGCAGGTTTGGGTCAGGATGTCACAACCAGGGTAGGATCCGCACCCCGCACGGGATTCGTTTTGGTGGTCGTCAATTTCATATCTCGTTGGTGATAAATCGGATACGAATTTTTCCTTCCGGTTGCATTCGATCTGGCACGGTGTTAGCGTTCCCCCTCGCGAAAGGAAAGTTTCGGGAGGTTGGCATGAGCGAAGGTTGTGGCAGTGGCTGCGGATGCAGCGCGCATAAGAAGACGGAAGCCAAGGCGACGAGCGAGACCAAGAAGGCCGTCGCGCAGAATGGCAAGGGCGATGCCCCGCGCAACATCAGCGCGAAGTTCCGCCGCAATTACGATTCGATCAGGTGGTCCTAGCGGCCCATCGGATTTTGCGAAATCCGGCGGCCTGGCGCGAAAACTCGTAGCCGAACGCGTGAGCGTTTGGCCGCCACTTCGGCCGAGGCGATCGACTCCTTCCGCGACGCCGGCAGAAGGGTGTCCGGGCTAGCGGTGCTCGCCCCGCTCCAGGACGCAGTAGTCTTTGATGATGGGCTCGCGCCGCGATCGTCCCGCCGAGACGCGGTGCTCTCTGGTCTTGCCGTCGGCACCGGTGACGACGAGGCGGACATCGCCGAGCGGGCCGGCGACCTTCGGGCGAAGGAGACCGGCGATCCAGGTGAGCAGTCGCTTGACCATATCTGGGTTGGGGCGTCAGGGTTTCGTCGGGCTGGCGGGGGCGGGCAACTGTTGGGCCTTGATGCCGTAGGAGCGATCCATTTCCTCGAGGGTGCCCAGGAGGATGCGCGCGCCCGCCGGGGGCACCACCTTGCCCGATAGGATGTCGGATGGCGAGGCGTGCACGCCGTAGTACGCGGCGTTGCGCTTGGGCTCGGCGATGAGGACGGTGCCCTCCAGCGACACGCCGGCGAACACCCCCTGGCTCCTGCTATAGGTATAGACGGCCGCCTTGGCGGTGATGTCCGCGCCGAGGCTTCGCCCGACCGGGCCCGCGGCCACGCTCAGGTCGCCGCCGAGCGAGACGTTGCCCCCCTTGCTGAAGGCCTTCACCGCGTCGGGCGTGTTGAGGACGATCACGAATTCCGATAGCTGCGCGCCGATCTGGAAACCGAATCCGGCGCCGCCCGTCGTGATGCCGGAGGGGCCCGACCAGCCCTTGGGCGTCCGCGCCACCACCACGCCCTGGCCGCCGCGCCCGCTGAATATGAAACCCGCCTTGATCACGTGCAGGATGGCCAGCCCCTGCGCGTCGCGGATGACCTCCGCCGGGATCGATTGCTCGGGGATCGACTGGAAGCGCCGGAGGATCGTGACCGCCTGATCCACCGCGTCCTGCAGGCCGGCCGCCCGCGCCGACCCCCCCGCGGCCAACGCGCCGCCGCCGGCGACCGCCCTGAGAAGCCCGCGCCTCGTGTGCATCCTCATGCCTAGAAACTGCCCACCGCACCCGTCGGCGCAAGGGAATTTGGAACGCCTTTTCGCCGTGACTCGGGGGTCCCCTTTCGCGACACTCCGCCCCCATGTTACGGGTCGGAATCGTCGGCCTGCCGAACGTCGGCAAGAGCACGCTCTTCAACGCGGTCACCCGCACGCGCAAGGCGGAGGCCGCGAACTACCCCTTTTGCACGATCGACCCCAACGTCGGCGTCGTGAACGTCCCCGACGCGCGCCTCGATCGCCTGGCCGAGATGTCGAAATCCAAGAAGGTCGTCCACGCGGCCATCGAGTTCGTGGACATCGCCGGGCTGGTGAAGGGCGCGAGCCAGGGCGAGGGCCTCGGCAACCAGTTCCTGTCGCACATCCGCGAGGCCGACGCCATCGTGCAGGTGGTGCGCTGCTTCGAGGACGAGAATGTCCACCACGTCACCGGGAGCGTGGACCCCGTCCGCGACATCGAGATCATCAACACCGAACTGGTGCTCGCGGACCTCGCCGCCGTCCAGAAGCGCATCGAGCGGGGTTCCAAGTCGGTCCGCGCGGGCGACAAGCATGCCAAGGCCGAGCAGGAGGTGCTGGAGAAGCTCGCCCCGCACCTCGACGCCGGAAAGCCCGCCAACACCCTCCAGCTAACGCCCGAGGAGCGCGCGGTCGCCCGCGGCTTCTTCCTGCTGACCACCAAGCCCACGCTCTTCGCCTGCAATGTCGCCGAGGACCAGCTCGCCTCCGCGAACGCCAACCCCCATGTCGGCAAGGTCCGCGCGTACGTCGGCGAGCACCACGACACCGAGGCCGTCGTCATCTCCGCGCGCATCGAGTCCGAGCTGGTCGATCTCGCCCCGGAGGAGCAGCGCGAATACCTGCAGGCGCTCGGCGTCGAGGAGTCCGGCGTCGGCGCGCTCATCCGCGCGGCCTACCACCTGCTCGGCCTGCGCACCTACCTCACCACCGGCGAGAAGGAGAGCCGCGCCTGGACCATCCACGCCGGCGACACCGCCCCCGTCGCGGCCGGCGTGATCCACAGCGACTTCGAGCGCGGGTTCATCGCCGCGGAGACCATCCACTACGACGACCTCGTCGCGCTGGGCTCCATGGCGAAGGCCCGCGAGGCCGGCAAGCTCCGCCTCGAGGGCCGCGAGTACGTCGTCAGGGACGGCGACGTCGTCGAGTTCCGGTTCAATGTGTAGCTCGGAAATCGCCGCAACCGGCGCGATTCCCGTAGCCGAACGCGTGAGCGTTTGGGCGCCAAAGCCTCACGGCTTCGGCTACATTTTCATCGGCCGGCGGTGCACCGCCGCGCGGGGCAGGGGGTCTGATCCCCGCGCTTGCGCCGGCGCCGCATGCCCGCATGTTTGCCCCGCATGATGGCAAAGGCACGGATCCTCCACGCGCTCGTCGCGGCCCTGGCCCTGTGCGGCGCCCCCCCGGCCCCCGCCGCATCGTGGGACCGCCTGCCCTTCGAGACCGTGTTCAAGGGCACGGCGAAGTTTGAGGCGCTGAAGAAGAGGGCGATCGCCGAGGGCTGGGCCGCGCTCCCGATCGGGGAGCGGACGGCCTCGGTGGGCCGGGCGCTGCTGGGCACCCCGTACAAGTCCTACACCCTGGAGATCGACGACCGGATCGAGGCGCCCTCGGTGAATCTCGAGGGGCTGGACTGCTGGACGTTCTTCGAGGTCTCCCTGGCGTTCGCCCGGATGCTGGACCACCCGCCGGACCAGCGCACGCCCCAGCTCATGCTGTCGTATATCGAGCTGGACCGCTACCGCGATGGCAAGTGCACCGGCGAATATCTCTCCCGCCTCCATTATCTGGTGGACTGGCTTGCCGACAACGACCGCCGCGGGCTGGTGAAGAGCCTCGCCCGGGAACTGCCCGGGGCGGCGCGCCATTACAACACCTGCTGCGAGATGTCCAACGGGTGGAAACACTATCGCTACCTGCGCGCGAACCCCAGGCTCCTCGCGCCCATGCGCAAGGAGGAGGCGCGCATAACCGCGATGGAGGTCTGGCATATCCCGAAGTCCCGCGTGGCGGCCATCGAGCCCAAGTTGCAGAATGGCGACATCATCGGAATCACCACCCGGTACAAGGGCGCCTTCTGCTCGCACGTGGGCCTCGCGCAGCGCGACGCCAGGGGCGTCCTCCGGTTCATGCACGCCTCGTCCCAGAAGGGCGTCCGCGCGGTCACCCTCGACGACCGGCTCAGCGATTACCTCGCCCGCTTCTCCGGCCACGCCGGCATCATCGTCGGCAGGCCCCTGCACTAACCCGGACATTTCACAGCCTTGCGGGCTGTGAAGTGTCCGGGTTCTGGGAAAACCGCGCGATATCAACAGGTTGGGATGGAGAAGCGCGCTCCCAAACACCATTTTTCGAAATCACAAACTGTTGGCCGCGTTTCCAGTGCCGAAAACCGATCGGGGACCCATATTTCAGAGCGCGGTTTTCCTTTGAGCCTGCATATTTCGCGCATGCGC
>JADLBR010000309.1 GCA_020847615.1 Verrucomicrobiia bacterium
AGCACACCATCGCGCTGGATCGGCTCGCGGTCCGCACGATCGACCGGACGGGCGGCACGTTCCTGCACACCAGCCGCACCAACCCGCAGTCGGTCAAGGCGAAGGACGTGCCGGCCTTCCTCAAGGACGCGAAGGTCCCAGAGAAGGACGGGAAGAAGGACTTCACGGCGCACGTGCTGAAGAACCTGGAGCGGCTGGGCATCGAGCGCCTCGTGGCCATCGGCGGCGACGACACGCTCAGCTATGCCGTGCGGCTGGACAAGGAGGGCTTCCCGGTCATCGCGATCCCGAAGACGATGGACAACGACGTGTACGGGACGGACTACTGCATCGGTTTCTCGACCTCGGTGACCCGCAGCTCGGGCTTCGTCAACCAGCTGCGCACCTGCGCGGGCTCGCACGAGCGCATCTTCGTGGCCGAGTTGTTTGGCCGCAACAGCGGCGAGTCGGCGCTTTTCGCCGGATACCTGGGCTGCGCGGATCGCACGCTGATCTGCGAGGTGCCCTTCGACGTGAAGCGGCTGGCCTCGCTGGTCCAACAGGATGTCGCCGCGAACCCGAGCGGCTACGCGATCATCGTCATGAGCGAGGGCGCGGTCATGGAGGGCGGCTCCATCGTCGAGCGCGGGGAGACCGACGCCTACGGCCACAAGAAACTCGGCGGCGTCGGGCAGCTCGTCGCCGATGAGTTGAAGAAACTGACCGGCAACGACATGATGTACGAGCAGATCACGTACCTGATGCGCTCGGGCCCGCCGGACCCGCTGGACCTGATGGTCGGCTTCAATTTCGCCAACCTGGCGGTCGATCTGCTCCAGGCCGGCCAGAAGGGGCGCATGGTCGCGCTCCGCGGCGGGCGCTACGCGCACATCCCCGTCCAGGAGGCCGCCGGGGGCATCAAGCGCGTCGATGTCGAGCGACTCTACGACCGGGAGAATTATCGCCCGAAGATCCGCTCCGTCGAGGGACTGCCGATGTTCCTTTACTGACTCGAAAATTGCCGCATCGCTCCCCGTAGCCGAACGCGCGAGCGTTTGGCCGCCGAACGCCTGAGACGCAGGGCCGGGTTTTCGACGCCGGCAGCCGGGGATCCGGGGCACGGGATCCAGCTGGTTATGCGGATGCCGCCTGAAGGCGGCACTACGAGCCGAAAGCCGCGGGAACGTTCGTAGTGCTGCCTTCAGGCAGCCCCGGTCCACCCGAAGTGCTACTGGCAGGGCTAGCTCGAAAATAGCCGCAGCGCCTCCCGTAGCCGAACGCGTAAGCGTTTGGCCGCCAAAGCCTCACGGCTTCGGCTACATGATTCCCGTAGCCACGGTCGCCAGAACGTGACTACGAATTTCCCAGTCAACGAACCGACAACAATCTCCCCGCGTCCCCGCGCGAAACGCGATCTGGTTTGAAATTGGCCACGGTTTAAAGGCACGCGCGCACGTCCCAGCCGTGCTCCTGGAGCCGCTGGCGGGCCTCGGCGTACGCCAGGCCGCGGACGTGCGCGACGAGACGGATCGCGCGGTCGCGCAATTTCGCGTTGGAGACCCCGACGTCGACCATGAGGTTGCCGCGGACCTTGCCGAGCCGGATCATGGCGCAGGTGGAGAGGATGTTCAGGCAGACCTTGGTGGCGGTGCCCGCCTTGAGGCGCGTGGAGCCGGTGATCAGCTCGGGGCCGGTGGGCAAGTCGATCTCGACATCCCACGGGGGCTGCGCCCTGCGGCGCGAGGGATTCGAGGTCAGTAGAATTGTTTTTGCGCCGATCTCACGGGCCCGGGCGAGCGCGCCGAGCACGAAGGGCGTGCGCCCGCTGGCGGCGATGCCGCAGACCACGTCGGCCGCGCGGACGCCGCGCTCCACGATCGCGAGCGCCCCCTCTTCGGGTTGGTCCTCGGTCTGCTCGACGGAACGGTGCAGCGCATCGGCGCCGCCCGCGATGATGCCCTGCACCCATTCGGGCGGGGCGGAGAACGTGGGCGGGATCTCGCTCGCGTCCAGGACACCCAGCCGCCCGCTGGTGCCCGCCCCGACGTAGAACAGGCGACCCCCGGCGCCCAGGGCGCCCGCCACGAGATCCACGGCCGCGCCGATCTCGGCGCGGGCGGCATCGAGGGCCTCGGTCACGCGGTCCTCCTCGGAGATGAACAGCGCGACCATCTCGGGCGTCGGCAGCTCATCGATGTGCGACGAGCGGGGATTGGATTGCTCGGTGATGGCCGACGCGAGTTCGGCGAGATCTTCCTCGTCCCCCTCGCGGCGGGGCACGGCCATCGGCGCGGCATCGCCGGCTCCGGACGCGAGCCACGCGGCGCCATGGGCGCCCGATCGCTCGCAGAGCCCGACCTCGGCATCCGGCAGCAATTCGACCAGCGCCCCTTTGAAGAGATCGAGGTATTCTCGCTCGTGGGCGAACAGGCCGCCATATGCCGCGACCCGGGGCCCCTCCATCTCGAGCCGCCGGGCGACGGCCGACGTGAAGTCCGCGAGGATGCGCGCCCCGCCCTGCACCGCGGCGAGCATCTCGGGATGGCCGCGTCGCGCGGCGGCGAACGCGACGGGCGCCAGCCGGGCGACGGACATCTTGTCCGCCTCGGCGACCCACCGGATCAGATCCCGCAGCCGGTTCAGCGCCAGGGTGCGCAGGATGTCCTCCGCGAGTTGGCTGACGTGGCCGGTCAGGTCGTGGTGGGTCAACGCGGAACGCAGGGCCCTCATCCCCAGGCTGTATCCGCTGCCCTGGTCGCCGAGCAGCTGGCCCCAGCCCCCGGCCCGCTCGATGCGGCCCGCCCGGCGCCCCGTGACGGCCGATCCCGTGCCCGCGATCACCAGGATGCCGTCCGCGGCGCCGAATGCCGTCGCGAATCCCGAGTCGCGATCGCTGCCGACGGCGATCTCCGCGGCGGGCCAAACCGAACGCGCCACGGCGCGCAGCCGTTCGTGGTCGGCCGCGCTGATGCATCCCGCAAGGTACGCGCCCACCCGGTCGGCGCCCCCCGGGATCTCGCGGAACAGCCTCTCCAGCGCGGCGTCGTCGATGGCCCGGAGGTTGGCCGCCGGGAGCGACCCGTGCCCCAGGGTGCGCTGCCCCGCGCCATCGGTCTCCAGCAGGACCCACTCGGTCTTCGTGCCTCCGCCCTCGATGCCCAGAACCCGCTGACGCCCGTTTGCCATCGCCATAACGATTCGCATTGCCCCATCACGTTTCAAGCGCGAAGCGCCACCGGAGGCCCCAGGCCCCGGCCTGATGCAGGACGCACCGCATCGTCATGGACAGATCGCCATTCCTGAGGTAACCACTGCGCGTATCCATCACGCGGAAAGAAGAGGACCCCATGAAGCCAATCCCTCCCTTCGCCACCCTGGCGCTGCTGGCCCTCGCGATGCGCCTCTCCGCCGCCGATCGGCCCAACGTGCTCTTCCTTGCGGTGGACGACCTGCGCCCGGAGCTGGGCTGCTACGGCCAGGAGCACATGAGGACGCCGCACCTCGACGCCCTCGCGAAGAGGTCGGTCCTGTTCGAGCGCGCCTATTGCAACATCCCGGTGTGCGGCGCCTCGCGGTCGAGCCTGATGACAGGCATCCGCGGGACGAGGGCGCGGTTCGTCGGCTTCGACTGCCACGCGTCCAAGGACGCGCCGGGGGCCATCCCGCTCAACGGCCACTTCAAGGCGGCGGGCTACACGACGATCTCGTTGGGCAAGATCTTCCACCACCCCGACGATTTCGCGGAAGGCTGGTCGGAGCCCGCGTGGCGCCCCAAGGCCCCGATGTACGCGAGGCCCGAGAATCTCGCGAAGGCGAAGGCCAATCCCGGGCAGCGCAAGTACGGTCCGCCCTTCGAGGAGGCCGATGTCCCCGACGATTTCTTTGGCGACGGCAAACTCGCCGACGAGGCCGTCGCCCGCCTGGGGCAGCTGGCCAAGGGCGGAAAACCCTTTTTCTTGGCGGTCGGGTTCTTCAAGCCCCATCTGCCATTCGTCGCCCCCAAGAGGTACTGGGACCTTTACCCCGAGGCGACCGTCAAGATGCCGGATAACTACTATCCGCCCAAGAACGCCCCGGCGGGTGCCGTGCACGCGTCCTCCGAGCTGCGCGCCTACGCCGACGTGCCCAAGCAGGGCGTGCTGCCCGAGGGGCTCGCGCGGCAACTGATCCGCGGCTACCGCGCGGCCACGAGCTACACCGACGCGCAGATCGGCAGGGTGCTCGCCGAACTCGACGCGCTCGGGTTGCGCGAGAATACCGTGGTGATCCTCTGGGGCGACCACGGATGGAACCTCGGCGAGCACACGATGTGGTGCAAGCACTGCTGCTTCGAGACTTCGATGCGGGTGCCGATGATCGTCAGCGCCCCGATGAGCCCGGGCTTCAAGGTGGGCGCCAAGACGGCGGCCATCGCGGAGTACATCGATATCTACCCGACGCTCTGCGACCTCGCCGGCCTGGAGAAACCGCGCCAGCTCCAGGGGATGAGTTTCGCGCCGGTGCTCGCGGATCCCTCGAGGCCCTTGCGCGATGCCGCCATCGGGCGCTTCGGTAATGGCGACACCATCCGCACCGCGACGCACCGGTTCACGATATATTCCGACGGGTCCGGGGGCGAGGCCGGGCGCATGCTGTACGATCACGGGGCCGATCCGGGCGAGAACGCCAACATCGCCGGGGAGGCGGGGGGCGCCGGCGTGGCGAAGGAGCTGGCGGCGCGGTTGCGGGAGGGCATGGCCAAGACGGAGAAGTTCAACCCATGAAGACGCAGAAGATTGGAAGGGGGAGGCTCATGGCATCCCGGCTCGCGGTCGGCGCCTGGCGCATCGACGCCGACCAGGGCCCCGACGGCGTCACGGCCGATGTCGAGGCCGCGGGGATCAGGGCGATGCACGCCGCCGATGACGCGGGCTACACCTTTTTCGATCTGGCCGACATCTATGGCGGCGGCGCCTGCGAGCGGATCTTTGGCCGCGCGCTCAGGGAGCGCAGGGGCATGCGCGAGCGGATCGTCGTGGCCACCAAATGCGGCATACGCTTTCCGGATGATCCCGCACCCGGGGCACCCTACCGGTACGATTCTTCTGCGGAGCACATCATCCGGCAGGCCGAGGGGTCCCTGCTGCGCATGGGCATCGACACGATCGACCTGCTCATGATCCACCGCCCCGACTTTCTCGGAGACCCCGAGGAGATCGCGGGCGCGTTCGAGAGACTGCGCGCCGCGGGCAAGGTTCGGGAATTCGGGGTGAGCAATTTCGCGCCGTCGCAAGTGTCGGCGCTCCAGAAGGCGTGCCCGATGCCACTCGTCGTCAACCAGGTGGCGATCCACCTCGCGCGGCTCGAGCCCTTCCACGATGGCACGCTGGACCAGTGCCTCGCCGACCACATCACCCCCATGGCCTGGAGCCCGCTCGCCGGCGGCCATCTCGTCGGCGGAAACCCCGCCGCCGAAGAGCGGTTGGCCGCGATCCGCGCGGCGCTCGACGGCATCGCCGCGGCGCGCGGCGAATCCATCGGGGTCATCGCGCTCGCCTGGCTCCTGAAGCACCCCGCCGGCATCGTCCCGATCGTCGGCTCCACCCGCCCCGAGCGCATCGCCGAGGCCGCGCGCGCCGACGCCGTCGATCTGTCGCGCGAGGAGTGGTACCAGCTCATGCAGGCCGCCTCCGGCGGCAGGTTGCCCTGACCGGTCGCGGGAGGTCTCATGTGGCCCATCCGGCCACGGATGGGATCCCCGCCCCGCTTCCCACCGCGAACCGTTTGTGGTAAACATCCGGCCCGATGAGCCTTCCCAACCGCCTCGTCCTCGCCGCGGCGCTCGCCCTCGCCGCGGCCACCGCAAGCGCCAGCGAGGAGGGCTTCGTCCCCATCTTCAACGGCAAGGACCTCGCGGGCTGGCAGGGCCTCGGCGGCGACACCGGCAGCTACTGCGCCGAGGATGGCCAACTCATCTGCAAGGAAACCGGCAAGGTCCACATCTTCACCGAGCGACAGTTCACCAATTTCGTGCTCCGGCTGGAGATCAAGATGGATCCCGGCGGCAACAACGGCGTCGGCATCCGCACCCTCGTCAGCAAGCAGCCCCACCTCGAGGGCTGCGAGATCCAGGTCCTCGATGACCCGTACTACGAACGCGGCATCCCTCGCGAGGGCAAGGACCCCAAGGAGTGGGTGCCCCTGAAAGATTACCAGCACCACGGTTCCATCTACGGCGTGGTGCCCGCCAAACCGGGCCACCTCAGGCCGGCCGGCGAGTGGAACCAGCAGGAGATCTCCTGCGTGGGCCGCCGGGTCAAGGTCACCCTCAACGGCGCGGTCATCGTCGACGCCGACCTCGATCAGGTGAAGCCCATCGATGGCCACGACCACCCCGGCCTCGCGTACGCCGCCGGACACGTCGGCCTCCACGCCCACGGCAACTACGGCGCCAAGGTCTATTTCCGCAACCTCCGCGTCAGGGAACTGCCGTAGTCGCCCCATGCCCCCCGGACGACCGGACGACCCGGCGTCCGGTCGCCAACACCTTGCCCCCAGAGAAACGCATTAGCTCGGCTCATAGGTCGCGTGGCACTTTGGCATTGATTCTCCTGCCCCAGTCCCTACGGTTCCGCGGAACTCACCACACACAGGAGACACAGCCATGATCGTCACGACAGACCAGCTCTTCAAGATCGCCTACGGGAAATACGCCGTGGGCGCGTACAACATCAACAACGCCGAGCAGGCGATGGGCCTCTTCCGCGGCTGCATCCAGTCCAAGGCCCCGTTCATCATCCAGATCTCGAAGGGAGCGAGGAAATACACCGACAAGCGCATGCTGGAGGCGATCATCCGCGCCGCCGAGGAGATCTTCCCCGAGGCGATCTTCGCGGTGCACCTCGACCATGGCGACGAGGAGACCTGCTACGACTGCATCAATTCGGGCTTCTACAGCTCGGTGATGATCGACGCGTCGCACGACCCCTTCGACAAGAACGTCGAGATCACCAAGCGCGTCGTCGATGCGGCGCACAAGAAGGGGATCTCCGTCGAGGCCGAGCTGGGCATGCTCGGCGGCGTCGAGGAGGACATCAAGGTCGACGAGGGCCACGCCTGCCTGACGAATCCGGAGGAGGTTGTGGAGTTCGTGAGGCGCAGCGGATGCGATTCGCTGGCGGCGGCGATCGGCACGAGCCACGGGGCCTACAAGTTCAAGGGCCAGCAGTCGTTGCACTTCGAGGTGATCGAGGCCATCCAGAAGAAGCTCCCGGGTTTTCCGATCGTGATGCACGGTTCGTCGTCCGTGCCCCAGGAGGAGGTCAAGCGGATCAACGCCGCCGGCGGCAAGCTCGACCCGAGCGCGCGGGGTGTGAACGAGGACGAGTACCTGCCCGCCGCCAAGCTCGGCGTGACCAAGGTCAATATCGACACCGACGGTCGCCTGGTCTGGACCCGCGTGCATCGCGAGTTCTTCCGCGACAAGCCCTCGGAGTTCGATTTCCGCCCGCCCGGCAAGGTCTTCATCGAGGAGTACGCCAACTTCATCGCGCACAAGAACGGGAAGCTCGGCTCGGCCGGGCAGCTCGATGACGTGCGCGCCAAGGTTTCCAAGAAGTAGCGGACCGGGCCCGTCCTTTCCAGGAGCCTGCCGGATTTCGTCCGGCGGGCTCTTCTGGTTTTTGGGAGGCTTCCCGATCGGGTCCCCGGGGCGGGGCCGATGCCGCGGCCGGGAAACTCAGCGGTCCTTCTGCCCGGGGGCCTTCGGGGCCGCCTTGGCGTCCTTCTGCCGCAGCACGACGAATAGGAAGTCGAGCTTCGAGAGATCGGCGCTCGGCTGGATGATGACCTCGCGATAGAGGCCGTGGCCGCCGGTGTCGCGGAGCGGCACCAGCTGGCTGACCTCGCCGATCCTGAGCCCCTGCGGGAACACGCCGCCGAGCCCCGACGTGAAGGCGAGCTGCCCCACGTCGATCGAGGCGGTGCGCGAGATGAACGTCATGCGGCACTGGACCGCGCCCATCTCGGTGGGCTGGCCGATGATGATGCCCTGCTCGTTGGTGCCCTCGAGCGTGGCCGCCACACGGCAGTTCTCGTCGCCGAGCAGCACGACCTTGGAGGTGGTCGTCGAGACCGACGACACCTTGCCGACGAGCCCCTGGGTGCTGACGACGGCCTGGTTGACCTCGACGCCGTCGCGCTCGCCGCGGTTGATCGTGACGTACTGCCACCAGGACGACGGCTCCCGCGCGATCACCTTGGCGGGGACCAGCTCGAAGCGGCTGACCTCCTTGTATTTCAGCGCCTGCCGGAGCTCGGCGTTCTCCTTCTCGAAGGAGCGCAGCGTGTTGTTCTCGGCGAGGAGCTTGGCGTTGGCGCGCCGCAGGTCGTCATTTTCGCGCTCGAGGCGCTCGGCGCGCTTGAGCTTCTCGACCACGAGATCGGACCGGGACCGGAGGCCCGTGACCCCCTCGAAGACAGGCGCCAGCCGCTCGCGCACGCGGGCCTTGAAACCGACGGCGTCCTCGGAGGGCACCATGAAGACGGTGGCGAGCGTCAGCAGGGCGAGGATGAAGGCCGCGATCTGTAGCTTCAGTCGCATCGTCCGGTGTGGCGCGCGGGCTCCGGTCGTTGGGCCATGGCCGCGCGATCAGCCCTCCGGCTCCTCCCTGGCCACGCGCCGGAGAAAACGGATGTCATCGAGGAACTTGCCGGTGCCCTCGACGACCGCGCTCAGGGGATCCTCCGCGATGTGCACGGGCAGGCCGGTCTCTTCGGCGATGAGCTGATCCATGCCGCGGATCAGGGCCCCGCCCCCGGCGAGCACGATGCCGCGATCGATGAGGTCGGAGGCCAGTTCTGGCGGGCAGCGGTCCAGGCAGATGCGCACGCAGTCGAGGATGGCGCGGGTGGGGCCGAGCAGCGCCTCGCGGACCTCCTGCGAGGTGACCGAGAGGGTCTTCGGCAGCGACGAGACGATGTCGCGGCCCTTGACCTCCATCGTCATCTCTTTCTCGGGCGGGAAGACCGAGCCGATCTTGATCTTGATCTCCTCGGCGGTGCGCTCGCCGATGATGAGGCCGTAGGCCCGCTTGAGGTAGTTCGCGATGCTCTCGTCCATCTCGTCGCCCGCGACGCGGATGCCCCGGCTGAAGACGATGCCGCCGATGGAGAGGATCGCCACGGCGGTGGTCCCGCCGCCGATGTCGATGATCATGTGGCCCGCCGCCTCGTGGATGGGCAGGCCGACGCCGATGGCCGCCGCGATCGGCTCCTCCACGAGGTAGACTTCCCTCGCGCCGGCGTTGCGGGCCGATGTCTTGACCTGCTTGCGCTCGGCGGGGGTGATGCCGGAGGGCACCGCGATGACCATGACCGGGAAGTTGAACTTCTTGCCGCGATGCACCCGCTTGACGAAGTGCTTCATCATCGCCTCGGTCACCTCGTGGTCGGCGATGACGCCGTCGCGCAGGGGGCGGAGGGCCTTCAGGTTCGCGGGGGTGCGTCCCAGCATGCGCTTGGCCTCCTCGCCCACCGCCACCACGCTGCGGTTGGCGGAGTCGATGGCCACCACCGAGGGTTCGCGCAGCACGATCCCTCGCCCCTGGATGTACACCAGCGTATTCGCGGTGCCCAGGTCGATGCCGATATTCGTCGAGAACAGGCCGGCGAGGCGCTTGAAAAACATATGCAACTTACGGGAAAACATACTCTTATGGATGGCCCCGCGCCGCGGTCAACCCGATTTTCGGGGGCGCATCGAGGCGGGTCCCATCCGGCGCATCGTTCGTGTGGAGATTTTTAGTGGGTCGCGGAGTGCCTTAAGGCACCACTACGAACGATCCCGCGGCTTTGGGCTCGTAGTGCCGCCTTCAGGCGGCTTGCGCATAAACCGCCCGATCCCGCGCCCCGGACGCCCGCCTGCCGGTTTCGAAAACGCAGCCCGACGCCTCCGGCGATTGGCGGCCAAACGCTGACGCGTTCGGCTACGGGACGCGCCGCGGGATTTTCGAGCCAGCGGCCCTGAGGAACCTGCCGGTGTGGGATGCGGCGCAGCGGGCGATGGCCTCGGGGGGACCTTCGGCGATGATGCGCCCGCCCTCGGCGCCACCCTCGGGGCCGAGGTCGATGACGTGGTCGGCCTCGGCGATGACGTCGAGGTGGTGCTCGATGACGACCACGGTGTGGCCGCCATCGACGAGGCGGTGCATGACGTCCAGCAGCCTGCGGACATCGGCGAGGTGGAGGCCGATGGTGGGTTCCTCCAGAAGGTAGAGGAAGGTGCCGGACTCGGACCGGGCGAGCTCCGCGACGAGCTTGAGGCGCTGGGCCTCGCCCCCGGAGAGCGTCGGGCTGCGCTGGCCGAGCGTCAGGTAGCCGAGGCCCGTCTCGTCCAGGAGCTTCAGCGCGCGGTGGACGCGGGGGTGTGCGGAGAAGAACTCCGCGGCCTCGGCGACATCCATGGCGAGGACGTCGGCGATGGTCCGGCCCTTGAATCGGATGTCGAGGACCTCGTCCGCGTACCGGCTGCCGCCGCAGGATTCGCATGGCACGTACATCGATGGCAGGAAGTTCATCTCGACCTTGACGGCGCCCTGGCCCTCGCAGGCCTCGCAGCGCCCGCCCTTGCTGTTGAAAGAGAACGTCCCCGCGGAGTAGCCCCTCGCGCGCGAGTCCGGCAGGCCGGCGAAGAGCGCGCGGATGTCGTCGAGGATCTTGGTGTACGTCGCGGGCGTGGAGCGCGACGTCTTGCCGATGGGGCTCTGGTCCACCTCGTAGACCGCGGTGATGCCCTCCGCGCCCGAGATCGATTGCCACGACCGGCCATCCGGCGCGGCGGGCGCGCGCCGGCGGCGCAGGCCGGAGGCGACGGCGGGCATGAGGACCTCCCGCATGAGGGTGCTCTTGCCCGAGCCGCTGACGCCCGCCAGCACCACCAGGCGCCCGAGGGGCAACCGGAAATTGAGATCCCTGAGGTTGTTGGCGCTCGCGCCGCGGATCTCCAGCCAGCGGGCGTCCCCGGTGGGACGCCGCGCGCCGCGGAGCGGGTGGGGCAACGGTTGCCCGAGCAGGGTGCCGGTGATGGATTTTTCGTCGGCGGCGATCTGGCGCCAGGCGCCCTGGGCGACGACGCGCCCGCCCGCGATGCCGGCCCCGGGCCCGAGGTCGATGATGTGGTCGGCCGCGCGCATCGTGGCCTCGTCGTGCTCCACGACCAGGAGGGAGTTGCCCTTGGATTTGAGCCGTTCGAGGATGCCGAGGAGGCGCTCGTTATCGCGCGGGTGGAGGCCGATGGTCGGCTCGTCGAGGACGTAGAGGACGCCCTCGAGATTCGAGCCGAGCTGCGCGGCGAGGCGGATGCGCTGCGACTCGCCGCCCGATAGCGTGCGCGCGCCGCGCCCGAGCTGTAGGTAGCCGAGGCCGACCTCCCCGAGGAAGCGGAGCCGCTGCACGATCTCCGGGATGATGTCGCGCGCGATCTCGGCCTCGCGTCCCCGGAGCCGGAGCCGGCCAAAGAAATCCAGCGCCCCGGCGACCGACATGCGCCCGATCTCGCCCATGCCGCGGCCCTGGAAGCGGACGGCGCGGGCGATGGGATTCAGGCGCTCGCCGGCGCACTCGGGGCAGGGCCGGATCTCGCTGTCCTCGGCGCGCTCGCGCTTGGCCTCGAGTTCCAGCTCGCGCTCGAGGGGATCATCGGCCTCCAGGGAAACCTCGGCGATGGTGCCGTAGCCCTGGCACGCGGGGCACCAGCCGTGCGGGGAATTGAACGAGAAGAGGCGCGGGTCGAGTTCCTCGAAGGAGCGCCCGGTGCCCGGGCAATAGAGCTGGGTGCTGAAGACCCGCTCGCGCTCGCGCCGGTCGAGCGCGTAGAGGGTGCCCTTGCCCAATTGCAGCGTCTCGCGCAGGAGCCGCGACCGCTCCGCGGGCTTGAGCGAGGGGCGGTATTCGCCGACGACGACGTCGATGCGGTGCTCCCGGAACCGGTCGAGGCGCTGGAATTTCTCGGGCTCGATCCATCGGCCATCGACGCGGAGGAGGGCGTAGCCCTTGGCCTGCGCCCATTTCGCGACCTCGGTGTGGAATCCCTTGCGCCCCTTGACCAGCGGCGCCAGCAGCGTCAGCCAGCCGCGGCCCGCGAGCTTCGCCATGGCGCGCCCGATGGCCTCGGGCGATTGCCGGACGGCGGGCTCGCCGGTGTCGGGATCGTGCTGCACGCCCAGCTTCGCGAAGAGCAACCGCACGAAATGGTGGATCTCGGTGACCGTGCCCACGGTGCTCTTGCCGCCGCCGCGCGTGGTCTGCTGCTCGATGGCGACCGTCGGCGGTATGCCGCGGATGAGGTCCACGTCGGGTTTCTCGAACTGCTGGACGAACTGGCGGGCGTAGGTGTTGAGGCTGTCGAGGTACCGGCGCTGGCCCTCGGCAAAGACGATGTCGAAGGCGAGCGTGCTCTTGCCCGAGCCGCTGAGGCCGGTGAGCACCGTCATGCCATCGAGCGGGATGGCGACGGAGATGTCCTTGAGGTTGTGGTGGCGGGCGCCGCGGATCTCGATGCGCGAGGCGCGACCGCGGGTCGCGGGCGCCCCCTTCGGGGCCTGGGGGGCCGCGCGATGGCGCCGCGCGGCGGCGAGCGCCTCGCGCAGGAAGCGGCCCGTGTGGCTCGCGCGATGGCGCGCCACCTGCTCGGGAGTCCCCTGGCAGACGACCTTGCCGCCGCGGTCGCCCGCCTCGGGCCCGAGGTCGATGATCCAGTCCGCGCCCTTGATCACGTCGAGGTTGTGCTCGATGACGATCACGGAATCCCCGCCGTCGACGAGCCGCTGGAGCACGGCCATCAGCGCGCGCACGTCATCGAAATGCAGGCCGGTGGTGGGCTCGTCCAGGATGAGCAGGTCGCCGGCCCGCGGCCCGGCGGCGGACCTGCGGCCCTTGGGGCGGCGCGATTCGGCGAGGTGGCCCACGAGTTTGATGCGCTGCGACTCGCCCCCCGAGAGCTGATTGAGCGGCTGGCCCAGCGTCAGGTAGCCGAGGCCGACCTCCGCCAGCATGGCCAGCCCCGCCGCGACCTCGCCGGCGTCCTGGGCCTCCCGCGGGACCCCGGCCCCCTCCGCGCGCTCGCGGAAGAACGCGAGGCCCTCCTCGACCGTCATGTCCAGGATCTCGCCGACGGATCGCCCCGCATAGGGCACGGCCAGCACGTGCGGCTGGAAGCGGCGCCCCTCGCACTCGGGGCAGCGCACGAAGAGGTCGGTGAGAAATTGCATCTCGATCTTCTCGTGGCCCATGCCCTTGCAGCGCTCGCATCGACCGACGCCGGCGTTGAACGAGAAGGCCGACGCGTTGAGCCCCTGCCGGCGGGCCTCCTCGGTCGTGGCGAAGAGTTCCCTCACGCGGTCGTAGGCGCCGGTATACAGCAAGGGGTTCGAGCGCGGCGTGCGGGTCAGGGGTGACTGGTCCACCATCACGATCTGGCCGAGCTGTCCCTCGCCCTCCACCGAATCCGCCGCGCCCGGTTCCTCGACGGCATGGCCGCGGGCGCGCAGGAGGTTCTTGTACAGGACCTCGCGCACCAGCGTGCTCTTGCCCGATCCGCTGACCCCCGTGAAGCACACGAGCGCTCCGAGCGGGATGTCCACGTCCACCCCCACGAGGTTGTTCTGGCGCCCGCCGCGCACGCGCAGCGCGCGGCCCGGATCGATGCGGCGCCGTCTCGCGGGGACCGGCACCTCGCGGTCGCCGCGGAGGAAGGCGGCCGTCAGCGAGCGCCTGTTGCGCTCCAGTTTCTCGGGCGGGCCCTGGAAAACGACCTCGCCGCCGTCGCGCCCGCGCCCGGGCCCTATGTCCAGCACGTGGTCGGCGGCGCGCATGATCTGCTCGTCGTGCTCGACGACGAGCACGGTGTTGCCCATGTCGCGGAGGCGGCGCATCGTGCCCAGGAGGCGGCCCGTGTCGCGCGGGTGGAGGCCGATGCTCGGCTCGTCGAGGACAAACAGCGTGTTCACCAGCGAGGTGCCGAGGCAGGTGGTCAGGTTGACGCGCTGGATCTCGCCGCCCGAGAGCGTGCGCGTCGCGCGGCTGAGGGTCAGGTAGCCCAGCCCGACCTCGTCCAGGTAGTTCAGCCGGGACAGCGCCTCGTCGCGCAGCAGCGCGCTGGCCTCGTCGCCCCGCGGCAGCGGGAGTTCCCGGAACAGCCGCACCGCATCGCGGATCGGCAGGGCGTTGACGCCGGCGATGGTCAGGTCGCCCGGCGCGATGCGGAAGTTCAGCGCCTCCGGCTGGAAGCGGCCGCCCCCGCAGTCGCGGCACGTGCGGTAGGCCCGGTACCGCGAGAGGAAGACGCGCACGTGCATCTTGTACGACTTGGATTCCAGCCACTCGAAGAAGCCGCGCACGCCATACCAGTCCACGGATTTGTCGCCGTCGATGACGAACGACCTGTGGCGCGCGGAGAGATCGCGGAAGGGGACGTCCGCGGGAACGCCGCGCTTGCGGCACGCGCGCATCAGGTCATCCTGGCACTCGCGCGAGACGCCGGTCTGCCACGGCTTGACGGCGCCCTCCTTGAGCGTGCGGGAGGCATCGGGGATCGCGAGGTCGAAGTCGATGTCCATGGTGCGCCCGAATCCCCGGCAGGTCGGGCACGCGCCCAGGGGGTTGTTGAAGCTGAACATCCCCGGCACGGGGCGCCGGAAGGTGATCCCGTCGCGCAGGCACTCCCACCGGTCCGAGAAGAGCAGCGTGCCCCCCCGGTCGAGGGCGATGGCGACGCGGCCCTTGCCGAGGCGCTGCGCGGTGCCGAGGGACTCGACCAGCCGCGCGCGCGAGGATTTCCCGGGCACGAGGCGGTCCTGGACCACCGCGATGCGGTAGGCGCCGCCGTCGCCCCCGGGTCGCCTGACCGCGTCCGCGCCGGGACCCGATAGCAGGTCGTCGATGCGCCGGGCGCCGTCGCCCCCGAGCACGCGCTGGTATCCCTGCGCCCGTATGAAATTCAATGCCTCGGGCAGGCCCGTGCCCCCGGGGAAGGGCACCTCGAAATAGATCAGCCCCTCGCGGCCGGCGTGGTCGCGCGCGAGCGCCTCCGCGATCTCGTGCGGCCCGCGGGGGCGGATCTCCTCGCCGCACTTCGGGCAGGTCAGCCTCGCGAGGCGCGGGAAGAGCATCTTCAGGTAGTCGGCGATCTCCGTCATCGTCCCCACCGTGCTGCGGGCCGTGCGCACGTTGTTGGCCTGCTCGATGGCCACCGCGGGCGGTATCCCCTCGATCGCGTCGACCCGCGGCTTGTCCATCCGCTCCAGGAATTGCCGCGTGGACGGCGAGAACGTCTCGACGTAGCGCCGCTGGCCCTCCGCGTACAGCGTGTCGAACGCCAGCGAGGATTTCCCCGAACCGCTCGGGCCCGTCACCACCGTCAGGGAGTGGTGCGGTATCGTCACGTCCACGCCCTTGAGGTTGTGCTGGCGCGCGCCGCGGACGATGATGGCTCCGGTTCCGGACATGGGTGAGGGAGCAGTCTATACCGGAAGTGGCGGCGGGCAAACCCCGGCGGAACAGGACATCCTGGGCCGGTCGCACGGAGGCGGCGGCTCGTGATGCCGTGTGGGATCGGCGCGGAACGCGATGGGTTGACCGCCGGGTCCCGCCTGTGGCCGGCAGGGTCAGGCCTGCAACTTGTGGCGCCTAGAGACGATCACGCGTTCCGCGGCCATGACAAAGGGGACTTCGCCCCGGTGGCGCAGGGCGGTGGCGGCCGGGTCGGCATCGCCATCGTCCGGGATGGCGATCAGGTCGGCGCGGGCGCCCACGGTGATCGCGCCGATCTGGCCCGTCATGCGGAGGGCGGCGGCGGGGGCGCGGGTGACCATGCCGAGGATCTCGTCGGCGGGGATGTGCGGGTGCCGGGAGGCGAACTCGCGCATTTCGTCGAAGAGGCTCAGCGTGCGGCAACTGGCGAGGCTGTCGGTCGCGAGCAGGACCGGGAGGCCGGCCGCGCGGATGTCGTCGAAAGCGAACGCCCGATGCCCGAAGAAGGCGTGCGACCTCGGGCAGTGGACGACCGTGTGGCCATCGCGGGCGCAGCGCGCCGGCTCGCCCTCGCAAAAGTAGTTCATGTGGACCAGCAGCGATCCGCGCGGGAGGAGTCCCTCGTCCAGCAGCAGCCCGAGGCTGCCCCCGTGCCCGCAGTCGCTCATGTCGCGACCGAGTCGGCCCAGCAGGTCGTAGAGGGGCCCGCTCGCGCGCGCGAACATCTCGTGCTCCTCGCCCGACTCGCCGACATGCGTCGTGAAGAGCGCGCCGGTGGCTTCGGCGATGCGCGTCGCGCGGCGGTAGAGTGCCGCGGAAGCGGTGTAGGGCGCGTGGGGCGACACCGCCGGCAGCTCGGGCAGCGGGGGGAAGGCGAAGGGGGCGCGGATGTCGATGCCCTCGATCGCCCACCACGTCCGGATCGGGGCGGCGATGCCCGCCACGATCTCGGGATAGGCCTCGATGTTGACCAGCGAGGTCGTGCCGTGGGCGACCGCCTCGGCGAACCCGTCCCGGATGGCCCCGCGGAAATCGTCCAGCGAGGAATGACGCTTGAGGGCGTTGATCTGGCCGATCCAGTCGGCGAATCCGCGTCGGCCGGAGAGCATCCCGCGGAGGTGGGTGTACTCCAGATGGCAGTGGGCGTTGATCAGGCCCGGCAGCAGGAGCATGTCGCCGAGGTCCAGATCGGGCCTGCGCGGCGGATCGCCGGCGCCCGTGCGGGCGATGCGGCCATCGCGGCACTCGACCCACGCGCAGGCCGCCGGGGATAACCCATCGGCCATCACGCGCGATGCTCTGATGAGCGTCCCCAAGGCACCTCATCCCTTGAGCGCCGCGACGCGCATGCAGAGATCCACGACTTTGCCGACGTGATCCCCGAGCCCGAACTTCTCCGCCTTGCGGCGGCACGCCGCGCGGACCTCGTCGCGCCGCCCCGGGTCGGCGAACAGGCCGATCTTTGTGGCGAGGGCCTCGCGGTCCTGCGGCGAATCGACGACCGCGCCATCGGCGCCGTCCTCGAGGATCTCGGCGGCGCCATTGGCGCGGGTGGTGATGACCGGCAGGCCCGAGGCCAGCGCCTCGAGCGTCACGTTGGCGAAGGGGTCATACCAGGTGGGCAAGATAAGGAAATCGGCGCCCCGATAGAACCGGGCGAGCTCGGCATGGGACACCGCCCCGAAGAACGTGGCGCCCGGCCCGCGATACCGGCGTTCGGGGCCGCGGCCCGCCACGGCCAGATGCGCCGCGCGGCCATTCTTGGAGGACCATGTGGCGAGCGCATCGAGCGCCTCCCGGAGCCCCTTGCGCTCCCAGCCGGTCCCGACGAAGAGCCCGAGGGCGGCGTCGGCGTCTAGGCCCAGCCGCGCCCGCAGCCACGGGTCGGCCTCGGGCGACCACTCCTCCAGATTGACGCCGTTGTGTATCACCTCCATCCGCCCCGGGGGGAAACCGAACCGCCCCGCGATCTGCTCCTTGACGAAGTTCGAGTTGGCCAGGACCCACAGCGTGCGGTCGGGGTGGTAGGCCCGGCGCTCGCCCATCACCGTCAGCCGATGGTAGGGGCTCACGAACGTCAGCGCATTCAGCAGGCCGTTGCGGAGGGGACGGCGGCGCTCCAGCCATTCCGCGTGGATGCCATCGCCGGAGCGGAGCAGGTCCTGCCGCCAATGGCGCTCGAGGCTGAACACGAAAGGCTGCGGGTATTTGCGGAGCCACGCCTGCACCAGCCATGGGAAATACCAGGGGCGCAGGGGGCGCCAGCGCCCGAGGTTGGGGATGTCGAGCCGCACCACGTCCACGTTCGATGTCTCAAAATACATCCCGTGCGGCGGGGCGTCCGCGCAGAGCAGGGTGATATCGAAACCACGCTGGGTGAGCCCGCGAACCAGGAGGTCGAGGTACTTCTCCGCGCCGCCGGGGCCCACCGGATACTGCCGCACCAGGGTGAGGTGTTTTTCCATCCGGGGTCAATTTGGCCCAGCCGGGACCCGCGCGCACGCGCAAAACGGGGGGCGTGACGCCGGGCGCGGGGTGTGGCAGAATACAGGGCTTCAGATGGACCATGACACCACAGCCTCGGACCCGCCGCTGGCCGCCGCCGAGCCCGGCGCTTCGCTCGCGCCCGCCCGGCCGCCGAGCCTGTCCGCCCGCATCCGCCTGTACCGGGACCTGTTTCTGGATCGCGTTGACGAGACCCTCTACGACTGGCGCACCGGCATCTACTACTCCATGCGCCTCAAGGTGTTCCTGAGGCCATACATCTGGCTCTGGATCGCCGGGCTGGCGACCGGGGCCATCTACAGCATGTGGGTGGCCGCGCTGCTCCCGGCCCTCGACAAGAGCCTGACGCTGCTCGAGCAGCACCACATCAAGCTCAACGCCTGGCAACTCGCCATCGCGGGCGGGGCCGTGCCCGTGTACTTCATCATACGCGCCGGCCTGGGGTACATCAGCGCGGTCTGGCTGATGCGGGTCGCGATGGGCGTGCTCAAGGACCTGCGCGACGAGCTGTTCCGCAACGTCCAGCGGATGTCGATGGATTTCTTCGCGCACAACGACTCCGCCAGGATCATGCAGCTTGTCGTTCAGCGGACCAAGATGGTCGCCCAGTCGATCACCGACGTCGTCGGCGACCTGGTGAAGACGCCGCTGACGATCGTCTCGGTGATCGCGATGATGATGACGCGCGACGCGATCTTCACGCTGATCGCGATGGCCTTCATACCGCTGAGCCTAATCCCGGGGCTGGTGCTGGGCTATCTCGTGCGCCACAAGGGACGGGCGGAGGACGAGGCGGAGGCCGGCAGCATCCACGTGCTGGGCGAGAACCTCCGCGGCGTGCACGTCGTGAAGTCCTACGCGCGGGAGGCCGACGAGTGCGCCCGCTTCCGCCGCGCCTCCGAGCGCGAGAACGCCAAGCGACTCGAGGTCCGCAAGATGCTCGAGGCGGTCAACCCGCTCGTCGAGATTTTCGCGTCGTTCGGTTTCGGCGCCGCGCTGGTGTACGGATACTACCGGGGCATGGGGATCAGCACGCTGGTGCAGCTCGCGGCCGGGCTCTTTTTGCTGTACGACCCGTTCAAGAGGATCGGCAAGCTCTACACGCAGCTCCAGCGCATCATGGCGGCCCTGGAGAGGGTGTTCGACCTGTTCGACATGGAGCCGCGCATCACGAACAGGCCGGGCGCCGTGGCGATCGCATCGGCCCGCGGCCTGATCGAGTTCCGGGGCGTGCAGCTGGATTACCGGGAGTACGGCAAGCCGCCCAAGGTCGACGCCGAGGCGCTGGGGTTGCCCCGCGAGCCGAAGCTGCGGGTGCCGCGCCCCAAGCCGCCGAAGGAGAAATTCCCCGAGGGCAAGGGCGGGCTCGCCCTACGCGGCATCGACATCGCGTTCGAGCCCGGGAAATTCTACGCGCTCGTGGGACCCAGCGGCGCGGGCAAGACGTCGATCTTCTCGCTGATTCTCCGGTTCTATGACCCCACCGAGGGGGCCGTCCTCTTGGACGGTCAGGACCTCCGGGATCTCGACATGCATTCGCTCAGGCGCCAGGTGGGTCTCGTGTCGCAGGAGACGTTCCTGTTCAATGACACCGTCCGCGAGAACATACGCTATGGGCGCCTCGACGCGACCGAGGAGGACATCCGGGCCGCCGCGGCCCGCGCGCACGCCGACGAGTTCGTGCAGCACCTCACGGGCGGCTACGAGGCCGAGGTCGGCGAGAATGGGCGCCGCCTTTCCGGTGGCCAGCAGCAGCGCGTCAGCATCGCCCGCGCCTTCCTCAAGAACGCGCCGATACTCCTGCTGGACGAGGCCACGAGCGCGCTCGATGCCGAGAGCGCGGCCAAGGTGCAGGACGCCATCGATGACCTCGCGGTCGGTCGGACCGTCATCGCCATCGCGCACCGGCTCCGCACCGTGCAGCGCGCCGACGAGATCATCGTGATGGACCAGGGGGTCGTCGCCGCCCGCGGCAAGCACGACGACCTGATGCGCGAGTCCGAGCTCTACAAGAGGCTGTGCGAGCTCGAGCTGGCTGGGTGAGCCCGCGCCACGCGGGTCATTGCGGCCTTTTGATCACCCGCAACTCGAGCGTGCAGGCGTCGTACGCGGTCTCGCCTTTCGGGCCGACCAGAAGGTCCACCGTGGTGCCCGTCCGCAGTGACACGGGCACGCTGAAGGAGAGCCTTCCGCCCCCGCCATTGGTCCCCCGAAACACCGGGTCGCCGTCGATCAGGATGTGGACATCGTGCCCATCGCTGCGCCCGTCCTCGCTGGCGACGTGGCCCGCGAGGAACGCGTCATCCGCGCAGGGGCTTGTCCAGCGCCGGTCCATGTAGGTGGGCGCACCGGCGTTGCCCTCGGGCTCGCCGCCGTCGCGGGACTGGTGCACGAAGGGTCGGCCCTCGACCGCCCAGCGGTAGTCCCACTCCGTCTTTCTCCAGGTCATCTCGCAAAAGTCGCCGCCCAGCCCCTCGCGGTAACCGTACCTCCAGTTCCTTTCTCCCTGTTGGCTTGAGAAATCCTCGTGCGCCGAGGCGAGCACCCGCGGGCCGTCGTTGGCCAGCTCGACCCGCGACACGCGGCCAGCGACGTACTGGACGTCTTCGCCGAGGGTTAGCCGGACCCTGCCGGCCTGCGGCGCGACCGGGGCGGGGCCGCCCATCAGGTCTGTGACCGCGAGAGGTCCGTCGGCGTGCAGTTCCAAGGTCGCGGGTTCCGTGGCCCAGCACACCCGGACCTCATCGGTCCCGTCGGAGAACAGAAGGCAGTGGGCGCGGCTGTACTCGCGGAAACCCTCGCGCCGCACGAACGCCTTGCCATCCAGTTGGCGGATCAGCGTGGCATAGGCCACGTAGCTGGGCGCGACCACATGGGGCCCCATGCCCGCGGTGTCATTCCCGTCGCGCAGGAGTCCCATGGCCACGAAATCGTGGTGGTCGCTGCACAGGTACCAGAAGATCCGCTTGCAGCCCGCCTTCAGAAGGAGCGCGTACTGCCGCGGCAGGTAGCGCGCGGCGACGGCCCGGCCCTTCTCGTACATATGGCGGCCCTTCTCCCAACCGTGCTCCTCCCGCGTGTCGAGGCCGGTCTCGGTCACCCAGATATCCTTCTCGCCACCGTGCGCGCGCATGGAGGCGCGCAGCGCCTCGACCTCCTCATCGACGCCCTCCGGGCGCGCGCGATACGGGTGGATCACGAGGCCATCCATGTAGTCCAGTCCGCCGTTCTCGAATATGCCCTCCAGGTAGGGCAGCGGCATGAGGACCGCCGCGCCGCCGAGCACCTGCACCCGCGGATCCATGCTTTTGATCTTCGCGTGGGCGCGGCGGAGCATCTTGGCGTAACTCTTGGGGCGGTCCCCTGCGGCCGGGCCCTCGCACCACGTGCCATTGTATTCGTTCCACACCTCGAGCCACCGGATCTGGGGACCGAACTTCCCGATGATCGCGCGGCCATAATCGCCGAAGGCATCGCAACCCTGGTCCGTCCATGGGGTCTTCCCGTCGTCGTACAGCCTGTTCGCGTACGACATGATGACCAGGGGCGATACGCCCGCCTCGTGGGCCGCGCGCATGTATCGGACGAAGCGCCCGTCGAACTCGTACTGGCCCGGGCGTCGCTCGACCTCGTCCCAGTAGAGCTCGTCGCGGATCATCGCGATGCCGGCCTTCCTCAGGGTCGCGATGATGCCCGGGTCCATGCCCTGTGCGAAGTGGGTTGCCACGCCCCAGGGGGACGCCGCCGGATCCCTCGCGGCATGGGGCGGTATGACCGCGTAGGCGGTGTATCGCTCGGCGATCATCTCGCCGCCCTTCTTCGCCAGTGCCCGCACGAGAAAGTAGCCCCTGCGGGGCGGCGGCCTCAATGCGCCGGAGCCGCCGTCGGGACGCACCTCGCACCCATGAATCTCCCGCCCCCAGAAATCGGTCACGCGGCACGCGACGACCTCGGCCGAGGATTCGAAAGGGAGCACCAGGTCCTCGCCCTCGAGGAAGATGTTGCTGGGTCGGGCGGGGCGCCACGCGAAGTCGGGCGCGATCCGCCCATCCGGCACCCGCGCGCCCCACGCCGGGACCCCCGCCGCGTGGAATCCGACCGCTGTCCAAAGCGATAGGACGAGGATGCCCCGACGCGCCCGCCGATCCCTGCTCATGCGGAGACTTGTATCCGCCACCCGGACAAATACCACGCCGTTTCACTGCCGCCGCAGCACGACGCGGCGCACGAGGAACTCGTCGGCATCGACGACGAGCCGGAAGTCGGCGCCGCCATTCTGGGAGTTTAGCAATCGCGCCCCGGGGAGGGGGAATGTCGCGGTGGCCCACGAACCGGAGCCCGAGAGCTCGGCGGTCACCGGGCTGGGGCTGTAGGCGCCCTCGAAGGGGGCATCGCGGTCGCTGCCGTCGAACTCGAGGCCGAGACGGCCCGCGGAGGCATCGAGGTATTCAACCTCAAGCTCATACCCCTGGGCCTCGGCGGCCTTGAAGGAATCATCGGCCGCGAAGTAGGCGTAGCGGATGCGGCCGGGCACGGGTTTGCTCGAGCGCGCGACCTCCCCATCAACCGAGGTGGGCTCGGTCACGCCATCGGCATTCTCGACGCGCCGCAGGCCCCGACTGTCGTCGGCCGATGCGAGTTGGATGCTGATCTCGCGAGCGCCCGTGTATTTGCCCTTGGGCAGCGGGGGTTTCTCGCCCCTGCGGAAGAGGTCGGTGTACTTCCGGGTCAGTTCGATGTACTGCCGCCCGTATTCCCTGGATTCCGCGATATCGGTGCCCTCGTGAAACTCGTTCCAGGTCTCGAGCATCACAAAATTCGATGGCCTGCGCAGGAATCGAACCCAGTTGCGCTCGTAGAAGGCGCCGCCCTCGCGGTCGACCACGAGGGGAGCGCGCCCCGGCACCGCCGAGTGGTCGTAGCCGGGGCCGAGCGACGCGATTCCCGGATTCTTGAGCCCCAGGGCGCCACCCCAGGCGACCGTGCCGTCGGCCGCGACTCGCCACGAGACCTCGCGCGCGATCCACGGCACGCGCCCGCCGAATTCCCGGGCGAACTGCTCCCGGCAATAATCGATCGCGCCCTGGTCGTGGCGCTTTGCGAACGCGGCCGAGTACAGGAGAACGATCGGCCGACCGTCGATCATCGCCCAGTGCGCCGGCGGGATCATCGAGAAAAAATCGCGGACGGTGGCGTAGAACCAGCGCCGCCCATAGTCCGTCGCGAGATCGACGTGCGTGCCCCACGCGTTGAACTGGAGCGTGCTCGTGTCGTAGAAGAGCCCGATCCTCGGCGGCTCGCGCCCGCCCCGTCTTGCGGACCGCAGCAGTTCCTCGCGGGCCTTCACCAGCGGCCGCAGGCCCGCGAAACTCCAGTGGTTGTGGGCGTTCGCCTCGTGCTCCGACGGCCCACCCCAGAACACCGGCAGGGCCACGTCGATCCCCGCGGCCATCATGTCCTCCATTTGTCTCCCGTGCCATGCGACCGACTTGTAGGAGAAACCCTCCGTCGACGACGGGTGCGTCGTCAGCGCGTCTGACCCGTCGCCATCGATGAGGTGTGCCTTCGTCTCCGCATCGTACCAGTAGAAGTAGTAGGTCCCCACGATCCTGTCGGATGCCCGGAAGGTCTTTGCCCGGACGAAGTCCGCCTCGGACAGGTTCACGTGGGGGCCGAAGGCCGGCGGGATCTCTCGCTCCTGGGTCTCCACGGCAACGGCGCCTCGCACCGCGCTGAGCAACGCAGCGGCGACGAGGGCGGGCCGGGGATGCATCGTGCCGGAGAGTCTCGCACCCCCCGTGCGGCGGACTCCAGCGCGTATTGTCGCCCCGAGGTTTGGGTTGCGGCGGGGCACCACAGAAGGTGAGCTTATGGGTTGATAAGTTCAGGACATGTTGTAGCGTCCCGACAACAGCCCACCCAAGGAGGAGATCCCCATGGCCTTCACCGCGACGCGCGACCTCATGCTGCCCGCCACCGTGACCGGCTCGTGGCCGCGCCCGCGCTGGTACAACCTGAACCTGCTGGGCCGCCCGCTGGACACCGCGATGATGGATCCGTGGTATCGCGAGCAATTCTCCGACGCGCACGCCATCGTCGTCTCCGACCAGGCGCGCGCGGGACTGGACATCCTCACCACCGGCGACTACCACCTGGACGAGGACGTGGCGGGGCGCTCGTGGCACCACTACCCCCTGCAGCGGTGGAATGGGCTCGAGCACGAGGAGCTCCAGACGGAGCGGACCCGATCCCCGCTGCTCTCGTATCCCATCGGCACGATGCTGGATTCCATATACAAGACGTGGCGATGGCCGCGCGTCGTCGGCAAGGTCGGGCACGATCCGAAGAACCCGCTGGAGTACGCGAAGATCTGGCGCATCGCGCAGCAGGCGGCGGCCGCCAGCGGCAAGCCCGTCAAGTTCGGCTCCTGCTCCGCCCAGGTCCTCGCGTTCTTCCTGGACAGCCACACGCCCGAATACGACCTCGATGACAAGAAGCAGCTGATCTGGGACATGGCCGAGGCCATGAATCTGGAACTCCGCCAGCTCGCCGCGTCCGGCTGCAAGGTCATTCAGGTCGAAGAACCCACGCTCCACTTCATGGCCCGCTACAGCCCCGAGAAGAAGGAGCTGCTGGATTTTCTGGTGGACGCCTTCAACCGCGAGGTCGAGGGACTCGAGGGCGCCGAGGTCTGGATCCACACCTGCTGGGGCAACCCGAACATGCAGAAGGTCTTTTCGGACGAATCGTACGCCAATTCGATGGAGATCTATCTCGAGCGACTGAAGGGCGACGTCTGGACCATCGAGGCCACCGAGAACAATTTCAAGGAATTGCCCCTCTTCAGGCCCTACCGCGATCGCCTCAAGAAGAAGATCGCCGTGGGCGTCATCAGCCACCGCACGCTGCAGGCCGATTTTCCCGACGTGATCGCCGCCCGCGTCCGCCGGTGCCTCGAGCACATCCCCGCCGACAAACTCATCCTCTCCACCGACTGCGGTTTCGGGCGACAGGGCTTCAACCGGCACCTCGCCTTCTTCAAGACCGTCGGCATCCCGATGGCCCGCAACATTGTCCTCAAAGAACTCGGCCTCCCCGAGCGCCACGTCCCCGCCGCCGACGCGAAGCTCGCCTGGGACCAGCTGCCGGACCACGAGCCCCTCACGCACCTCAAGCCGCTGCGGTAACGGGCCGCGGGCCGCCGGCGCCCGACGGCCGGGCGCTTCCCGCGATCAAAGATCCGTCCGCAAGCGCCAGAAGAAACGCGAGGTCGTATCCAAGCCGAAAGGCAGGAAGACCTCGGCTTGTCGGATGGGCCCCGGGCCATTCTCGATGACAAAAGCGCCCGACAGATCCGCGCGCCATCCGGTCGCCGGATCATAGGTCGCTATGGGCTGCCATGAATCCGACGAGAGGGCGGGTGAGCCCTCCACGATCAGCGGCACGCTCCCCATATCGGCATCCCGCGACAGCGTCAGCGACAGGATGCCCCCCTG
>JADLBR010000310.1 GCA_020847615.1 Verrucomicrobiia bacterium
GCGGGAAGGACTTTTTCATCTCCTACCGCATGAACGACCACCACTACGTGACCGACCTGGACTGGCCGAGCCACAACGCCATCTGGCGCGAGCACCCCGAGTACTGGCTCGGGGACTCGGACACCTCGCCGTACACGAAAAAGGATGACGTCAGGCTGTTCGACTACATGCGCCCCGAGGTGCGGCAGTACTACTTCTCGATCATCGAGGAGCTGTGCGCGAGGTACGACGTGGACGGCGTCGAGCTGGATTTCCAACGCTTCCCGAAGTTCTTCCGGGATGCGGATCTGAAAGAGGGCGCCGCCGTGATGACGGCGCTCGTCCGGCAGATCAAGGGCATGATGGACGGGATCGGCGCCGCGCGCGGCAAGACCCTCAGGCTCTGCGTGCGCGTGCCGGAGACGTTGGCGAAGTGCGGGGCGGCGGGCCTCGACGTGCCGGGCTGGGACGCGGCCGGCCTCGTGGACATGATCAATATCTCGTCATTCTACATGCACACCATGGAATTGGACATCGAGGGATTCCGGGCCAACACGCGGCGGGCCAGGCTGTACGGCGAGATGAATTACGTGACCGCGCAGCAGCCGAAGGACAAATCCGCGCGGCGCTACACGACCTTCGAGATCTACCGCGCCTCCGCCCTGAACCTGTTCCACCGCGGCGCCGACGGGCTGAGCCTCTTCAACTACGACTATGTCCCGGATAAACTCCGCCCCGCCATGGCGGCGGGCCTCCGCCGGATCACGGACATCGGATTCCTGAGGGCACAGTCGAAGGACTACGCGGTGTACCCGGGATTCGGCACGTTCCCCGCCAACGACGAGCGGGCCCTCGAGGTGATCATCCCGGACGACGCCCACGGGGGCCGGTTCGAGCGCGCCGCGCTCCGCGTCGAGACCTCGAAGAGCTGCGAGGGCCTGAGCATCGGCGCATGGCTGAACGGGACGGCGCTCGCGAGCCGGAATCACGAGGGCACCGAATTGTTCCCGCCCCTGGCGCAGAACGCGGCCTATCCCACCGCCGAGCGCCTCCGGTTCTTCGATGTGCCGCTGGCCCTCGTGGCGCGCGGCAAAAACCGCGTGGAGATCCGGAATCTCGACGCGGGCAAGGCCACGTGCCAGTTCCGGTCGATCGAGATCGGCCTCTACGCGCGGCCCTGACGGCGGGCGATCCCCTCGACGTGGGCCACCCGATCCCTCGGATCGCGCCCGAGGGCCCGCGCCCGTCGCAACGGCGAATCGCCTCTGGACGCGCGGCGCCCGGGGGCGGTAGAGTCGCTGGCGTGATTCCGCGCCCCCCGCACAAGGGCATCGCTGGGACACAGGGTGTCCCGTCTTCGAGCCAGCGATCGGAACGGAAACCGGCGGCGGACCATGAGGGGAGGACGATCATGAAGACCCAATCGAAACGCGGCGGCCCGGCCTTCACGCGGCGGGATTTCCTCAAGACGGGCGGCGCGATCGTCGGCGGCATGGCGGCGGGGACCTCGCGCGGCCAGGCCAAGGGCGAGGCGCTCGCGGTGGCCGGGGGCAGCCCGGCGGTCACCCTCCCGGCCAAGGAGCGCGCGGCCATCTTCAAGTGGCCCCCCTATGGCGACGCCGAGAAGAGGGCGCTGGTGGAGGCCATCGAGTCCAACTCGACGGACATCTACGATTTCAACGCGAGGCTGGAGGAGAAATGGAAGGCGTTCAACGGCGTGCCATTCTGCAAGAGCCACATGAATGGCACGAGCGCGCTCACCTCGATGTACTTCGCGCTGACGCGCGAGTTGCCGCCGGGCACCGAGATCATGGTGCCCTCGTACACGTTCTTCGGCGCGATCCTGCCGATGCGGTTCTTCGGCTTCGTGCCGGTCTTCGTGGATATCGACCCGAGGACCGCGACGCTGTCGGTCGAGCACGCGCGCAAGGCCATCACGCCGAAGTGCAGGGCCATCATGGCCATGCACTCGTGGGGCCTGCCGTGCGAGATGGACAAGATCAATGACTTCGCCAAGGAGCGCGGGCTGATCGTGCTGGAGGATTGCGCGCACGCCCACGGCGCATCGATGCAGGGCAAGCCGGTCGGCAACTGGGGCCGCATGGGCATCTACAGCTTTCAGGCGACAAAGCCCCTCCCCGGCATCGAGGGCGGCATGGGCGTGTACCAGGACCGCGAGGACTTCGAGCGCGCGGCCGCCTTCGGGCACTACGAGGTCTGCGGGAAATACATCGCCGGGAGCCCGTACGCCGCCAACGCCCTTTCGTCCGAGAGCGCCTATCGCAAGTATCAGGGCACGGGCCTCGGGATGAAGCTGCGCATGCACCCGCTGGCGGCGGTCCTCCTGCTGTCGCAGATGGAGAAACTCGGGGCGCAGAACGCCACGATCAACGGGCAGGTCCGCAGGCTCAACGACCGCATCTGCCAGTTGCCCGGCCTGTCGGAGCCGGTCTGCCGCAAGGACCAGGAGCGCGTGTATTACAACTCCAACCTGATCTTCCTCGACGAGGCGAAGGCCGGCGCCTCGCGCGCGGCCGTCATCAGGGCGCTGGCGGCCGAGGGCGTCTCGGTCGGCGCGGGCAACTATCCCGAGAACCACAAGTTCGCGGTCTATTCCGAGCCGGAGTGGTGGCATCACGCCCCGGACGTGCCCAAGGTGCTGCCGGGCTGCGAGGAGGTCAACGCCCGGGCCATGAACGTCGCGCTGTTCCGCAAGGATTGCCCGGAGCTGGTGGAGCAGTACGCGCGGGCATTCGAGAAAGTCTGGGCGCACCGCGACGCGCTGCCCAAATCATAGCGGTTGGGCGCGGAAGGCACCCGGCACCAGAGCGATCCCGAGAAAGGAAGACACACCATGCGATACGCCCGATACCACATGCTGGCCACGATCCTGGCGCTCTCGTTTCCAACCGCCGGGCCCGCCGCGGATGCGCCCGACCCATTCCAGCCCGCCCGGAGGATCGTCGCAAAGACCTACGACTCCGGGTTCCCCGATGCCCACGATGTCTACAACGCCATGGGCACCGGCAGCGACGGGCGCATCTATTACGTGCTGAGCGCCGAAAAATACGACGTGGGCGCGAAGATGTACGCGCTGGATCCGGCGACGCAGAAGATCACGTGCCTAGGCGACCTGACCGAGGCCTGCGGCGAGAAGGGGGCCAAGGCCATCGTGCAGGGCAAGAGCCACGTGAACTTTGTCGAGTCCGGGGGCCGTCTCTTCTTCGCCACGCACATCGGCTTCTACAGCATCGTCGATGGCATGGAGACCATGGGCATCCCGCCGGAGGGCTGGCGGCCCTATCCCGGCGGCCACCTGCTCGCGTACGATATCGGGGCCCGCAAGTTCGAGGACTTCGGCATCGCCCCGGAGCGCGAGGGCGTGCTGACGTTCAACATGGACACCCGGCGCAACCGCGGCTTCGGGATCACGTGGCCCAGCGGGATGTTCTTCCGCTTCGACTACGCGAAGCGGGACATGAAGAACTTCGGAAAGACCTGCGCCGAGGGAGAGGCCGCCCAGGGCGCAAAATACCGCACCGTCTGCCGCTCGATCGCGGTCGATCCCGAGGACGGCTCCGCGTACTACAGCACATCGGAGGGGAACATCTTCAGGTATCGCGCCGACACCGACAGCGTCGAGAGGATCGAGGGCGAGGATCTGAGGAAGGACTACTTCGGCCAGTACGACCCGACGTCGCCCGGCCACATGGGCTACAACTGGCGCATGACGTTCTATCGGCCCGCGGACAAGATGATCTACGGCGTCCACGGGAACTCGGGCTACCTCTTCCGCTTCGATCCGCGGGCGCGGCGCATCGAGGTCCTGGACCGCATCACGTCGGACGTGTCGAAGCGCAGCGGGATGTTCGATCAATTCAGCTACGGGTATCTGGGTTTCGCGCTCGGGCCCGATGGCGACACGATCCATTACCTGACCGGCGGGCCGATCTACATCGACGGCAAGCGCGTCAAGGGCAAGGACAGCATCGCGATGGGCGCGGCCAAGGGCCTCGAGAACCTCCACCTCGTGACCTACCACATCCCCACCGGCCGCTGCCGAGACCAGGGTGCGATCTTCTACCCCGATGGCCAGCGGCCGCTCTACATCAACTCCATCGCCATCGGCAAGGACGGCAGCGTCTACTCGCTGGCCCGGATCACCGAGAATGGCAAGACGCGCACCGATCTCTTCTGCGCGCAGGGGCCGTTCGCGCCGTAGGGCCGCGCCCGCGGGCGATCGCTTCGAAGAATAGACTATCCGAAAGCCCTTCCGGGAATAGTCCAGGTTTGTCCATCTGGAGCTCAGGAAAGGGTCGCCCGGATTCCCGCTTCCCTGACTTGAAAATAGCCGCAGCGCCCCCCGTAGCCGAACGCGTGAGCGTTTGGCCGCCAAAGCCTCACGGCTTCGGCTACATCTTCTGGCCCGGCGGTCCGGCGGCTGCCGGATGGGATCTGAGTTCCCGATTGACCCGGATTGATGTTCGACTCACGCAGTGGAAGAAACACCCAGCGTCCCCGCGTCCCTGCGCGAGTATCCTGCGTGCGACTCAGTAATCCCGGAACGGCCCGCGGGGCTCGGAGGCATCCATCTCGCGGCGCCACGCGTCGAACTTGCCTTTGAGCATCGCGAGGACGTCGGGCTTCTCGAGAGAGAGGTCCCTGGTCTCGCCGATGTCGTTCGACAGGTCGTAGAGTCCCCCGCCCTTGCCGGACTCCACCCACTTCCAATGTCCGACGCGCGCGGCCCGATCGCCGCGGCGCTGCCAGAACATCTCGGCGCGCGGAGAGGGCGACTCTCCGCGAAGCACGGGGAGCATGTCGAAGCCATCGAGCCGCACCGCGGGCGGCCGGGCGCCCGCTATTGCCGCACGGGTCGGCATGAATTCCAGCGAGGTGAGGAAGGCGTCGGTGACCCCGCCCGCGGGGATGCGCCCGGGCCACCACGCGATGAAGGGGACGCGGAGCCCGCCCTCCCACATCGTCCCTTTGGAACCCTTTAGCGGCGCGTTGCCGCCGTTGCCGCTCCCTCCGTTGTCGGAGAGAAAAAGGACCAGCGTGTCCTTGTCCCTCCCTCCCTTCTCCAATTCGGCGAGGATCGCGCCGATCGCGGCATCCATGCACGTGACGGCGGCGGCGAAGGGCCGGGTCTTCTCGGGGATCTTGCTCTCGGCGTACATGGCCAGATATTCGGGCGGGGCCTGCACGCCGGGCTTGCCGAAGCTCGAGGCGCTGTGGGGGGCGTTGAAGGCCAGGTATAGGAAGAAGGGGCGCGCGGTGTCCCGGGCGATGAACGATAGGGCCTCGCGCCTGAACACTTCGGTCGCGTAGGTCCCGCGATCCTCCTGGGTGCGCCCGTTGCCGCGGAACATCGACGGGATGCCGTAGCGCTCGTGCGTGTAGTAATCGATGCCGTTGTTGCCGTGGCCGTAGAAGAAATCGAAGCCGCGCTGGAGGGGAAGATAGCGCCTCGCCTGGCCCATGTCCCATTTGCCCACCACGCCGGTCGCGTATCCCGCCGATCGGAGCACGTCGCCGAGCGTGGCCTCTCGCGGGTCCAGGCCGAGGGTCATCTCGGGGGAAACGGCGTACTCCTCGGGCGTGTACTGGTGCTCGTGGTTGACCATGTCGTTGCGAACCATGTCATAGAGGCCATTGCGCTGCGGGTAGCGCCCGGTGAGGATGCTCCCGCGCGAGGGCGTGCACGCAGGCCAGGTGACGTAGAAGCTCGTGCCGCGCACCCCCTCGCGCGCGAGGCGGTCGAGGTTCGGCGTCAGGATGGGTTTCGCGCCTATGCAGCCGAGATCCGGGTAGCCCTGATCGTCCGTGACGATGAGGATGATGTTGGGTTTCGCTGCGTTCGCCCCGGCGGCCGCCGGAAGGACGGTGCCGAGCGCCGCAGCTGCGATCATCGCCCTCATGGCTTCTGCTCCAGAAAAACCGTCTGCCTGTCGCCCGAGGAAAAGGAGATCAGGCAGCGGATGGGCTCGGAGCCCGTATTCCTGAGGTTGTGTTTGACGCCCGCGGGGATGCGGATGGTCATGCCCGGGCCCAGATCCACCGCGCGCCCATCGAAACTGTGAACCCCCTTCCCGGAGATCATATATAATACCTCTTCGCAGTTGGGGTGGTAGTGCAGCGGGTTCTCGTGGCCCGGCAGGATCTCGGCGATGCCCACCGTCTGCGCCGCCCCGGGCGAGAGCTTCCCATCGCACAGCCATTGCAGCGTGCCCCAGGAGAACTTCTGCTCCGGCAGCTGCGCGGCATCCGTCACGGTCATGGTTGTTCCTCCAGGAGGAGCGTCGGCGCC
>JADLBR010000311.1 GCA_020847615.1 Verrucomicrobiia bacterium
AATCGATCATGCGGCGGGTGATATCGCCGTAGGCGTCGATGCGGCGGTCGCGGAGGAAGGGCCAGTTGCGGCGGATGTCCTCCAGGTGGGCCGGGTCGACCTCGGCGATGAGCGTCTCCTCGGATGCGGTGCCGGCCTTGGCCACGACGGCACCCTGCGGGTCGGCGATGAAGGAGGTGCCCCAGAACTCGATGCCGTCCTGGCCTTTCACGGGCCGCTCCAGGCCGGTGCGGTTGGCGGCGGCGACGTAGGTGCCGTTGGCGATGGCGTGGCCGCGCTGCACGGTGAACCAGGCATCGCGCTGGCGTTCGCCGAGCCGTTTCTTCTCCTCGGGGTGCCAGCCAATGGCGGTGGGATAGAAGAGGACCGAGGGGCCCTGGAGCGCAGTGAGACGGGCGGCCTCGGGGTACCACTGGTCCCAGCAGATCAGCACGCCAATGCGGCCAAATCGCGTGTCGAATGCGCGGAAACCGAGATCGCCGGGCGTGAAATAGAATTTCTCGTAATAGGCCGGGTCGTCGGGGATGTGCATCTTGCGGTAGAGTCCAGCGAGCGAGCCGTCGGCATCGATGACCAGGGCGCTGTTGTGGTACAGGCCTGCCGCGCGGCGCTCGAAGAAGGGCACGACGAGGGCCACGCGGTGCTTGCGCGCGACGCCGGAGAAGAGCTTGAAGGATGGGCCGTGGGCCGGTTCGGCGAGGTCGAAGAGCGCCGCGTCCTCCCGCTGGCAGAAGTATTGCGACCGGTACAGTTCGGGCAGGCAGATGACCTGCGCGCCGGAGCGCGCGGCCCGCGCGACGCGCGCGGCGGCGGCCTTCATGTTCTCGGAGGGCCTCGCCGACAGCGCCATCTGGATCACCCCGATGGAGAACTTCCCGTCACGTGGGTTCTTCTTTCGCGGCATCTTCAACTCCTACCAGCCCGTCGGACTTTGCCAAGTCCGCCGGGCTGGCGCAAAGCAAGACCGCCCGATGCAGGTCAGTCGCGTCGGCGTAGCCCGCGAGGCTTGGGCCAAACGCTCACGCGTTCGGCCACGGGAAGCGCTGCGGCAATTCTCGGGTCAGCCCTCCGCCCCGGAGCAGCCCTTGCCGGGGCCCTTGGCGGCGCGCTCGGCGAACTCCTCGTGGAACTGGGACGGGTGCGGCGCGGCCCCGCTGCCGCGGGTGCGGCCCCAGAAGTCCGTGAAGGACTCGCCGGCCTTGCGCCCCCTGACGAACTCCTCGAGGTACCCGCGCACGACGGACGGGATCTCCTCCTCGGTGACGACCTTCTTTTCTAGGCCGGCGAGCCGATCGCCGCGGTGCGAGCCGCCCGCGTAGAAGGCGTACTTGCCGGGCGCGCGGCCCACGAAGGAGAGGTCGGCGTTGTAGGGCCGGGAGCAGCCGTTGGGGCAGCCCGTCATGCGGATCAGGAGGGGTTCCCCGTCCAATTTCAGGTCGCGCAGCACGGCGTCGATCTTGTCCATGACGGAGCCGAAGACGCGCTCGCTCTCGGCGAGACCGAGGCCGCAGGTGGGCAGCGAGACGCAGGCGTGCGAGGTCTTGCGCGCCTCGGTCATGCCGGACGGCAGGGGCACGCCATGCCCCGCGAGTATCGCGTCGACCTCGGCGCGCCGCGAGGGGTCGATGTCGTAGAACAGGATCCGCGAATTCGGCGTGATGCGGAGGGGGCACCCGATCTTCTGCGCGATGGCGCGGAACGCCGATCGGTATCGGGCGACCTCGCCATCCTTGACGCGCCCGTGCTCGACGTGGACGCCGCAGAACAGCCTGCCGTCGCCCTGCTCGTGCCAGCCGAGCATGTCGCCCACGGTGTCGAACCGCACCTCCCGCGCCGGCGCGGTCGGCGCCTTCATGCGGGCCAGCACCTCCTTGCGGAACCAGTCGATCCCGTGTTTCTCGATGACGTACTTGAGGCGGGCCTGCTTGCGGTCCTCGCGGTTCCCGTGGTCGCGCTGCGCGGCGATGATGGCCAGCACGGCCTCGATCACGTGCTCGGGTTTGACGAAGAAGAGGGGCCTCGCCAGCACGGGGTACGTTAGCGCCTGGCCGTGCGACATGCCGAAGCCTCCCCCGACCAGGACCGTGAATCCCTCGACCGCGTCGGCCGTGGCGTGGCACACCAACCCGACGTCCTGCGTGTAGATGTCGCAGTCGTTGCGCGGCGGCACCGCCATGCCGATCTTGAACTTCCGCGGCAGGTAGTGCTTCCCGTAGACCGGCTCCTCGACCTCCCTGCCGGGCTCGAAGTTCAGCTTCTCTCCGTCGAGCCAGATCTCGGGATACGCGGTGGTCTTGGGCAAGAACTCGCGGCTGATCTCGCGCGCCAGCAACTGGCAGGCGATGTGCGCCGGCGTCTTGAGGGGCGTTGCGGGGGCCATGGTGTTGCGCACGACATCGCCGCATGCCCCCAGCGTCGTCAGGCCGGAGCGGTTGATCCGCGCGATGACCTCCTTGAGGTTGCCCTTGAGCACGCCGTGGAACTGGACGCCCTGACGGCTGGTGAGGCGCAGGGTGCCATTGGCCAGCTCGTCCGCGATCCGGTCGTGCGCCAGCCACTGCTCCGCGGTCATGTCGCCGCCCGGACTCTTGCAGCGCACCATCATCATCCACGCCTTGTCCAGGCCCTGCCTCTTGCGGTCCGCGCGCAGGTCCCGGTCATCCTGCTGGTAGCTCCCGTGGAACTTCAGCAGCTGGTAGTCCTCCTCGGAAAAATGCGTCGCCTCGCCCGCGAGCGTCTCCGCGATGGTGCCGCGCAACTGCCGGCTCTGTTCCTTGATCTCCTCGACTTTCGACTTGGCCACGGTGCCTCCACAGAGCTGTCCGGAAGGGCCCATTTGCCAAACCAGATTCTCTTATGGGCATCATGAATCCGTCAGGACCCCCGTCAAGCGCGGTCCCGACCATCCGGGGGGGCGCCGCCCCGGCCCCCCTGGCGCGGCGCGCCACGGCAATCTTGCAACGGCCGGGTGTTCGTGGCATGTGGGGGGAGTGAGCGTGGTCTTTCGACAGGCGGACCCGCCGGCGCAGGGGGGAGTGCAATGAACCCCCTGCTGGGCGGCAGTAGCAAGGCGGGGGCGCGCTTCCTCTTCGTGGCGGCGTGCCTGGTCGTGGTGGTGCACGGCCTGAAGATGGCGTCCCCGGTGCTGCTGCCTTTCTCGCTGGCGCTGTTTCTGGCGATCCTGAGCGTGCCGATGATGCTGGGCATGCAGAGGCGTGGCGTGCCGCGCCCCGTCGCCGTGCTGCTGTCGGTGCTGGCCATCGTCGCCATCCTCAGCGTGGTCATCTTTCTGGCGACCGAGTCGCTGAGCCAATTCCAGGCAGCCGTCCCGAAGTACCGGAAGCAGATGGAGGGTTTGATCCGGGACGGGGTGCAGTGGCTGGTCGACCGGGGCGTTCCGATGGCCAAGGAGGTGCCGCTCTCCCTGATCGACCCGGGCGCCGTGATCGACCTGGCGCAGGGCACCGTGGCCCGCCTGGCCTCCGTGCTCTCCAGCACGTTCCTCGTCCTGCTGATCATGGTGTTCATGCTGGCCGAGGCATCCGGTTTCCCGGAGAAGCTGCGCTTCCTGCTCGGCGAGAAAGCCGACCTGGGCCGCTTTCGGAAGATCGTTGGCGAGGTGCAGCAGTACCTCGGGATCAAGACGGGCGTGAGCCTCGTGACGGGCATCCTGGCGGGGCTGTGGACGGCCCTGCTCGGCGTCGATTTTCCCATCCTGTGGGGCATCGTGGCCTTCGCGCTGAACTACATCCCGACGATCGGGTCCATCCTGGCCGCGATACCGCCCATCATCCTCGGGCTGTTCGGCGGCCCGGGCCAGGCGTTCCTGGTGATGCTCGGTTACATCGGGATCAACGTGGCCCTGGGCAACATCATCGAGCCCACCTTGCAGGGGCGCCAGTTTGGCATCTCGACGCTGGTGGTGATCCTGTCGCTGGTGTTCTGGGGCTGGGTCTGGGGCCCGATGGGAATGCTGCTCTCGGTGCCGCTGACCATGATCCTGAAGATCGCGCTGGAGAATACCGACGACTTGCGCTGGGTCGCGGTCCTCCTCGCCAAGTGGCCCGCCGAAAAGGCCCGCATCGAGGCGGAGACCGCGCATCCCCCGCCGGGGCCGATCTGATACGCGGCTCGGGGCGAGGGACCACCGGGGCAAAAGAAGTGGCCGAAGCCGCGAGGCTTTGGCCAAACGCTCGCGCGTTCGGCTGCGGGGGGTGGCGCGGCAAAATTCGAGTCAATCCAGCGCGTGGATGAAGAAGCCCGAGCGGAGCTTGGGCTCAAACCATGTGCTCTTCGGCGGGAGGATGCGCCCCGCGTCCGCCACAGACATGAGCTGGGCCATGGTGACCGGAGCCATCGAGAAGGCGACGCCCCCGTGCGCGCGGACCCGCGCCTCCAGTTCGCCGGTGCCGCGGATCCCCCCGATGAACTCGATGCGCTGGCTGGTGCGCGGGTCATCGATGCCGAGGACCGGGCCTAGGATGCGGTCCTGGAGGACGGAGACATCGAGTCGGGCGACGGGATCATCGGAGGCGGGCCCGGGGAGAGCGACGGAATACCATGTCTCCCCGAGATACATCGATACCTCGCCGGGCCCGCGGGGTTCGGGCGGCGCGCCCGCCGTGACGGGGGCGACCTCGCGCAGCGCATCGAGGAACGCCGCCGCGGAGTGGCCATTGAGGTCGAGCACCCGGCGGTTGTAGGCGAGGATGCGGAGCTGCGAGGCGGGGAAGATCACCGCCGGGAACCAGTTGTACGGCTCCTCGCCCGTGTGCCGCGGGTTGGCCGACCGGCGCTCCTGGCCGACGCGCGCGGCGCTGGCGCTCCGGTGGTGCCCGTCGGCGACGTAGGCCACGGGGACTTTGCCGAAGGCGCCGATGAAGGTGTCCACGCCGGCCACGCGCCACAGCGTGTGGCGCACGCCATCCGGGGCCACCAGATCGAAGAGCGGCGCGGCGGCCTGCGCCCATTGCACGAGCCGGTCGATCGCCGGATCGTCGCGGTAGGCCAGGAACACCGGCTCGACGTGGGCATTGAGCTCGTGCGCCGTCCGCGTGCGGTCGTCCTCCTTGTCGCGCCGCGTCCTCTCGTGCTTGCGGATGACGTCGGAGGCGTAGTCATCGATGTGGAAGAGCCCGGCGAGCCCCGTCTGCTGGTGCGGGCCCATCGTGAGCCGATAGAGGTAGAGGCACGGGCCCTTCTCGCGGATGAGCGCGCCCTCGCGCTCCAGGCGATGCAGGTTCTCGGACGCGCGGCGGTAGACGGCGTCGGAGTGCGGGTCGGTCCCTTCCGGGAAATCGATCTCGGCCCGCGTGACGTGCAGCAGGCTCAGGGGATTGCCCTCCGCCAGCGCGCGGGCCTCCTCGGTGTCCACCACGTCATAGGGCACCGCGGCCACCGCCGGGGCGGTCGCGGGCGTCGGTCGCAATCCCTGCAGGGCCCGGAGTCTCATCGCGCGCCTACGCATATCGGCGCAGGGCCCGTAGGCGAGAAGAAAATTGCCGCCCCGCCCTTCGCCCGCCCTCCGGGTTGGCAAAGTGGGCGCTGTGCATTAGAGTGTCCCGCTGTCGTATAAGCGATCATGGATTCTGGGGCGAGGATGATGGCGCGCGGGTGGACTCTCGTAGGGCTGGCCGCGGCGCTCTGCGCGGGCGGCTGCTCGCGCAAGGCGGCGGAGGGCGAGGCCCGGCGCGAGGCCGCGGGGGCCACGGCGCCCTCGGCGGTCGATTTCAACGCGGGCGTGCGCCCGATCCTGAACGGTAACTGCACATCGTGCCACGGCGGCGTGAAGCAGGCGGGGGGCCTGTCGTTCGTCTACCGGGAACGGGCGCTGGCGACGCAGAAGTCGGGGCGCGCGGCGATCGTGCCCGGGGATCCGTCCCGTTCGGAACTGCTGGCGCGGGTCCGATCGACCGATCCGGACGTGCGGATGCCGCCGCCGGATCACGGCAAGGCGCTGGGGCCGGAGCAGGTCGCGCTGCTGGAGCGCTGGATCCAGGAAGGCGCCCCGTGGGCAGAACACTGGGCGTTCGCGCCGCCGAGGCGCCCGGAACTTCCGGCGGTGAGCGATCGCGCCTGGTGCCAGAACGACATCGACCGTTTCGTGCTGGCGCGGCTGGAGGCGATGGGACTGAAACCCGCGGCCCAGGCGCCGCGGGCGCGGCTATTGCGCCGCGTCTCGCTGGACCTCACCGGCCTGCCGCCGACGCCCGAGGAGGCGCGGGCGTTCGAGAAGGATGGTTCCGCGGACGCCTACGCGAGGGCGGTGGATCGGCTGCTGGCCTCGCCGCGCTTTGGCGAACGCTGGGCCTCGATGTGGCTCGACCTCGCGCGCTACGCCGACACCGACGGTTTCGAGAAGGACTCGCACCGCGACATCTGGGCCTACCGGGACTGGGTCATCCGCGCCTTCAACGCCAACCTCCCCTACGACCAGTTCGTGCAGGCGCAGCTCGCCGGCGACCTCCTGCCCAACGCGGGGCCCGACGCCTGGATCGCGACCGCGTTCCACCGGAACACGAAGACCAATGTCGAGGGCGGCACCGACGACGAGGAGTACCGCGTCGCGGCCGTCATCGATCGGGTGAACACGACGTGGCAGGCTTTCATGGGCACGACCTTCGGCTGCGTGCAGTGCCACTCGCACCCCTACGACCCATTCCCCCACGAGGACTACTACCGGTTCATGGCCTTTTTCAACAGCACCGCCGACCACGACACCCGCGACCACCACCCGATGCGGGGGGTCGCCCTCGACGACAAGCGGCGTCTGGAGCTATTCCAGCTGGAGGAGGCGCTCTCCAGGACGGAGGCGGATTTCATGTCGCCATTCCAGGCGCTCGCGGCGCGCGCGGAGTGGCGGGACCTCGACTATCGGGAGGCGGGCTCCACCGACAAGACGCGGTTGCTCGTACGGGAACTCGGCCCGGGCAAGAGGATGCTCGCCACGGGTGCCGACACCCCGGCGGGCAGCGTGCACACCGTGGCGGGCGCATCGCCGGTGCGCCGGGTGGACGCGGTGCGCATCGACGCCCTGATGCAAGAGGGCAAGTCCGCCGCATCGCCGGGCGACCCCTTCGTCGTCTCGTATTTGGAGTGCGCGGTGCGCGATGCCCGCGGGAAGGAGACGCCACAGCCCATGGCGCTCGCGGTCTCGGATGTCGCGGGAGACCCGCTCTGGCCTATGGACTCGCTCGACCCCAAGTCCAAGGAGGGCTGGGGCTGCTACCCGAAGCAGACCCACCCGCGCTGGGCCGTGTTCCTCCCCGCGGCGCCGATCGAGCTGAAGCCCAAGGAGCAGCTCGTTTTCCGGATCCACCACAAGTTCGGCCACGATGGCGCGCAGCAGCCCATCCTCCGGCGTTTCACGATCCGCGTCGATTCCGATCCCCGGTGGAACGAGCAGCAGCTGCGCCAGCGCGCCGCGGCGGCCCTGACGGAAAGGTCCCGGCTGCTGGAGGAGATCAAGAAGATCCCTGCGACACGGGTGCCCGTCATGCGGGAATTGCCGGCGGCGCTCGCGCGCGAGACACGCGTCTTTCGCCGCGGCAATTGGCTGGACCTTGGCGATGCCGTCCGGGCCGGCGTGCCGTCCATCCTCCACGCGTTCCCGACCAACGCGCCGCCCAACCGCCTCGGCCTCGCCCGCTGGATCGCGGACCCCGCGAACCCGCTCACCGCTCGCGTCGCCGCCAACCGCATCTGGGAACAGCTCTTCGGCCTCGGCATCGTCGAGACGCTCGAGGATTTCGGGAGCCCGGGCACGCCGCCCAGCCATCCCGAGTTGCTCGATCATCTGGCGCGCCGGTTCGCGGTCGATCTGAAGTGGGACACGAAGGCGCTGATGCGCGAGATCGTGCTCTCTGCCACGTATCGCCAGGATGCGGTCGCGACGCCCGAGAAGCGCGAGAAAGACCCGCGGAATAGATTCCTCAGCCGAGGGCCGCGGCAGCGCCTGACCGCGGAGATGGTGCGCGACCAGTCCCTGGCGGTCGCCGGACTGCTCAGCGCGAAGATGTACGGGCCCCCGGTCATGCCGCCGCAGCCCGAGGGGGTCTGGCGCAGCGCCCGCAGCAACGCGAAATGGGTCGAATCCAAGGGCGAGGACCGCTTCCGCCGCGCGGTGTACACGTACTGGAAGCGCCTCTCGCCCTACCCGAGCTTCGTCACCTTCGACGCGCCGCTGCGCGAGGTCTGCTCGATGCGCCGCATCCCCACCAACACCCCGCTCCAGGCCCTGGTGACGCTCAACGACCCCGTCTACCTCGAGTGCGCGCAGTCGTTGGCCAAACGCATGGCGGCCTCCCCCGACCGCCCCCCGAAGGAGGCGATCGCCGAGGGGCTGCGCCTCGCCACCCTGGAATTGGCGGAGCCGGCCGACGTCGAGTCGCTCGCGTCCCTGTACCAGGATACCGCCGCCATGTACCGCAACCTCTCCAAGGACGCCGCCGCGCCCATCCCGCCCGAGCAAGCCGCCATGGTCGTCGTCGCCGGCGCCATCCTCAATCTCGACCGGGTCATGACGCGATGAGCGCGAGCGGGCACCTGGCGCGGGAATACGTCGGCCTGGCGACGCGCCGCCATTTCCTGCGGGACTGCGCCACGGGACTCGGCGCGCTGTGGCTGGCGGAGGCGCTGGGCAAGGCCCGCGCATCAGCGCCCGCGGCGCCCGCGCGCGACCTCGCCAGGCCCATGGAGCAGTTCTCCCCGCACGCCCCCCCGCGCGCCCGGCGGGTCATCTACCTCCACATGTCGGGCGCGCCGAGCCAGCTGGATCTCTTCGACCACAAGCCGGAGCTGGCGCGCCTCGACGGGAAGCCGTGCCCGAAGGAATATCTCGAGGGCCAGCGTTTCGCGTTCATCACCGGGGTGCCCGCCATGCTCGGCCCGCGCCACAGGTTCTCCCCCTCCGGCGCCAGCGGCACGATGGTGTCCGACCTCCTGCCCAATTTCCGGAAGGTCATCGACGACGTCTGCCTCGTCAAGTCGATGCAGACCGACCAGTTCAACCACGCCCCGGCACAGCTGCTGCTCCACACCGGCAACGCCAACCTCGGCTATGCCTCGATCGGCTCGTGGGTCACCTACGGCCTCGGCACCGAGAACCAGAACCTCCCCGGCTTCGTCGTGCTCATCTCCGGCGGCAGCCAGCCGGATGCCGGCAAGGCCGCCTGGGGCGCCGGCTTCCTGCCCTCCGTGTACCAGGGCGTCCAGTGTCGCTCCGAGGGCGACCCCGTCCTCTATCTCTCCAACCCGAAGGGCGTCACCCACGACGTCCGGCGCCGCGCCCTCTCGGCCATCGAAGAGATCAACCGCAGGCTCTACGAGGAGATCGGCGACCCGGAAACGATGACCCGCATCGCCCAGTTCGAGATGGCCCACCGCATGCAGCTCCACGCCCACGAGGCCATGGACATCTCAAGCGAGCCCGAGCACATCCACCGCCTCTATGGCACCCGCCCCGGCAGGGAATCCTTCGCCAACAACTGCCTCCTCGCCCGCCGCCTGGCCGAGCGCGGCGTCCGATATATCCAACTGTTCGACTGGAACTGGGACCACCACGGCACCTCCGAGGACGGCTCCGTCGATGTCGGCCTCAAGCAGAAGTGCCTCGACGTCGACCAGGCCATGACCGCCCTGCTCATCGACCTCAAGCAGCGCGGCATGCTCGAGGACACCCTCGTCGTCTGGGGGGGCGAGTTCGGGCGCACCCCCATGCGCGAGCTGCGCGCCGGCGTCGACAAACCCTTCTTCGGCCGCGACCACCACAAGGACGCCTTCACAGTCTGGCTGGCCGGCGGCGGCACCCGCGCCGGCACCTCCCACGGCGAGACCGACCCCGTCGGTTTCTCCGTCGCCAAAGACCCCGTCCACGTCCGCGACCTCCACGCCACCCTGCTCCACCTCCTCGGCATCGACCACGAGCGCCTCATCGTCCCCTTCCAGGGCCTCAACCAGAAACTCACCGGCGTCCAGAAGGCCCACGTCATCCGCGGCCTCGTCGCGTGAGACCGGCACATCGTCGGGATCTAAATTAGGTTTTAATGACCTAACAGAGCTCGGCTAATAGTTTGCCGGGCGGGTGCATGCGGTCTTGTTCGCGCCCCATTTTTTGGCTCAAAATGCACATCGATTGGAGGAGGTCGTGATGAAACAGACAAGTGCCATCATTGTGTCTGCGGTCGTGCTGCATCTGCTGTGGGCTGGGGCATCGCCCGGGCGGGCGCAATCGCTCGCGCACGAGGGCTTCGACTATCCCACGAACCTGACGCTCATCAACAACACGGCGACCGGCTACGGTTTCACCAACAACTGGCGGGAATTCGTGTCGGGCAACGACACCGCCGTGGTCACCAATAGCCTTTCATACACCGACCTGAATGGGCGCGGCGTGGATGTCACCGGAAACAAGGTCCAGATTCTCGGGGGCAATACCGGGCGCACCATGGACACCAACGCGGGCGGGCTATTCGGACTCAATGGCTACCTGGATAGCGCCGGCAATATCGGCGCCGATGGCGAGACCCTCTACGCGAGCCTCCTGTTCAAGTATGTCAACACCAACGGCCAGTACTCCAGCCCGCTCACGCTCCAGCGGGACGGGGACGCCGATGGCAACATGGTCTTCCAGATCCAGACGGACCAACAGAACCGGCTCGCCATCTACGACAGGGTCGACAGCATCGCGCAGTTGACGTCGGGCCCGGTCGACACCAACACGCACTTCATCGTGCTCAAGTTCGTTTTCAACTCGGGCGACGACAGCGTTTACGGCTACCTGGATCCCACGAACCTGCTGGCCGAACCCACGCTCGCCACGGCCAGCCTGCTGGGCGCCGGCGATTTCTCGTTCGACCGGATATCGTTCGGCGATTTTCAGGGGGCCAATGATCCGTTCGTGGACGAGATCCGTTTCGGCGGCACGTGGTCCTCGGTGATCCCGGAGCCCGGCACATGGGCCGCCATGGCGCTGGCGCTGCTGGGTGCCCTCGGATGGCGCGCCAGGCGCCGCTCATAGGCCGAGGACCGCCGTCATCGAGATCAAATCGCCGCGTGCGTTTTCGGCGCGACGGGGTGTATTCCCGCGCCCTCCGGCGCGACCGGGGCGTCGATGAACATGCGGAACCACATCTCCAGCGTGACGAAGTGCCACAGGAGTCGGTCGTAGGGCAGGATCGAGCCGGGGCGCCCGCGCAGGAAATCGTCGCAGACGCCCGCCAACTGGCGCGGCTCGAAAATCCCTCGTCCGAGGGTCCGCGGCTCGCCGAGGAGATCGCGGAAGGCGCCCAGGTTCTCGTCCCTCCGCATCCACGCGGAGTTGGGCGTGGGCATCCCCTTCTTGTCCCGCCGCCACCGGATGGCCTCGGGGAGGATGCCGTCCGTGCTCCGCCGCAGGAGGCTCTTGGTCCAGCCATCGCGGATCTTCTCGTCATGCGGCAGGGAAAAGCAGAACTCGACCAGGCGGTGGTCGAGGAACGGGGGTCGCGCCTCCACGGAGAAGGCCATGCTCATCGCATCGGCGGCGTGCAGGAGTTCGGGCAATCCGGCGGTCCGAAACTCGAGCCAGAGCGCGTTGTTGAGGTGGCTCCGGAAAGGCCTTGGCACGTCGCGCCGCAACCAGGCGTTGAGCACACCGTCCCACTCGATGGGACGGCGCCCGCGCCGGAAATCGGGATGCACGAATCGGTGCGCGAAACCCATTTCAAGCCCCGCGCCCAGGGCCAGGGGCATGAACGAAACGCTGGGCCACGTGAACCACCATGGGCCCGGGTCGAGTCCCGTCAGCGCGACCGCCTCCCGGAGCCCGCGCGGCGATAGCGCGCGCGCCAGGCCCCGGTCCCGCCATTGGTCCAGGAGGTGGGGGAACAGGAATCGGTCATACCCCGCCAGCATCTCGTCGCCGCCCTCGCCGATGAGCGCGACCTTGGCGCGTTCCCGAACCGCGCCGTACAGGGCCCACATGCCACACCGCCCGCGCATCGGCATGGGCGCATCGTGGTGCCAGGTGATCCCGCGCATCGTCTCGGGCATGCCTCCGGGCCCGGGCTCGACCCAGTGGATGCGGAATCGCGCCGGGTCGTCCGCCGCCATGGCCGAGAACCGGCTCTCGTCGTGATCCGCCTCGCGCAGGCGGAGCGAGAAGCATTGGATCGGCTCGTTCGCCATGCCGGCCGCGAGGCGGGTCACCGCCGACGAATCGAGCCCCCCGCTGAGCAGCGCGGCGACCGGCACATCGCTGCGCAACCGGAGCCGCACCGAGTCGGTCAGCAGGTGCCGGAACTTCTCCTCCGCCCGCGCGTCGGGCTCCTCGCGCCCCGGCTCGAAATCCCAGTAGCCCGCTTCGCGGACGGCGCCCCCCTCGCAAAACACCAGATATTTCCCGGGCGGAACAGAGCGTATGTTCCGAAAGAACGTGGCGGTGCCGCGATCGGGGCTCACGCCCAGCACGAAGGCGTGGACCTCGTCCATGTCGGCCTCGCGCTCCTCGGGAAACGCCCGGAGGATGGCCTTGGGTTCCGAGGCAAACGCGATCCGCGCACCGCGCGCGCTGTAGCAGAGCGGCTTGATCCCGAACCGGTCCCGGCACAGCGTCAGTTCCCGGTCCCGGCGGTCCCAGATCGCGATCGCCCACATCCCGTTGAAGCGGGCAAAACAGCCGCTGCCCCATTCCTCGAAGGCGCCGAGGATGACCTCGCTATCCCCCGTCGATCGAAAGCGGCGCCCCAGCGCGACCAACGCGTCGCGCAATTCCACATAGTTGTGGATCTCGCCGTTGAATGTCACCCAGAACCGACCATCCCCCGAAGCCATCGGTTGATCCCCGTTCCGCGACAGATCGAGGATGCCGAGCCGGCGGTGCCCAAACCCCACCGGCCCCTCCGCAAGGACGCGATCGCCGTCCGGCCCGCGGTGGGCCAGCATCGCGTTCATGCCGCGCAGCGGCCCCTCCTCCACCGGACGGCCGTCCCGAAACCAGATGCCCGCGATGCCGCACATGCCTGCCCTTCGGACTTTGCCAAGCCCAACTGGTTGCTAGCAAGCACGACCGCTTGATTCTCGGACACGTACGCGCACGGCGTGCGGGTGCGGCTTTGCGCGCGATCACTTCCGTTTGCGCCAGAATGTCATTGAGATTAGATTGTGACATAGAGGGTGCGCCGCGCACGACCGACCGCGGGTCGCGGCGTGGGTGTGCCGCCAACCGGCGCTCGGCCACACGACGACCCCCTGACGGAAGGGGTGCGTGTGAAGACGGGGATCGGGGCAGAGATCGAAAGGACGGGGGGCGTGCGCGCAGCGCGATGCATGGTGGCGGGCATCGCGTGTGGGGCGATCGTCGCGCTCGTGCCAGTGGTCCGGTCACCCGGGGCCGAACCGGTGCTGCTGGGGAAGTATCCCGCCTCGGGCAGTTCGCCGAACCTTTTCTATGGGGTGGCCTTGTCGGGGGGCGAGGCGTACTCGGTGACCTATGGCTACACCAATGCGAACGGCGGGCTGCGGGTGCTTGTCGGGACCAGCCCACCGATCCAGGAACGGGCCACGGGCGCGATCGACGGCTTCCGCAAGGTCGAAGTGGGCACCCACGCCCACGTGCTCTGGAGCTACAGCGCCGCCGGCAACTGGCGCTCCGGCATCCGCATATTCAACACGGCATCGCTCTCGGAATACGACACCGACGACCGCCTTTTCTGGATCGGGACGCGGGCGCAAGGGTTGGATCTGGAGGGGAACACCCTCTACGTGGCCAGTGACGATGGGCTGATCATCGTCGATGTCACCGATCCCGACGTCGAGCCAGGGCAGCCCACATCCGGCCCGCGCATCCTGGGGACATACGCGGGGGTCACGGCGGGTTATGACGTGGATGTGGTGGGCGGCGTGGCCTACGTTGCGGATGGCACGGCGGGCCTCAAGATCGTCAACGTGTCCAACCCCGCGGCACCGGTCCTGCTGGGCACGTGGCTGCCGGGCGGCGGCAAGAGCGTGCGCGGGGTGTTCGTCGGCGCCAACGCCATCGCCTGTGCGGTGGGGGAAGGGTTCTGGACGGCGGACGTCAGCAACCCGGGTTCCCCCGCCACGCTCGGGGCGCTGGACGAGGATGCCGACCGGGTGGTGGCCTCGGGAGGATGCGCGTACGTGGCGGGATACGGCGGCCTCCGCGCGTATGACATCAGCGATGCGGCTCATCCCGTCCTCGACGGGCGGCACATGACACCTTACCGCGCGGAGGATGTGGCCTACGCGGCACCCTTCATCTACCTCGCCGACCGGAGCGGGCTGATCGTACTGCGACATGGCACGGCTCCCGCGCTGATCCTCACCCTGGTCGCCGACCCCGAGATCGGCAGGACGCCGCTCGATGTGCGCCTCACGGCAGATGTGAGCGGCGGCGCCCCGGGCTATTTCTACGACTGGTTCGTGGATGGCCTGCTCGTCTATTCGGGCGAGGAATCGTTCCTGGATCACACCTTCACCACGTCCGACATGCACATGGCGCGGGTGACGGTGACAGACGCCTCGGGCAAGGTGGCTTCGGCGGCGGCCGCGGTCGACGCCCGCGGGCCCAAGGCGCGTATCTATGGCGCGGTCCGCACGGCCGACACCGGCGAACCCATCGGGAACGCCTCCGTTTCCGCGCAGGGTCCCGGCGGCGTGCTCGCCGCCGCAGCCACCGTCAATCCCGCGGGAGACTATAGCTTCGATGGCCTCGCCGCCGCGATCTATAGCGTCACCGCCAGCGCGCCGGATTGCGAACCCGTCACGCGGGCCATCGCGCTGCGACACGGCGTCAACCTGCGCGTGGACTTCGGCCTCGCGGGACTGCTCACCGAGAGCGCCCGCAAAAAGAAAGAGGCGCTGATCTCCGCCCTGTCCGCATTCCCCGGCGACGCGCGCGACTGGGAGGTGGGCGACGCCATCGAGTGGATCGCCTCGAACGCCAACGTGTCCGGCCCCGCGCTCTCGCATCCCTACGCCGACGCCGAGCAACTCACCGCCACTTGGCTCGGCCAGCAGACCTCGCTGACCGAGGCCCTCCAGCGCATCACCCTCGCCGAGGCCGCCTTCAAGCTCATGGCCGAGGACGCCGTGATCTATGGCAACTTCGCCGGCGAGTATTTCGCCTCGACCATGGGCCTGACCCTAGACCTCATCATATCCCTGCTCGAACTCGACGAGTTCATCGAGGAGAAGCTCTGGTTCCTCGACGTCCAGGGGTTGCTCATCAAGAAGTACATCGACACCCTGTCTTTCAGTCTTTTCCTCGACATCGCCAAGTGGACTGGCGAGCGGGCCACCAAGGCCGCCCGCGACATGTTCAAGGAGGCGCTCGGCGAAGCCATCGGCACCCTCGCCGACGACGCCGAGATCGACGTCAATCAGTTCGTGTTCGACTGGAAGGCCCGATTCGCGAATTACTGGGCCCAGTACCTCATCGAGGAGTACGGGAGGACGACGGAGCCGCTGCTGACCACCGCGCTCGACAAGGCCATCGCCGGCCCGCCCTATGAGCTGGATTACGGGGATTCGAAGGCCATTGTCCTGAACGAGCTCCGGGCCACCGCGGCCAAGAGGGAGGCGGTGGTGCGGGCTCAGGGCAATATCGACGTCGTCGCCGACGAGATCTTCGGGCGCGGCGCAGCCACGTTCTCATTCTTGCACACCATCCTCGAGAAATGCGAGATGGCCGATGCCGAGGCGGGCCTGGCGCGCGCCACCGAAATCCTCTTCAGCCTCGAGCAGATCTACGCGAACGCGGCCAACGCCAAGATGGCCCTCGACCGGCTCCGCGTCGGCCTGCCACAGGAGGCCGCCAACGCCGTGTACTGGTCCTTCGGCGCCACGCCACCGACCTTCCCGCCCCCCGCCGGGGGCGGCGCCCCGGCAGCGATGGCCCCCATGCCCGCGGGTGACGGACCCGTGGGGCTGGCCTCGATGTCGCTGCCAGTCCCCTCGTCCAGCACCGCCCGCGCCGCCCTCACCGGCGCCCATGCGCTGCTGGTCGCGACCAACCTCGCGGCCTACACCACGACACTCACGAATGCCGTCATCCCGGCGACGGACGCCTACCTCCACGACGCGGCGATATTCAATACGGCCGCGACCTTCCACATGGACCCGGACGCGGAAGAACTCGAGGAAATCGAGGAACAGCTCGGCTGGTGCCACGACAGCTACCACTACGTGCTCGCCGCCAGCCTCGAACTCCACATCCACGATGCCGCAGGCAATCCCCCCGATGCGCCGGGCGCCACCGCACTCCGTGAAAAACTCTTGGACCAGATCGCGACCCTCATCGCGACGCTCGACTCCGCGGATCGGGCGCTCGGCGCCGCCGACCTCGCCACCGAAGGCCAGCCGGAACCCGGCCCCATCCTCGCCATCGCGCGGCTGTCCGCCAGCAACGCGGATGGCCGGCCGTTGCTCCCCCCGGCCCCGGGCAAGACGCTCGACGTGACCGCCCAAATCGTCAGCGTCGGCAGCAGCAACGCGGCCGGCGTCGACGCGTCCCTCGAGCTGGCGCCGCGCTCGAACCTGGCGCTCGCGGGCGGATCGCTCACCGTGCCATTGCCATCCCTGGCCGCGGGCACGTCGACCAATGTCACCTGGACCCTCGCCTGCGCCGGCGCGGGTCACAGGCGCTTCGAGCTGCTGACCTGTTCCCTCGTCCATCGCGGCGGCGACACGAACACTGCGATCCCGCAGGGCCCGGGCTTCCTTGTGATCCCCGGCCCCTACTATCCCGACTCCGACGGCGACGGCATGGGCGATGACTTCGAGACCGACAACGGCCTCGACCCAAACAATGCCGCCGACGCCCAGGGCGACGCCGATGGCGACACCCTCACCAACCTCGAGGAGTTCCTCCGCCACACCAATCCCAACAGCCCCGACTCCGACGGCGATGGCTGCGGCGACACCGACGAGATCGACGGCGGCTACAACCCCTTCGTCGCCGCCAGCCATCCCATCCCGCCACCGCCCTGCGACCAGATCGAGATCAGCATGTGCGACGCCGCCGGCCCCGGCATCCCGCTGCTGCGCGCGCGCATGCTCAAGCCCGATCCCGAGACACCCATCACCATCCAAGGCTCCACCAACCTCATCGATTGGGAGGACATCCTCGTCTACTCCAACGC
>JADLBR010000312.1 GCA_020847615.1 Verrucomicrobiia bacterium
CGCGTCCCGGGCGCGCCGCGCCGGTGATGGATGCGCTGCGGGAGGCGAGGCTTGGCGCAGCGGTGTATCTGGTGGCGGGGGAACCGACGACGGAATGCGTCGCCCGCGGGGCGGAGCTGGCGGTGGGGGCGGGGTGCGACTTTGTGGTGGGGATCGGTGGCGGCAGCGCGATCGATGCGGCGAAGGCGATCGCGGCGCTGATGACGAACCGGGGCGACGTGATGGATTATCTCGAGGTGGTTGGCGGGGGGCGGCCTCTGGGGGTTCGTCCGGCGGCGTGCGTGGCCATCCCGACGACGGCGGGCACGGGGGCGGAGGTGACGCGCAATGCCGTTCTCGAGTCGCCATCGCACGGGGTGAAGGTGAGCATGCGGCACCCCTGGATGTTGCCTGCCCTAGCGATCGTGGATCCTTCGCTCACGATGGATCTGCCGGGGGAGGTGACGGCGCGCACGGGGCTGGATGCGCTGACGCAGCTGGTTGAACCTTTTCTGTCGAGGGCGGCGAACCCGTTGACTGACGCGCTGTGCCGCGAGGGGATCGCGCGGGTGGCGCGGTCGCTGCGGAGGGCGTGCGCGGAGGGTTCGGACCGGGGGGCCCGCGAGGACATGTCGCTGGCGAGCCTGTTCGGGGGCCTGGCGTTGGCGAACGCCAAACTGGGCGCCGTGCACGGGTTTGCGGGGCCGCTGGGGGGGATGTTCCACGGGGCGCCGCACGGGGCCGTGTGCGCGGCGCTCTTGCCGGCCGTGATGAGGGCGAATCTGAAGGCGTTGCGGGGGCGAGCGACGGATTCGCCGGCCCTCGTCAGATTCAATGAACTGGGAGGGCTGCTGACGGGAAGGGCGGATGCCAGCGCCGATGATGCGCTCGAGTGGATTGTGGGCCTTTGCCGGGATCTGGGAGTCCGGGGACTCAAGGCGCTGGGGGTGGACCTGGGTCGGCGCGAAGAGATCGCGGCGAAGGCCATGGTGGCGAGCAGCATGAAGGGCAATCCGGTCGAGCTGGCCCCCGATGAATTGGCGGCGATCCTGGACGCGGCGTCGTGAGGGGCCACGCCCGTGCGCGGTTGGGCTGGCGGGCGGATTGAATTTGGCTAAGCAAGGGGCATGGAGACGGGCGTGCTGGCGTGGGTGATCTTGGTGTTGTGCCTCGGAGTGGGACTGCTGGGGGCGGTCGTGCCCATGCTGCCGGGGCTGGTGCTCATACTGATCGGGGCGGTGGCGCACAAGCTGCTGGTCCCGGGGGTGCTGTCGTGGTGGACGGTCGGGATCGTGGGCCTGCTTTTCCTCGTGACCATTGTGACGGACAATCTGGCTTCGCTGGCGACGGCGCGCCTGTCCGGAGCGGGCAGATGGGGGCTGATCGGTGCGGCGGCGGGGGGATTCGCGGGCCTCTTCTTTCTGCCGATAGGTCTCGTAGCGGGGCCGTTGATCGGTGCCTTCGCCGGGGAATTGCTGCTCGGGTGCCGCGAGCTGTGGAAGGCGTTGAAGGCGGGGGCCGGGGCGGGGGTGGGCGTGGCGCTGGCGATGTTGACCCGCCTCGTTCTGGGCCTGGTGATGGCGGCGGTGATCGGTCTGGACGCGCTGTGGTCGTGATGCCGGGGCCGGCGTCGGCCTACCGCGCCGACGGCTCGAGGCGCTCCTTTTCGGGGTAGGACAGGTCGGCGGCGTAGAACGTGGCGACGATGGGGCGGTGATCGGAGGCGGAATCCCATCGGAGGGCCGGGGGATCTTCGGGACGCTCGCGGTAGACGTGCGAGCGCGAGGGGCTGTACTCGTTGAAGAGGCCCTGGCTGGCGATCGCGTAGTCGAAGAGGGTGTACTCGCGCGCGGGATGATGGAAGTGGGTCCACGCGTCCCGCATGTAGTCGCCGAGCCAGAGGGCGTACATGCGGACCGGGTCGGATGCGCGGCCGGCGAGGATCTGGAGGGGGCGGCTGTTCAGGGAGTCGTTGAGATCGCCCAGGACGAGGATGTTCGCGTCGGGATTCTCGGCGAGGCGCGCATCGATGTGGCGGCGCAGGATCTCCGCCTCGCGGCGCCGGATCATGGCCTGGCCCGGCTCATCCGGGTCGTCGTATTCGGGAATGGCGCGCTGGGATTTGAGGTGGGCGACAAAGACCTCGACGAGATATCCGGGCCTCACCTCGATGGTGGCATGGATGAAGCCGCGCTCGACGCGGCGAGCCATGCGCTCGGTGCGCGCCTTGGTGCCGGAACCGACGCGGCGCGTGATCTCGTAGGTATCGCGGTTGAGGGCCCGCTTCTGGACCATGGGGCAGCGGGAGAATAGGGCGATCTGGATGCGCTCGTCATAGCCCGCGATGGCGAAGGACTGGGGGTAGTCCAGGCGGGATTCGCGGAGGCATTTCTTCAGGTCCTCGAGGTGGCGATCGGAGCGGTCGCGAATGATCTCTTGGACCGCGAGGATATCGGGGTTGATGCGCCGGAGAATCGCCAGTGCGGCGTCGCGCTCGGTGTCGGGCTTCGGGGCATTCTCGAGGAACTTGCCGTGGGACCAGCGGTCGCTGACGCCCCAGTTGGCCAGATTGAAGGAGGCCGCCGAGAAGGTGGCGGGAGCGGTGGCGCCGGAGGCGGCGGGACCCGATGCGAGCGAGGCGGCGCAGACGAGCACCGCCGCCGCGTGCCAAGGGCGGATCACTTGATCTCTTTGTGGACCGTGTGGCGGCGGAGGAAGGGGTTGTACTTCTTCTTCTCGACGCGCTCTGTCGAGGTCTTCTTGTTTCGGGTGCTCATGTAGCGGGAGGGGGGCTTGCCCTCCTTGCGGGCTTCGGTGCACTCGAGCGTGATGATTTCCCTCGGCATACAGACTCCTGTTCCTGAAATGAGCCGCGAAGAATGGCACCGCCGATCGGGTCCGTCAACAGAGAACGGGGCCGAATTCCGCCACTTTATAAATGGGTGAAAAGTGCTAATTGTATCCCATGGACAGGGTTAGCGCCGGTAGACTCGTGGTGGCCTTTTCGGTCGCGTGTGGGTTTGGCCTCCCGCCGGATGCGGCGCGGGGCGGTGCGTTGCAGACGGCGGTTTTCACCGAATTGGGTGGCAAGGTGTGGGTGATCGAGCGGGACCAGGGGGCGCGCGCCGCCGTGCTGCGGGCGACCGTGGGCGGGAGATCGACGGTGAAGACGGCGGATCGGTCGCGGGTGGAGATGGAGTTCGCGGACCGTTCGCTCGTGAGGTTGGGTTCCAACGCGATATTTGCGTTTCAGCAGGCAACCCGCGAGATGAAGTTGGATGAGGGCGCGATGCTGTTGCGGGTGCCGAAGGGGGTCGGGGGTGTGACGACGGTCCGCACGGCGGCAGCGACGGCGGCCATCACGGGCACGACGGTGCTGGTCTCGGCGAGCAAGGGCGGCGGTTTTCGGATGGTTGTCCTAGAGGGCGTGGCCGAGGTGACCTACGCGGATGGGGCGAGGGTCCGCTGCCGGTCGGGCGACATGACGATGAGGCCCGCGGGCGAGCCCGGTGGTGGGACAGGCCCCTCACAGATCCATCTGGAGGGACTCATGGGATCCGCGGGTCTGGTGACCGAATTCCGGCGAGAGCTGCCATCGCTTGCCCTCATCCGCGCGGCGATCCAACTTCAGTCGGAGCGGTTGGCGGCGGGGAATCTTCAGGAGACCGGTCGGACCTTCGGGGCGAGCACCCTGGAGCCCAGCGGAGACCGCGACCGGATCCGGTCGCTGACCCGGAAAACGGGCGTGGATCCGCTCAAGGATCTGAGGGATACGCGGCCGAGGGATAATTACACGGGGCCGAAATAGCGGCGACGGGTCAAATCCCGGGTGCGGTGCGGTCGCGCTTTCCAAAGTTCCACATGGTGCTAGGAGGCTGCCGGACTTTGTCCGGCAGCCTCCTGTGGCAAAACCGCCTTCTATTTGCGAGCAAAGGAGTTATGCGACGAGAGCACGATTCGTTAAACTCGCTCAGGCGCGGTGCCAGATCTGGGTCTTGCCCATCATAACTGCCTTGGAATAAGGTGGTTTTGCTTTCTAGCAGCCTTGTCGGACTTGCCTAAGTCCGACAGGCTGCTAGTGAGAGGGCATGAGTGGGACTAATGTTCTTCGCCAGTTGCGTCGATTTTTTCTCATGGGCGGGCTGGCGCTTGCCGCCGAGGAGGGGCACTGCGGTCCGCTTGAGGGCGCGGTGTTTACGGAACTGGATGGCAAAGTGTGGGTCTTGGACGAGGGCCAGGCGCTGCGTCCGGCGGTGCTCAAGGCGCAGGTGGGAGGCCGTTCGATGGTCAGGACGGGCGAGCGATCGCGGGCGGAGATGGAGTTTTCGGATCGCTCCTTGGTGCGCCTGGGGGCGAGCGCCGCATTTGCCTTCCGTCCCGGCACCCGGGAACTGCGCTTGGATGAAGGGGCGATGCTGCTGCATGTGCCGAAGGGGGTGGGCGGGACGACGACGGTCCGCACGGCGTCGGCCACGGCGGCGATCACGGGGACGACGGTGATCATCTCGGCCACGGCGGGCGGCGGTTTTCGGATGGTGGTTTTGGAGGGCGTGGCCGAGGTGCGATACAACGATGGGCAGAGGCTGCGCTGTCGCGCCGGTGACATGTCCACGCGGCAGAAGGGCGAACCGCCGCCGAGATCACCCGTGAAGGTGCACCTCGATGGGCTGGTGAACTCTTCTGCGCTGCTGGGCGGCTTCAAGGCGAGGCTGGTCTCGTTGCCGCTCATCCGCGAGGCCGTGCGGGTCCAGACTTTGCAGATCGGGCGCGGCAGCGTGGTGCCGACGGGGACCACGGTGGGCGCGACCACGCTGGTCCCGAAGGTGGATGCGGCGCGCATCGATGGCGCGAGGATCAGTGCGGCGGTTCCGGGGGGCTCGCGCACGACCGTGCAGGCGTCCACTTTACAGGTCAACCCGACCCTGCTGCAGAATCGCACGACTCTGGACCCCAAGCTTCAGACCGATCTCAAGCGGTTCAACACGCTGCCGCCGAGGCCATGACCCGGCGGAGGGCGGCATTGTTGTCGGGTCAAAGGGGTCGTGGGATTTTTTGGTGGGACGCGCGTTGGTGAGGTGGTGTCCCGGGTGGCGCTGACTCGAAAACTGCCGCGCCGCTTCCCGTAGCCGAACGCGTAAGCGTTTGGCGGCCAAAGCCTCACGGCTTCGGCTACACTTTCCCAGGCCGGTGGTCCGGCGGTGCCCCGCGCACGACGACGCGTGACACACGTGAAACGGAATCCACATGTTATGCGGATACCGCCTGAAGGCGGCACTACGAGCCCAAAGCCGTGGGACTGCTCGTAGTGGTGCCTTTTGGCATTCCTCGACCCACCATGAGTTTCCGCATGAATGATGCGGCGCGATCTCGAATCAGGCTATGCGGGCGAGGTGGAGAGGAGTTCGCGGAGGGATTCGACGTTAACGCTATCTGCGTGATAGGACGAGCGGACGAGGGGACCCGAGGCGACGGAGCGGAAGCCGAGGTCTGAGGCAAATCGGCCCCAGCGATTGAATTCGTCGGGCTCGACCCAGCGGGCGACCGGAAGGTGTTTGGGTGACGGCTGGAGATACTGGCCGATCGTCACGATGTCGCAACCGGTGGCGCGCAGATCGCGCAGGGCGGCGGCCACCTCGTCGCCGGTTTCACCGAGGCCGAGCATGAGGCCGGATTTTGTGATGATGTGCGGGGCGTGGGCGCGCGCGATGCGGAGGACCTCCAGCGAGCGGCCATAGGTGGCGCGGGACCGGACTTCCGGGGTGAGGCGTTCGA
>JADLBR010000313.1 GCA_020847615.1 Verrucomicrobiia bacterium
CCTCGACATGGAGGAACACCAGGATCTGCGGCACCGCCGTCAGCGTCGCGATCCCGTAGCGGAACGGTATCCGCGTCCGCAGGGGCACGAACCGCAGGTCGAAATCGCGTACGGTTATCGCGGTCATGGATTCACGAGCGTCCCGCCCAAGGCAGCCGTGGCGCGGTCATGCGCCCGCGGACAGGTAGAGGTCCCGCCCCTTGACGAGCGACACCATCTTGCGGTCGGACACGCTGCGCCTGAGCATCCAGAACCCGCAGTCCGGATGCACCCACCTGATGCGGTCCGCGCCGACGATCTTGGCGGCCTGCTCGATGCGCCGGGCGACCAGCTCCGGCGCCTCGACCGTGTTGACCTTCACGTCGATCACCCCGATGCCGATCCCGATCCGGGGATCGAGGTGGCCCTTGAAATGCTCCAGCTCGTCATATCCGCGGAACGCGAACTCCAGCACCACGTGGTCGCAGTGCAGCCGGTTCATGAATTCGATGAGCTGCTTCCAGTGGCCCTTCTGAATCGATTGCCCGCCGTAGTTGCCGAAGCAGAGGTGGACGCCCTTCTCCTTCGCCTTGCCGGCCGCATCGAGCACGAGATTGATCGCGTCGGCCGCCCAGTTCCCCTCGTCGGGATGGCCCGTGATGTTCGCCTCGTCGATCTGGATGACCTCCGGATCGATGTCCGCCACCTGCGCGGCCAGGACCCGCCCGATCACCCACGCCAGCTCGGTCACGCTGCTGTAGTGCCGGTCCATCAGGGTCTTGGACAGCATGTGGGGTCCCGTCAGCGTGAACTTCATCGGGCTGTGGGTGCAGGCGCGGGATCGCCGATAGTCCCGCGGGATGTTCAGGGTGCCCTCCCCGACCGCGCCCTCCACCACGCCGGCCGGTTCGGCGCGAAACCCCATCTCGGTCCCCCGGTGGAAATCCTCGATCTCGGCGCGCGTCAGGTTTGCCCGGATGCCCGACATCGGGCGAACGAAATAGTCGATCATGCCGTTGGTGTCGGGATGGTTGATGTCGAAACGGTACATTTCGCCATCCGCGACCACGTCGATCCCCGCCAGCTCCTGGGTCTGGAAGACCACCTTGGTGGCGTCGCTGACCGCCTGCTGCGAGGGCATGGCGATCAGCCATTCTGGGACGGGGTACGAACCGACGACTGTCGTGCGGATGCGCGGCTTGGACATTGAGGACAACTCCTACATCAATGTGCGCGAAAATGCGGGCCTTGCCAATACCCCGTTGACCGGAAAATAGCCGATCGCCTCGGGCGATGGGCGGCCAAACGCTCGCGCGTTCGGCTACGGGAGGCGATGGCCCCCTTTTCGAGCAAGATCCCATCCGGCAGCCGCCGGACCACCGGGGGATAAATATTCCTCACCCGCTTCGGCGCAAAGCGGTGCGAGGAAGCACCGCACTCCAGAGCGCTGCGCGCGAAACCGGGCGCCGCCATGGCCCAGGATATCGCCTGATTTCGGCCGAAGGCCTGTGGAGTGCGGACCGTTCCCGGGCCGCTATGTGCGAGCCGATGGCATTTTCGAGTCAGGGCGCCGGCGCGATGTGGATCGCCTGGCCGCCCCCCGCCGGCAGCGCGACCCCCAGGACCGTGTCTCCGGCGACGGATCGCCGCTCGATGCGGATCTTGGTCCTGGTGTCCAGCGACGGGTCGTCGGAGTAGACCGTCGCGTTGAATCGTTTGCCCGCCTCCAGGAAGTCCAGCCTCAGGGACAGCTCCCGCCGCTCCGGCCCATTCATGCAGCCGATGAACCACGCCTTGCCGCTGCGCCGCGCCAGGGCGGAGAATTCGCCGACCCGCCCCCCCAGCACGCGCGTCTCGTCCCACGTCGTCGGCATCCTGTCCCAGAACTCCAGCTCCGGTTCATCGCGCGCGGCGTCCGGACGGTCGTACCAGAACAGGAACTGCCACGGGCTGTACAGGCACACGGGCTTGGCCAGCTGGAATGCGTGGCTGGACATCTTCGAGACCCGCCCGTCGAAATAGCAGACGGTGTTGTCGGCCGGGCCCGAGATGAATCTCGCGAACTGGTAGGTCAGGGTCTGCTCGGGCTCGGGCGTGGTCTCGTCCCCGCCGATGCCCTCGACCGTCATCAGGTTCGGGTAGGTCCTCTCGTAGCCCGTGGTCCGGTATTCGTCGTGGACATCGACCATGAGGCGATGCGCGGCGGCCTTGCGGATGGCCTCGTGCAGCCAGGATGTCCACCGCTGCGAGCCGACGTTGACGAAGCCATACTTCACCCCGGCCACGCCCCACCGCTGATACAGCGGGAGGATCTCGTCGAGCTGCCGCTCCAGGGCGCGACGGTTGACGTACAGGATGACGCCGATGCCCTTCGACTTCGCGTGGGCGATGACCTCGTGGAGATCCAGCGGCCCCTTCGAGCGCTTCGGGTCAAGGTTCACCGCACGCGCGTCGGATGCGTCATCGTACTCGTGCCCATACCATCCCGCGTCGAACTCGATGTACTGGAGGTTTCGCTTCGCCGCGAAATCCGCGCAGGCCTTTCCCCCGGCGGTCGTGAGCGTCACCTCACGGATGACCTTCCCCGGGCGGATCCACGAGGTGTCCTCGATCGCGCAGGACTCATTGAGATTCAGGACCAGAGAGTTGTTCTCCAGCAGGCGCCCCGGGCTCTCGGCGGCCATGACGAAGCGCCACGGTGTCGCCAGCGGCGCCGCCGCCTCGACGGGGCCATCCAGCGCGCTCACGAGCGCGTGGGCCACCCCGGGCAGCGGCGCGAATTTCATTCTGGCGTGATCGACCAGCGCCGCCTCGCCAAGGGCCGCATAGCAGTCCTCCGACAACCGGACGACCAGCGGTCGCTCGCAGCCCTTCTTGATCTCGCCCAGGTTGACCTTTGCGTACTTGCCCTGTGCCGAATAGACCGCCCAGGCCTCGTGATCGCCGCCGAACCGGAATTCCGTCTGCTCCGCCAGGATCTTCACGCGCGCATCGGCGGAGGCCTTTGGCAGCAGGTACCGCCAGGCCACGCCCTCGTCGTAGGCCCTCGCCTCGATGGAAAACGCGCGGGCCGCGCCACCGCGCCCCTTGAATTCGATGACGAGGCTATTGTATCGGTCGCGTATCTCGGATCTCTCGCCGCAGACTGGTTTCCACTTGGAATCGTGGCTCGATGGGGTCTCTCGCACCTTCTCCAGACCCTCGCCAAGGAGGCCGCCCTCCAATTCCATGCCCAGGCGCGATCCCGCGATGATCTCGCGGCCCGCCCACCGCACGCTGTACACGGGGCAGGCTTTTCGGCCCTCGAAATCCCGCACCTCCAACCCAAACTCCATGCGCCCATCGGGCGACTTCAGCGACGCGGCCGAGGCTGGGAGCCCCCAGGCCATGGCCAACAACAGCAACCGAGCCATCATGCGCGATAGCTTCCCAACCCGCCCAACGAAGGCACGCTAAAAATCATGGCGGAAGCCATCGCTGGCTCGAAGATTGCCGCATCGCATCCCGTGGCCGAACG
>JADLBR010000314.1 GCA_020847615.1 Verrucomicrobiia bacterium
CCTCGATGTAGGGATCGGCGAGGAGCCCCTGCTGGCGGATCGTGAATTTGGAGCCCTCGCGGATGCCCGCATCGACGCTGAGGCCGATGCGGACCCGGGCGCGGCTGCGGTCGTCGTTGAAGCCCGGCTCGGCGGTCACCTTGCCGACCTCCACGCCGGCCATCATGACCTTGGCGTTCTTGATGATGCCGCTGGCCGATGGGAACTGGACCACGATCTCGTAATCGGTGCGGAGGGCCGAGCCCGCCTGCCCCAATTTCAGCACCAGCAGTGCCCCGACGGCGATGCCGGCGAGCACGAACAGCCCGACGGCGACTTCGATTCCCTTGCGTTCCATAGTACTCCCGTTTCTCCTGCCCTATCAGGGCGATGGTCCCTCGGACGAGATGCCATTGACAAAGCGATGGATGACCGGGTCCGAGCTGTTGCGTATCCGGTCCACCGTGTCGACGGTGTAGATCCTGCCCTCGTGGAGCATGGCGATGCGGTGCGCGATGGTGTAGGCGCTGTGCATGTCGTGGGTGACCACGACGCTGGTGACCCCGTAGCGCTCGCGCGTTCTGACGATGAGCTGGTCGATGCTGTCCGCCATGATGGGGTCGAGGCCCGTGGTGGGCTCGTCGTACAGGACGGCCTCCGGGCGGCGGATGATGGCGCGGGCGAGCGCCACCCGCTTCTTCATCCCGCCGCTCAATTCCCCGGGCATCTTCTTCTCGTGGCCGAGCATGCCGACGGCATCGAGGGCGTCTCGCACGCGGTCGGCGATCTCGGCCTCGGGGATCGACTTTTCCTCGCGGAGGGGGAAGGCGAGGTTGGCCTCGACGTCGAGCGAATCGAAGAGGGCGCCGCCCTGGAAGACGATGCCGATCTTCTTGCGGATGGGCACCAGCTGGACCTCGCTGAGGGGGACCACGTCCTGGCCATCGACCTCGATCCGCCCGGCGTCGGGCTTCATGAGGCCGATCAGGTGTTTGAGCAGGACGCTCTTGCCGCCGCCGCTGCGGCCGATCACGACCAGGCACTCTCCGCGGCGGATCTCGAGGTCCACGCCCCGGAGCACCTGCTGGCGGCCGAGGCGTTTCTCGACGCCCGCGTATCGGATGGCGATGTCGTCCGGCATGATTCAGCCCAGCAGCGCGTTGAGGACCAGCGTGAAGAAGAAGTTCGAGATGAGGACCGCGATGGATCCGTTGACGGCGGCGTCGGTGGTGGCGCGCCCGACGCTCTCGGCGCCGGATTCGGCGAGCAGGCCCTTCTCGCAGGCGACGGTGGCGATGATGACGCCGAAGAACAGCGCCTTGATCAGCCCGACGAAGATGTCCTGGGCGGCGACGTTATCGGCGATGTGCTGCCAGTAGTAGGTGCCATCGACGCCCATGAGGGGGACGGCCACGAGGTAGCCGGCCATCGTCCCGCACCCGATGGCCATGCCGGTGAGCAGCGGCATGGAGACCGTGAGGGCCACGAAGCGAGGGGCGATCAGGTATTCGATGGGATAGACGGCGAGCGCGCGCAGGGCGTCGATCTGCTCGGTGGTCTTCATGGTGGCGAGTTCCGCCGCCATCGAGGAGCCGACGCGCCCGGCGATCATGAGGGCGCTGAGCACGGGACCCAGCTCCCGGCACATCGCCAGCGTCGCGACGATCCCGGTGGCGGAGTCCATCTGGAGGCGATGGAAATGGAACTGCGTCTGGGCGGTGAAGACCGCGCCCGTGAAGAGGCCGGTGACGAGAACCACCAGCAGCGAGCGCACGCCCACGAAATAGAACTGCTGGATCGTCTGGTTCCAGCGCAGCGGGCGGGTGAAGATGCAGCGGACCGTCTCGACCCCGAGGAGGGTCAGTTCGCCCAACTCGCGGATGAGGTTCAGGGTGCCCCGCCCCATCGCGCTGGGTATGGCCAATACGGCTCTCACTTCCCATCAGTATAGGTAGGGTTCTGGGAGGTCAAACGCATTTGGGATCAGGCCGAAGCGCGGCATCGCCCCGGGCTGGAGGAACACCTCGACGATATCGAACCGGAAATAGACCGCGGGATTGCCGAGGAGCTGGAGGTAGGCGAGGGCGGCCTTGGCGATGCGGCGGCGTTTCTTGGCGGTGACGGCCTCGGCCGGTCGGCCAAAGTCGTCGCGGCTCCGGGCCTTGACCTCGACGAAGGCCAGGACCTCGCCGTGGCGGCAGACCAGGTCGATCTCGCCGCCGCCGGCCGCAAAGCGGCGGGTCAGGATCCGGTAGCCGCGGGTGCGGAGGAAGGCGGCCGCGGCGCGCTCGCCGAACGAGCCGCGGGCGCCCGTGTCACCCGATTCCGGGCAGGGTCGCCTGTGCGACGGGCGCAAAGCTTCGCCGATGCGCCGGGCAAGGTCCGAGGCGCCGGAGCGCGTCCAGATGCTCGGCCGTGCCGTATCCCTTGTTCCTGTCGAACCCATATCCCGGAAAATCCTCGTGCAACCGCCGCATGAGGCGGTCGCGCGTCACCTTGGCCATGATGGAGGCGGCCGCGATGGAAAGCGAGCGCGCATCGCCGCCCACGATCGCGCGGTGCCGGAAGGAGAACTCCCGGAAGGGCAATCCGTCGATCAGCGCGATGTCGGGCGGCGGATGGAGCGCGGACAGGGCGATCTCCATCGCGCGTCGGGTGGCCTGGAGAATGTTCATCCGGTCGATCTCGTCGGCTGCCACGATGCCAATCGCCCACGAGGCGCCCTCGGTTTCGGCCAGGGCCTGGTAGAGGGCCTCCCGGCGGCGCGCGGATAGCTTTTTTGAATCGTCGAGATCCAGGGCGGGCGCGAGATCGGGGAGCACGACCGCCGCGGCGACCACGGGACCGGCCAGGGGGCCACGCCCGGCCTCATCCACCCCGGCGATGCGCCGATACCCTTCGCTCCGGGCGACGCTCTCGAACTCGAGATCCGGCGGCATGAGAGCCGCGCCGCCTTACGCCGAGGCCTTGGCCGCCTTCTTGGCGGCCTTCTTGGCGGCCCTGCCGCTGGCGGCCTGGGGCGCCTTGCGCTCCTTGACCAGC
>JADLBR010000315.1 GCA_020847615.1 Verrucomicrobiia bacterium
AACCGCGCTCTGAAATATGGGTCCCCGATCGGTTTTCGGCACTGGAAACGCGGCCAACAGTTTGTGATTTCGAAAAATGGTGTTTGGAAGCGCGCGTCTCCATCCCAACCTGTTGCTATCGCGCGGTCTTCCCAGAGCCCGGACACTTCACAGCCCGCAAGGCTGTGAAATGTCCGGGCTAGCGCAGGCCGAGTTTTCGGAACTTGGGGCCGACGTGGCGCAGGTGGGGTTCCAGCGAACAGGCGCGGTCGATTTCTCTTTCGGTGAGGTGGGCGCGGATCTCGGCGCTGCGTTTGAGGAAGGCGGGCAGGCATGTGCCGGGGTCGGGCCGTGCGGCGGCCTCGTCGCGGGCGGCCTGCCAGCAGGCCATGGCGGCGCGCTGCACCATCTCGTAGGCCGCTTTGCGGGCGACGCCTTTTTCGGTGAGCGAGAGCAGGATGGACTGGGAGAAGAACAGGCCTTTGGACTTCCACAAGTTGGCCTGCATGGCTGCGGGGTAGACATGGAGTCCCGCGACGAGGTCGGTCGTCTTGGCGAGCATGTAGTCGAGGAGGATGCAGGAGTCCGGGAGGATGATGCGTTCCACGGAAGAGTGCGAGATGTCCCGCTCGTGCCACAGGGCGACGTTCTCCATGGCGGCGAGCGCGTTGCCTCGCAGCACGCGGGCGAGGCCGGCGAGGCGCTCGCCGGTGATCGGGTTGCGCTTGTGCGGCATGGCGCTGGAGCCTTTCTGGCCCTTGGCGAAACGCTCCTCGACCTCGAGGACCTCGGTGCGCTGGAGGTGCCGGAACTCGGTTGCCCAGCGCTCGATGCTGCAGCCGGCGACGGCGAGCGCCGCCAGGAAGTGGGCGTGGCGGTCGCGCTGGATGATCTGGGTGGAGAGGGTCGCGGGGCGGAGCCCGAGGGCGCGGCAGACGTGTGTCTCCACGCGCGGGTCGAGGTGAGCGTGGGTGCCGACGGCGCCAGATATCTTTCCAACGCGGACGTCCTCGCGGGCGGCGCGGAGCCGCTCCTCGGCGCGTCCGAATTCATCGTACATGAGGGCCATCTTGAGGCCAAAGGTGACGGGTTCGGCATGGACGCCGTGGGAGCGCCCCATCATGGGCGTCATCTTGTATCTCTTGGCCTGCCCGGCCACGGCGGCCCGGAGGAGTCGCAAATCCTCCAGCAGGATGTCGGCGGACTGGACCATCTGGACGGCGAGGGTGGTGTCGAGGAGGTCAGACGAAGTCAGGCCCTGATGGATCCAGCGACCGGGCTTGCCGACATATGAGGCGACATTTTCGAGGAAGGCCAGGACGTCGTGGTTGGTCCGTTCTTCGATGCGCGCGATCTCGGCGATATCGAAGCGGGCCTTGCGGCGGATGGCGCGCGCATCGGCGGGGGGGATCCTGCGGAGCTTTGCCATGGCCTCGCAGGCGAGGATCTCGATCTCCAGCCAGATCCGGCACTTGTTTTCCTCGGTCCAGACCGACTGCATGCCGGGTCGCGAATAACGGGCGATCATGGCCGTGGAGTAAACACCCGGGCGTGGGACGTTCAACCCAAATTCCCGGGCGGGTGTTTGGCGTGGATCCGGGAACTGTCGGGAGAGAAGTGAGGGTGCAGGGCGCCCCTACCAGGGTTCGCGTTTCATGAAACTGTCGGTGGAGTGAGCGCGCGGGGTTGGCACGGGCCCCTGGGGTCCACCGGGGATCTGCAGGCTATTTTGGGGCAGGCCGAAACCCATGCCCGGGATTTGGGTGTTGAACGGGGACGGGGTCGAGGGTTGCGGCGCGCCAAAGGCCGGAGGGATGGTGCCAGCGGGGTATTGGGGATTCGGGAAGGGCGCTGTCCCGAGGGCTTGTGGGGAGGAGGGCGAGTTATTGGGGAACCAGTCTTCGGATCGGAGGCCTGGGACGGGTTGCGCCCCGAAGGAGGAGAACGGTGGTTTCGGTTCGGTTGTGTCGGCCCGCGGGCGCGCGAGGGGATCGGGTGGTTGCGTGCCGAGCGTGAATCCGCCCTGTGCCAAGGGATCGATGCCGGTGTCGCGCAGGCCGATGCCGGGGGAGTCGGCGGGCGGGGTGGGTGCCTTGGTGCCGGGCGAGGCTTCGTCGTCACGGGTCCCGGACCGGCGGGGCGCGTCCGCGAACGGGCTGCGCCCACGAGAGTCCTTGGGTTCCCCAAACACGAAGCGCTCCCATTCTTGGAATAGTCGCATGCGCTCCTGGTCCGAGAGTTCGGCCGGTCGATTGGGGTCCCGGGGCGCCTGCGAACCGGGCCACGCCCCAAACTTGCTGGGATTCTGGTCGCGTTCGCCGCCGGAGTCTCCGCTTCCCGGGTTTGGTCCGGAGGGGGACTGGAGGATCCAGAGTTCGTCCGTCTTGAATCCGCCCTGAAGCCCCTTGGTGATCCAGAGGTCATCGTCCAATTTCTGCCGTGCGAGGGGGTCGTCGAAGGGCTTCCCATCGGGCTGATGCGGCGGACGGGCAGGCTTGTCTTTGTCCTGGGGCGCCTTGTCGGGGGCGGGCGTTTCGCGCGGCGGCGATGGCTGGGCCATCGCCGCTGACAGGGCGCCGACCAGCATCAGGATGTGCGAGAGGGCACGCATCTAATGTGAAAGTATAGCCCAAATCGGGGATGTTGCGAGGCGATACGGTGGCCCCGGATGTGGCGCTTGCGGACGCGCGGCAGCGGCTGTAGCCTCTCGGACACACGGAGTGATGTATGCGAGTTTGGCTTGTCGTGGCATGTGCCGCCGGGTGTCTGTGGGCGGTGTCGGGTTGCGTGACGACCGGAACGCAGGGCGCCGCGCCGGAGCCAGGGGCTCCGCCAAGACCGGGACTGATCCTGATTTCTCCGCAGCAGGAGGCGCAGCTTGGCGCATCGGCATTCGGCGAATTGAAGTCCACGCGCAAGATCAGCGCGGATGCGGGAAAGAGGGCGATGGTGGAGGGGATCGTGCGGCGGTTGGCGCCGCACGCGCAGGCGGGCGTGGCCCAGTGGGAGGTGGAGATTTTCGAGGATGCGACGCCGAACGCGTTCGCGCTGCCCGGGGGTAAGATCGGGGTGCACACGGGACTGTTTCCCGTGGCGGGTGGCGAGGCGGGGCTGGCGGCCGTGATCGGGCACGAGATCGCGCACGTGGCCCTTCGGCACGGGGGCCAGCGCATGACGCAGCAGATGGGGATCACGCTCGGCAGCAGCGTCATCGATCTGGCGCTCCAGAACCGGGAGTCCCGCGAGCGACAGGCATGGATGTCGGCCTATGGGCTGGGCACGACGGTGTTCGCGACGCTGCCGTATAGCAGGAAGCACGAGTATGAGGCGGACCGGATGGGCCTGATCTACATGGCCAAGGCCGGATATGATCCCCGCGAGGCGGTGGGATTCTGGCAGCGGATGCAAAAGGCCGGTGGCGGCACACCCCCGGAATTCCTGTCGACGCATCCGGCGGACGCGAACCGCATCGCGGCGATCGAGCGCCTGTTGCCGGAGGCATTGGTCTTTTATCAGGCGCCGGGTGCGGTGCCCGCCGGCGTCCGGTGACCGGGCGCTCAGCGGCCCAATTTCTGGGATGTCTTTGGTTTGGGCTTGGCGGTCGGGGGCTGCGGCTGGGCCGCGGTGCCGCCTTCGGCAGCGACCTTCACGGTCGTGGCCTGTTCGGGTTTGATCCACCTGCGGTCCAGCATGTATTGCGAGAGCCGCGCCGCGATCATGCGGGCCGTGCGCTGGGCATCGTCGGAGACGCCGCGCAGGGACCCGCCCACCATCGATATCGCCGCCGAGGCGGGGCCTGGGCTCGTGATGAGGCCGGGCATGGAGCCGCTGCCGCCCTCGGTTTCAAATTTCAGGAAGGGCGTCGATCTGGAGCGGGCGAGGTCGAACACCTCGACGGCCACCTGCATCTTGGATGCGCCGGCGCCGAGGCCCACGAATGATCGCAGGGCGCGGCTGCCCTGGTTGACCACGATGAAGCGGCCCTTGATGAGCCAGCCGGTGCCGGGCATCGAATCGTTGACGCCCGCGATCTGGGCCGGCACGAGTTGCGCGCCGATGCGCTCGGCCGTCAGATCCGCCAGCATTACCGCGGTGTCGTGCTTGAAGGACTCCAGTTCGGAGCCCTCCCGGTCGACGTTGAACTCGGCGCCGGCGGTGGAGAACGGCATGACGTAAACCTGCTGTGGTTTGCGCCTTGGTTTCACCCTCCCGGACTCGTCGAGGTCTTTGACGCTCACCGACGCGCACCCGACAAGCAATGCGACCGCCATGCCGCCTCCCAGCCAACCCGCCGATCTAGCCATGGCGGGGAGTTTTCGCGAAAAGACGCCGCTGGCAACCCGAATCTTTTGGGTTTCTCGGCTTGGGGATGGAAAAAGCCCGTGGCGCTGATAGGGTGGGTGGGGGTGAGCGACGTCATCAGCGGGCGGCTGGATCGCGGGGCGCGGTGGGCCCTGGCGGGGCTCTGCGTCAATCTGGCCCTGGCGGGTGGCAAGATCCTTTCCGGGGTCGTGGGTCACTCTTACGCGCTCGTCGCCGATGGCGTCGAATCATGCCTGGACATCTTCGGATCGCTGGTAGTCATGAGCGGGCTGCGCTGGGCGGCAGTGCCCCCGGATGCCGATCATCCGTACGGACATGGGAAGGCCGAACCAATTGCCGGGGCGGTGGTCGCGATCGGGTTGCTGGGTGCGGCGGTGGGCCTCGGCGCGATGAGCGTGCGGGAGATCCTTGAGCCACATCACGCGCCCGCGCCGTTCACCCTGGCGGTGCTGGTGTCGGTCATCGTCGTCAAGGAGATCCTGTTCCGGCGGATGCGGGGCGTTGGGAAGGATATTGGAAGCGGGGCGGTCGAGGCGGATGCGTGGCACCACCGGAGCGACGCGATCACGTCCGGGGCCGCGTTCATCGGCATATCCGTGGCCCTGTTTGGGGGGCCTGGGTATGAGACCGCCGACGATTGGGCCGCGTTGCTCGCGTGCGGGATCATCGGTTGGAACGGCGTCCGTTTGCTGCGCCCCGCCCTCGGGGAGATCATGGATGCCGCGCCGCCCGAGGACGTGGTCGCGGGCATCAGGGCGACGGCGATCGCGGTTCCCGGCGTGGACGCGCTCGACAAGTGTCGCGTGCGCAAGGCCGGCCTCGCCTATTTCGTGGATCTGCACGCCCGGGTCGATGGCTCGATATCGGTGCTCGAGGGCCACCGCATCGCCCACCGGGTCAAAGACGTCCTCCGCTCGAGGCACCCCGAGGTGGCCGATGTGCTCGTGCACATCGAACCCCAGGCCGATGCCACGGGACGATCGTTGGGCTTGGGCGAATAGGAGTCAATTCGTCCGACGCACACAAGCTCGGAAATTGCCGCGGCGCATCCCGTGGCCGAACGCGTGAGCGTTTGGCGGCCAAAGCCTCACGGCTTCGGCTACATTTTCCCAAGCCGGTGGTCCGGCGGCTGCCGGATGAGATCTGACCCAGCGCCACTCGGGACCGACCCCAGGATGGCGGGGCTATGGTTGGGCGCGCCAGTGCTTGTCGGCGAAATCCATGTAGCGGTCCCAGTCGTAGTCTGTGACGTCGTGTTTGCCGTCGCGGATGTGGTAGCCGATGGTGCCGGACGAGGGGGAGTTGATGGGTGGCATGTCCGTGGCGGGGAGGCCCGGGGTCCCGAGGAGGCGATATACGGGATCGGCGGCCTTGGCGGCGAGGAACTCGCCCCTGGGGTCGGCCCAGCGATCCTCTTCGGCGCTGGCGATGTAGACGGGGCGGGGCGCGACGAGCGCGATGAGCATGTGCTGGTCGAAGGGTAGCTCGGCCTCGCGGTCGACATAGGCGGAGAAGGCGGGGCAGAACCAGTGGGGGAAGGCCCTGGTGATGTGGCGGATCTGTTCGCCGAAGTCGCGGCGGTGGAGGGCGGCGCCGCCGCAGCCGGAGTTGTTGGAGATGACGATGGCGAAGCGCTCGTCGGTGGCGCCGGCCCAGAGGGAGGTTTTTCCGAGGCGCGAGTGGCCCATCACGGCGACATGTCTGGCGTCGATGTCGGGATCGGTCTGGAGGTAATCCATGGCGCGGCTGAGTCCCCAGGCCCATGCGGTGATGGCGCCGGGCGCGTCGGGGGGGCGGGGCGCGTCGGGGGGCGCGGGCCAGAGGGCGTGGGCGCCATTCTTGAAGCCGTCATCGAAATCGGGGTCGATGTCGCCGTAATAGGCGGTGGCGAGGGCGAAGCCGCGCGCAAGGATGCGCTCCACCGGCCAGCGGTTGGCACGGACGCCGCGGGATGCCTCGGTGGCGCGGTTGTTGGCGACGCCGAATTCCTTGTTGTCCCGCATCCAGTTCGTGTTGAGATCGATGCCGGGATCGGGATGGATCGAGTGGTTCCCGTAGAAGTTCAGGCCGAGGAAGGCCGGGGCGGGCCGGGGCCGATCCTTGGGGATGTAGAGCAAGAGGTCCATGGATGGGCCACCGGGACGATCGGAGAAAAGGATGCGGACCTGCTTGCGCGTGGCGGTGCCGCCGAGGGCGTTGGAGTCGACGCGCGGGGCTTCGAAATGCAGGCCGGGCGGGGGCGCGGGCATGCGCCCGTATTCCTGCGTCGAGAGCAACGCGAGGATCTCTGGGCGGCGTCTGGTTCGCCAGGTGGCCGGGTCGCGGACGGGCGTGCCGTCCGAGCAGACGAGGGGGTCGGGGAGGGTGTAGGGGGCGATCTTGGATTCGTCGTAGTTGGCGGCAGGGGGCGCGGCGGTCACCGCCGCGGCGAGCAGCCAGAGCGAGAGGGAAGACACGGCGGGGGCCTGGAGCCGCATGCAAGCGTCCTGCTACTGGAGTTTCTTGCCGTCGAGTTCGCCGGTGAGGCTTTCGAGGAACGAGACCAGCTGCGCGGTCTCGAGCGGGGAGAACGACGTGCCCGATTGGTACTTGCCCATCGTCTGGACGGCTTCCGCGAGCGTCTTGGCGGAGGCGTCGTGGAAATAAGGGGCGGTGAGGGCGACGTTGCGGAGGGTGGGGACCTTGAACTTGTGTTTGTCGGCGTCGTTCTTGGTGACGCCGGCGCGTCCGGTGTCGGCATCGGTGAGCTTGCCGCGGTCGGCGAAGTAATCGGCGGTGCGTCCCATTTTCTCGAAGGATCGTCCGCCCATGGCGATGCCGGCGTGGCACGTGGCGCAGTCATGTTTCACGAAGAGGGCGTGCCCCTTCTTCGCGACATCCCCGAGGGCGGACTCGTTGCCGAGGAGGAACTTGTCGAAGTCGGAGTTGGGCGTGAGGAGGGTCTTCTCGTAGGTGGCGATCGCGTCGCAGATGTTTTCCTGGGTGAGGCCGCCGGGATAGGAGGCCTCGAACTCGGCCTTGAAGGTGGCGTCCGCGGAGAGTTTCTGGACAATCTCTGGCCACGAGGAGGCCATCTCGATGGGGTTGGCGGGCGGGCCGGCGGCTTGCGCGGCGAGGTCGGCGGCGCGGCCGTCCCAGAACTGGGCGATGTGGAAAGCGGCGTTGAAGACGGTGGGAGCGTTGATGCCGCCCTTGGCGCCGCCGACGCCCGTGGAGACGGGTTCGAGGTCGCAGCCGCCCTTCTTGAGGTCGTGGCACGAGGCGCACGAGATAGAGTTGTCTTTTGACAGGCGCGTGTCGTGGTAGAGCCGATTGCCGAGGGCGACCTTCTTGGCGTCGAGTTTGGGGGGCTGGGGGACGGGCTGGATGACGGCGGTCTTGAGGTTATCGGAGGAAGCCGGGGAAGCGTAGTGCGCGGCGCGGACCTGGTGTATCCACGAGAGGACGGCCTGTTTTTCGTCGGAGGTCAGGGCCCCGTCCCAGTGCATGGCGAGGTAGCGATGCGGGGGCATCGAGCCATCCAGGATGGTCTTTTCGATCTTGGCGAGGGCGGCCTCGCAAACCGGTTCGGCCGGCGCCTTGGCGAAGGCGGCGACCATGTCGAGCCATTCGGTGCCCTTTTGGATGTCGCCCTTGACCAGGGAGGAGGCGAGCGGGAGGGACGCGTAGAACGGGAGATTGCCCTGGGCGGTGTGGCAGTTGCCGCACTTTTGGCCGAGGGCCTGCGCCGCGGCGACGTAGCCCTCGGGGCCCCCGGTGTGGGACCCGAGCACGATGCCCTTCGGCAGGCCGACGACGAGGTTGATGACGGGGAACACGACGGCGATCGCGATGACGATGCCGACGATGATTAGAGCGACTTTCTTCATGGGGTCCTTCCTTGAGTGATTCCTTAATAGGATTCTGGATTCATTGGCGGTGGCCGTTCAAGGAGTTTTCTTGGTAATAATCTGGTAATCTGCGCCGGGAGGCTTGCGGCGGGGGAGGGGAGGTGTTGCTTGCGGTTCTTGCGAGGGGGTGGATAGATTGCGTGGTGGGTTTCTCGGAATACTTCCGCTCTGGTGAGTGGCGCGGGTCGGCGCGCGTGCGACGGCTGTGCGACTTGCTGGGGCCGGTGGGGGGCGAAGGTCTGGAGGCAATGGCCCGGGAGGCGAGGTCGCTGACGCAGCGCCATTTTGGGCGGACGATGCGGTTGTTTGCGCCGCTGTATCTCTCCAACGAATGCGTGAATGCCTGCAAGTATTGCGGGTTTTCGAGAGACAATCCGATACTGCGGGTGACGCTGACGGCGGATCAGGTCGAGGCGGAGGCGCGATATCTGGCCGACAAGGGATTTCGGTCGATCCTGCTTGTGGCGGGCGAGCACCCGCGCTTCGTGTCGGAGGGATACCTGGAGACGTGCGTGCGGCGGGTGTGCGGCCTGGTGCCGTCCGTGGCGCTGGAGGTGGGGCCGATGGAGGAGGCTGCGTATCGGCCGATGGTGGAGGCTGGCGCGGAAGGGCTGGTGGTGTATCAGGAGACCTACGACCCGGATCGCTACGCCGATCTGCACACCGCGGGGCCCAAGAAGGATTTCAATTGGAGGCTGGATTGTCCGGAGCGCGCGGCGGCGGCCGGCTTCAAGAGGGTGGGGATCGGGGCGCTGCTGGGATTGGCGGACTGGCGTGAAGAGGCGGTGCGTCTGGCGGCGCACGCGGATTATCTGCTGCGGGTGTGCTGGCGGTCATTTCTGACGGTGTCATTTCCGCGGCTGCGGCCGGCGGCCGGGCAGTTCCAGCCGGCATTTCCCGTGGGCGACCGAGAATTCGTGCAACTGATGTGCGCCTTCCGCATCGCATTTCCAAGGATCGGGCTGGTGCTTTCGACGCGAGAGCCGCAGGGACTGCGGGACCATCTCGCGCTGATCGGGGTGACGCACATGAGCGCGGGCTCGCACACGGAACCGGGGGGCTACACGGGCGCGGGGCAGGGTTCGGCCCATCTGACGGTGCGCGGTCGTCCGGTGCCCGTGATCGCCTCGGAGGGCGAGCACCGCAGCGCGACGGAGCAATTTGTGATCGCGGACGAGAGGCCCGCGGCCGAAGTGGCGCTGCGATTGGCCGAGATGGGCTTCGATCCTGTTTGGAAGGACTGGGACCGGGCGTTGGCCGGGACCGCTGGCTGGGAGGATGCGCCGTGAGCGACAGGGCGGAAATCCGGCTGAATGGAGAGGCCAGGGGGGTGGCGGCGGGCACTTCGCTGGCGTCTCTGGTGGCGCAGTTGGGTTTTGATTCCCGGACCCTGCTGGTAGAATACAACGGTGAGCCGCTGCCGCGTGACCGATGGGATGTGACCGCGCTGGCGCAGGGTGACCGGGTCGAACTCTTTCGTGTTTCGGCGGGCGGGTAGGCCGGCCGAAGAGAGGTGCCCCGCAGAGTGGTGCACCACCGGCGCCAAAGATCTTGCCGGTCGCCCATGCGATTAACAGCCAAACGCTTGCGCGTTTAGCGACAGGGTGTTCTACTCAGCCCCGCCGCCGGCGCGGGGACGCGCCGCATCATTCATGTGGTAACTTCTGGTGGGTGGCGGAGTGCCAAAAGGCACCACTACGAACAGTCCCGCGGCTTTGGGTTCGTCGTGCCGCCTTCAGGCGGTTTCCGCACAACCGGCCCCTTTTCCAATAGCTTGGGAGACTCATTGACGGGTCTACACTTTGAAGTTTCAGGTCAGATCCCATCTGGCAGCCGCCGGACCACCGGGGCGGAGAACGTGGCCGAAGCCGTGAGGCTTTCGCTGCCAAACGCTCACGCGTCCGGCTACGAGAATTTTCGAGTCAGGGGGCTGCTGGGGTGGTTTCGAGGGTGGCGAGGGCCGCGACATAACCGATGGGTGCGGGCAAGTCAAAGAGGTCATAGTGGGAGGTCCGCGGGCCGACGGGCCCGGCCGCGATGAGGCGCGCGGGTTTGCCTGGGGCCAGGGAGACCCCGATGCTCGCGAGATCGTCGACGAGGCCCTCACCGCTGGCCTTGAGGACGGCTTCCTTGCGGGTCCAGGCGTTCAGGAAAGCCCGGTGGCGCTCCCCGTGTGGGACCGTATCCATCTCGGCTTTCTCGCGCGGCGAGAAGATGCGGTCGGCCACGGCCCGCCAATCGTCCAGCCGCCCCAGCATCTCGACATCGACGCCGACGGCGAACGTCGCGGACAGGGCGATGGCCACGATGTCTCCGGAATGCGAGACGTTGAAGTGGAGGGGCGGGGCGTGGCCGGGCGCGAGGAGCGGCTTGCCCCTGGGGCCGGTGACGAAGCGGACCGCGTCGGGCGGGGTGCGGAGCCAAGACCCCAGGAGTTCGCGCAGAAGGCCCCTGGCAGCGAGGAAACGCTCCTGGTCGGCGGGCTGTAGAAAACGGGCCATGCGCTGGCGCTCGTCATCGGAGAGGGAGGCCAGCGAGCGCTCCCTTGAAGCGGGATGCGGCGGCAGATGGGCGAACCAGACGACGACCTCGCCTTGGCGTGGCAGAAGCGCGCGGACATCCCCCGGGGCATCGGTCCGCGGCCAGTCGTGGGTGCGGAGCAGCGCCATCCGATCCCGATTCATGCCTCCTCCGACTGCGCGCGCGCCAGTGCCGCGGCAAACGTCTTGGCGAACTGGGCGACGTGATCCCTGTCGAGTATCTCCAAGTGTTGGCCGGCGACCTCGTGCAACCGCACTTCGGCGGCGAGGTATCTCCAGAGAGAGACAGAATGAAGTCTTGCGTTTTCGCTCAGGAAGAGATCGACGATGCCGTCAAACGGGCCGGGCTTGTAGGCGGCGGCCGTAGCGAGATAGTGATCGATGGCGGCGCCGTTGTCCCGCTGGGCCCTCGCGGTGGACTCAGGGAGGGGTGTGGGCAGTCGTCGCCCGAGGTTTCGCGCGATCGTGTTGCGGAGCGCGATCATGCGCCCGCGCAGGTAAACGAGCCGCTCGCGACGGGGCAGCGAGAGAAACCGGGCGAGGTGGTGGCGGGATCTGTTCGCGAAGAAGGGGAGCATCAGCCTCGCGTATATGCTCCATGGGACCGAGCACGTGGCGTGGCTGTCGATCAGGGCGAGCATGCCGATCTGGCGCCCCAGTCTTCGGAGATGACGGGCGACCTCGTATGCGATTACGCCCCCGAGCGAGTAACCGCCCAGATAGCAGCGTCCTGTCGGCTGCAAAGAAGAGATCTCGCCCGCGTAGTGGGCCGCCATCGCCTCGATGGATTCGTGGCGCCGCGACCTGCCCGCGAGGTCCACGGCCTGGACGGCGTACGTGGGCTGGTGGGGCGCGAGCGCGCGGGCGAGTTCCAAGAACGCGTAGGCGTCTCCGCCCATTCCATGCACGAAGAAAAAAGGTGGCTTGGTGCCCGCCGTATGCATCGGGACGAGGGAGCTCCACGGCGGGGCCCAGTTCTTGTCGCCGAGGGCGCAGGCTAGCCCCGCGATGGTTGGGGCGTGGAAGAGCATGGACGGGGGCACGGGGTGGCCGATGAGACTCTCGACTTCGGAGGCGAATCGGGCCGCGAGGAGTGAGTGCCCGCCCAGTTCGAAGAAGTTGTCGTCCCGGCCGATGGTGTCGGAGGCGAAGAGCCCGCGCCAGATGTGGAGGAGCCTGAACTCGAGGAGATTTCTGGGCGAGGCCTCGCGGTCGCCGTGGGGCGGGCGCGGGCGTGCCCGCCCCGCGAGGCGGCGGCGGTCCACTTTGCCGCTTGGGCTGAGCGGTAGTTCTTCGATGATTTCGAATGTTGAAGGCACCATGTGGTCGGGGAGGTGTTGGTGCGCGTGATGCCTTAGTGCGTCTGGGGAGGGTGGGCCCGTGCTGTCTGGGACGATGAATGCCGCGAGAGACGCATTGGGAGCTTCGCCTCGGGCGACGACCGCGGCCTGGCGGACGCCATCGAAGGACCCGAGGGTCGCCTCTATCTCGGCGGGCTCGATGCGGAAGCCGCGTATCTTGATCTGGTCGTCGGTCCTTCCGAGGAACTCGATTTCGCCATCTGGCCGGTATCTGCCGATGTCGCCCGTCCTGTAGAGGCGGGCCGAGGGGTCGTCGTCGAATGGATCGGGCAGAAAACGCGCGGCGGTCAAGTCGGGCTGGCGCCAGTATCCTCGGGCGAGCACGGGTCCGCCGATGAAGATCTCGCCGGGGATGCCGATGGGCACTGGCTGCATGTGGGCATCCAGCAGGCGCACCACGGCGTTATCGATCGGCGAGCCGATGGGTGGCCGCCCGGGCCAACTGCCGGGGTCACCGGTCAATGCAAACGAGGTGACCACATGGCATTCCGTGGGGCCGTACTGGTTGATCAGCTTCGCGTCGTCGAGGGCGTGGAACAGGGACCGGATGGCGGGGGTGATCTCCAGGGACTCTCCCGCCGTGATGATCGCCGACACGGAAGCGCGGCAGGCGCCGGGGGAACGGGTGGCGACCTCGGCCAGGTGGCGGAGCATCGCGACGGGGAGGAAGAGTCGCTCGATGCGGTGCCGGCAGACGAAGTGCCATAGCGCGGTGGGATCCGCGCGGGCCGGTTCCGGTGCGATCACCAGTTCGCCCCCTGCGATCCACGTTGAAAAACACTCTTGGAACGAGACATCGAAACCCAGCGGTGCGAACTGGAGCGTCTTTGCCGCGGGTCGTGGCGGCTGCCTGGCTTGCCAGGCGACAAGGTTGGCCAGTGGGCCGTGTTCCATGGCGACGCCCTTGGGTCGACCGGTGGATCCGGAGGTGTACATGATGTAGGCGAGGTGGTGCGTGCGCGTGTGTATCGCTGGGCCCTCGCTGGGTTCACATCGTGATGCATCGATCACGGGCAGGATCCGGACACCTGCCGGTTGCGGCACGTCGGGCCCGGTGACGACGGTCTGGCAGCGAGCGTCGTCGAGAAGGGCGAGGACTCTGTTGGCCGGGTGCGATGGGTCGATTGGCACGTAGGGTGCGCCAGCCTTGAGGATACCCAGGATGCCGACCAGGGCATCGGGGGAACGGCGTGCGCATAGACCGATGGGTGTGTCGGGGGCTGCACCCTCGTCGAGCAGGCGGCGCGCGATCGCGTTGGCCCGCCGCTGGAGTTCGTCGTAGGTAAGGGATGTCTGGCCTGTGGAGACCGCGACCCGATCCGGCCAACGGGCGACGGCTGCCTCGAAGGCTTGCGGGAGGCAAGTCGGTGCGCTGGGGGCCGGGTTGCCGCGTGCGTAGCATTCGATCCTCGATCGCTCCTCCCGTGGAAGAATGGGCAATGCCGAGAGCGGGGATGCCGGGTCATCGGCGATCGCCCTGAGCAGGACGCCCCAATGCCCGAGCAGGGCCTCGATGCGCGAGGGGTTGAAGAGGGCGGTCTTGAACTCTGCCCGCAGGCGGGTGCCGGCCGGCCGGTGATCGACCCAGGCCGTGAGGTCGAACTTGGATGTGCCCGTGTGGACCTCGACGGGAACCGTGTCGAGGCCCCGGAATCTCGGGGGATCATGGGAGGTCTCCCGGGTCGCGAGCATGGCCTGGAAAATCGGAGAACTGCTGCGATCGCGGAGAGGACCGAGCGCACCGACGACCTTCTCGAAGGGTGCCTGCCGGTGGGAATAGGCCGCGAGGGCCGTTTCCCTGACATCGCGGAGCAGTCGAAGAAACGAGGTCTTGGGGTCCAGGGTGATCCGGATGGGAAGGGTATTCAGGAAAAAACCTACGAGGCCCTGGAGTTCTTGGCGCCCCCTGTTGGTGACGGGCGTGCCGATCACGATGTCGGTGGCACGGGCATAGCGGTGAAGCAGGATCGCGAATGCGGCGAGGTGGACCATGAAGGGGGTGGCCCGCTCCAGCCGGGCCACGGATTCGATGGCCCGTGGGATGGAAGCGGCGAGCTCGGTTGTCAGGAGGGCGCCGTCGGTGCTCTCGATGGCCGGACCGGGGTGGTCGACGGGCAGGCCGAGGTGTGGCGGCGCTCCGGCAAGGTGCCCCCGCCAGAAGGCGAGGGCGTTCTCGAGGGCCGTCCCGGCGAGGGTTTCGCGCTCCCAGGCAGAGAAGTCAGCGTAGCCGATGGGGAGATGGTCCAGAGTCGGCACGCGTCCGGAGGCGATGCCGTCGTAGAGGACGCCGATCTCGCGCTCGACGATGTCCTGCGACCACTCGTCGAAGATGATGTGGTGGATGACGAGCACGAGCAGGTGGTCTCGGGGGCCCAGCCGGATCAGCGAGGCGCGCATGGGGGGGCCGTTCACCAGATCGAAGGGGTGGCGGGAATCCCGGCGGGCGCGCTCGAGCGCATCCCTCACGGCGATCTCAGGGCCGCGGGCCGAAAAATCGATCGCCTCGATGGGCCATGCGGCCGAGGGCGCGATGCGCTGCTCGACGCCCGATTTGGCGAGGGCGAATGAGGTTCGAAAAGCCTCGTGCCGTTGGGCGAGAGCGTTCAGGGCACCCCGCAGGGCCCGGGTGTCCACGTCGCCACGCATCCTGTAGGCGATCGGGATATTGTATTGGGGCGAGTCCGGCGCGCACTGATGCAGAAACCAGAGGCGCTCTTGCGCGAACGACGCTGGGGCGATGAGGATTCGCTGCGGGGCAGCGCCGCCTGGGGTCTCGGGCGGATGCGTGCTAGGCATGTTCGCGTTCAAGCCTGGGGCTGGGTTGTCGCTTCGGATCTGATGGCAAGGCGGCGGATCGGGCCGGCGTCCTGGCCGGCATCGGCTGAGCCGGATTGCGCAATGGTCTTGGCCATCTCGCCGAGCGAGGGGGAGTTGAATACCGCAGCGAGCGGAAGGGATTTGCCGAAGCATTGCGCGATGCGCGCCATGAGGCGCATGGCAAGCAGCGAGTGCCCGCCGAGTTCGAAAAAGCTGTCATTGGCTCCGACGCGCGGGACGCGGAGAATCTCGCGCCAGATGGCGGCGAGTTTCCCCGCAATGGGGTCGCCCTGGGGAGGTTGGCTGTCCATCTGGGGTGCGGTCTGTGGCCCCGGGGCGGGGAGCGCGCTTCGGTCGATCTTGCCGTTGGGGTTGAGCGGGAACGCATCGAGGGTGATGACATGCGCGGGAACCATGTAACCTGGCAGGAGATTTTTGAGGAAGGTCCGGACATCCTGGGGATGAGGCGGCGTTGTCCCGGCGGGTATGACGTAGGCCACGATCTGGAATTCGCCGTGCGGATCCGGGGCGCTTACCACGGCGCACGAGGCCACGCCGGGGTGGGTGGCGATGGCGGCCTCGATCTCGGCGGGTTCTACGCGAAATCCCCGGATCTTGATCTGGTCATCGGATCGGCCCACGAAATCGAGCATCCCATCGGAGCGCCTGCGCACGAGGTCGCCGGTCCGGTACAGGCGCGCGGCCTGAGATGGATCGAAGGGGTCGGCGATAAATCGCTCGCGGGTCAGATCTTCGCGGCCGAGGTAGCCTCTCGCGAGGCAGGCGCCGCCGACAAAGAGTTCGCCGGTGAGGCCCACCGGGACGAGGTTGCGATGCTGGTCGAGGACATGGGCCTTGGAACCCGGGACGGGCCGACCGATGGGGGCGCCGATGCCGGGGGTGAGGTCACACCATGTTGCGCTGACCGTGCACTCGGTGGGGCCATAGCTATTGATGAGCCGGACGCCCGCGGGGGAGCGGCGATGCCATGCGGCGACCGTGTCTGGAGAGGCCTTCTCCCCGCCGATCGCGATGAGGCGGACGCGCTCCGGGAGCGAGAGATCGTGCTCGCCCATGGCGGTCACGAGGGCGTGCCAGAATGCGGTGGGCAGGTGCATCGCCGTGATATCGAGTTTCCTGCACCGGCTGAGAAAACTGGCCATGGAGGCCAGCATTTCGGGATCTCGAGGAACGATGGTGGCGCCGCTTGCGAGGGTGGCGAAGATCTCCTCGACGCTCGTGTCGAAGCAGGGGGAGGCAAACTGCAGGAAGCGATCACCGGGTTCGAGCCCGAACATCCCGCCCGCGGCAAGGGCGTAGGCCGAGGCGGATGCATGCTCGATCATGACGCCCTTGGGCGATCCCGTGGAACCCGAAGTGTACATGACGTAGGCGAGATGCCGGGGCGTGGCCCCGGGAGTGGGGGCGTCCGCGGGCGTGGTCACATCGGCCCGTTCGAGGCAGACGACGTGTCGCGGCGGTTGCGTGGTGCGGCCGACGAGATGGGGCTGTGCCACGAGAGCGATGGCGCCGGAATCCGATAGCATCAGGTCCAGGCGGGCGGCGGGGTAATCGGGGTCGAGCGGAACATACGCTGCGCCGCTCCTGAGGATTCCGAGGATGGCGATCAACAGATCCGGGGAACGCTCGGCTAGGACGGCCACCCTCGAATCGGGGCCGGCGCCAATCGCGCGCAGGCGGTGCGCAAGGCGTCCGGAGGCGGCATCGAGTTCACGGTAAGTCAGGTGGCTCACGCCGGTGTCAACCGCGACTGAGCGGGGCGACCGCGCGGCCTGTTCCAGAAAGGGCTGGTGCAGGCACTTCTCGTCGGGTGCGTCATCCGCCGCAGGATTCCATTCCACGAGCAGGCGGCGCTCTTCGTCGGCCGATAGGAGCGGCAACCGCGATATTCTCTCGGCTGGGTCCGTGGCGATGCCTTCCAGGAAGACAATCCAGTGGCCGATCATGCGTTGGATGCGGGCCCGGTCGAATAGGTCGGTGGCATACTCGGCAGCGATGGCCAGGCCATCTGACGACGGATCGACGTGCCAGCTAAGGTCGAATTTTGACGTATCTGTTTCGACGGGCCACGGACGGATGTCGAGGCCGGGTAAAGTAGGGTGGGGCTCCGGAAAATCGCGGTAAACAAACATCTGTTGGAAGATGGGGGCCCGGCTTGGATCGCGGGGGATATCGAGTCGCTCTGCCAATAGTTCGAATGGTGTGTTCTGGTGCGCGTGGGCCGCGAGGGTCATGTCTTTCACGCGCCGCAGCAACTCGCGGAAAGGGGGGTCGCCCGAGAGGTCGATCCGCAGGGGCAGGGTGTTGGCGAAGTATCCGATGAGCGCTTCGGTCTCGGGCCGGATTCGGTTGGCGATGGGCGTGCCGATGACGATGTCGTCCTCGCCAGAAAGGCGCGCCAACAACGCGCCGAAGGCGGCCAGCAACGACATGAAGAGCGTCGCTCCATTTTCTCGAGACAGGGTCGCCAGGCGCCGCCGGAGGGAGGCATCGAGGGTCTCGCGAAGTGTTTCTCCGCGGAATGACTCCTGCCTGGGGCGCGGGCGGTCGGCGGGAAGGTCGAGATGGGAGGGCGCCCCGAGGAGGCGGTGGCGCCAGTACCGGACGTCGTCTTCAAGGGGTCCATCGGAGAGACGGTGGCGCTGCCATTCCGAGAAATCAGAAAATTGGATGGTGGGTTGCTCAAGCGGTGGCCCGTCCGCCGCAAGATGCCGATGGATGGCGCAGAGTTCCTTCCAAAAAATGGTCAGTGACCAGCCGTCGCTGATGGCATGGTGGAACACGACGAGCAGCACGTGGTCATCATGCCGAAGGCGGACGAGGAGCGCTCGCCAGAGGGGGCCGACGGTCAGATCGAAGGGTTTCGCGGCCGTGGCGCGGATCGCGAGATCGGCCTCCGGGTCGCGCTGCGTTTCCGGGAGATGTCGGAGGTCGAGCACCTGAAGGGGCGGTCCCGCGCCGGGCCGTATCCGTTGCGCGATCTCGCCATCGCGCATCTCGAGCGTGGTGCGGAGGGAGTCCTGCCTGCGGGCGACCTCGTCGATGGCCGCCAGCAGGACGGCGGTGTCGAGGGGGCCCCGCATGCGGAATGCGCGAGGCGTGTTGTATAGCGGGACAGTTGGAGAGTAGTGGTGCAGGAACCACATCCGTCGCTGGCTGAAGGACGCGGGGCGCACGACGGAGCCGTCGCCGTCTACTGGCCCGGGGGGACGACGCGGGATCGGAAGGTCCCGGGGGCGGGCAAGGTGCCGAGCGAGGGTCGCGCGTTGCGCCGGGGAGAGGCTGTTCAGGCGTTGCCGGAGGGATTTGGCGCGTGTCTGGGAATCTGATGGGTCGCGAGTCACGCCTGGGTTGCCCGGAGGTTCTCGAACAGAAGCTGATTGCATTGCGCGAGGGTGGTGCGGGGCGTTGATCCCGCGCCTATCGATCCGTCGCTTTCAAGGAGTCCCCGCAATGCCCCGTCCATGGCCGCGTGTGCGGCGAATAGGCACGGGGTACTATAGATGGCTATCGAGGCGCCGCGTCCCCGCAACTCGGAAAGCCCGCATGCGGGGGACTTTCCGCCGGCGATCTGGTTGAAGGCGACGGGGCAGCGCACCGCGCGCCGCAGTTCACCCAACAGATCGAGGGAGGTGATGCCATCCGCCAGCACGGCATCGCTGCCGACCTGGCCGAAAGCGGCGGCGCGGCGAACGATCTCCGCGGGATCGGACGCGTCGGTGCGGGCGATGACGAAAAGGTCGCGGCGCGACGCGAGGACGGCGCGCAATTTTTCCAGGAAAGCATCCAGGTCGAGGATCTGCTTGCCGTCCATGTGGCCGCAGCGACGCGGTCGTCGCTGGTCTTCGAGGATGATGCCTGCAGCGCCGAGTTCCTCGAGCGAGCGCACGACATGACAGGCCACCTCGGTGTCACCGTAGCCGTCGTCGATGTCGACCAGGAGCAGGGCACGCGGGGCGACCCTTCGGACGCGCCCGACAAAATCGAGCATGTCGGTCCAGGTGATGAAGCCGATGTCGGGGAGTCCCCGGTGGCTTGCCGCGAAACCAAACCCGCTAAGGAACAGGGCATCGAAATGGCGCGATGCAATGGATGCGGAAAACGCATCGTACACGCCGATGAACGGGATGATCTGTCCGGGGGACATGCTGGCTCGGAGCAGTTGGGCCGCCGATGGGCCTCGTCGCGCATCGAGATTCTGGCTCATTTCGCATCCTCCATCCAGGTCACCATGGGCCCGGTCCATCGGCGCAAGGGTCGACGGCGACATTGATGCACGCGGGCAAGCCTGAGTCCAGCGCGGCCAAGAGCGCCGGGCGGACGTCCGTGGCGCGCGTGATCCATGCGGCGTGGGCGCCCAATGTTTCCACGAAGCGATCATATCGCAAGCCCGGCAGGTACTGGGAGAACTTTTCGGGATGTCCGGGCAAGTGTCTCTGTTGCCTGAGCGCTCCGGTATTGCCGTCATTGTTTGCAATGACCGCGACCACGGGTATGCGGTGTCGCACGGCGGTTTCGAATTCGACGGCATTGAGGGCGAAGCCCATGTCGCTGCAAAGGGCGATGACGGGGCGTTCCGGGAGGGCGAGCTTGGCGCCCATGGCGAAGGGCAGGGCCGTGCCCATGCAGCCGTGTTGCCCCGGATCCAAGCACGAGGCAGGACGCCGCGCAATCAGGATGCGCTGCGCGCACGCCAGGCTCACGTTGCCCTCGACGGTGACGATGGCGTCCGCGGGCAGGGAGTCGCGGATCTCTCGAAAGAGGCACTGGGGGCTCATGGGCGACGACTCGTGGTGGAGCCAGGCCTCGCGCCGCCTGCGGGAGGACGCCAGCCCTTGGGCGATCGCTTCTCGCCAGGGTGAACAGCGCCGGTGGCAGGCGTCGGCGCCATCGAACGCATCGGCCAGGCGGGACAGAAATGCGCCGGGGTCACAGGCGCAGCCTGCGGCGAGATGGATGTTCTTTCCGATGGTGGACGGTTCGGAGTGGGCATGGATGACCCTTGCGCCGGGAGCCAGCTCGCACCCGAAGCGGAATCGCCAATCGAACCAGGCGCCAGCCATGATCACGGTGTCGGCGCGCGCCTGTATTTCGTGTCGAATGTCGTTTGCGCAGAGGGGATGGTCATCGGGCAAGAGACCTCGGCCCATGGGGCTGGTGATGAAGGGGATGCCGCAGCGCCCGACAAGGCGTTCGAGCGCGGTGTCCGCGGGGAACCACCGCAGCTCTTCCCCCAGTATGAGGAGGGGCCTGTCGGACGAGGCGAGGAGGGCCGCGGCGCGCCCAATGGTCGCCGGGTTCGGTTCGTCGCGGGGTGGTGCTTGGGGGGCGGGGGCGGAGTCCGCGGATGCGGAGCCGATGAGGACGTCCTCGGGGAGGTCGAGATAGACCGGGCCGGGGCGCCCCTTTGAGGCGGTTGCGAATGCGTGGAAGATCATGGGCGTTAGGTCTGCCGTGGATCGTGCGACGCGGGCCTCTTTGGTGATTGTCGAGAGCAGCGGAATAGCATCGAGATCCTGGAAGTGGCCGACGCCCGTCGGCGCCAATGCGCGGCGACCCCCGAGCGCGATCAGGGGCCACCCGTTTTCCCGTGCGACGAGCAGCGCGGTGGCGACGTTGGTGACGGCGGGGCCGGCGGAAATGATCACGGCGGACTCGGCGCGCCCGGCCACGTAATTGGCGGCGGCCGCCATCAGGCCCGCGGCCTGCTGGTGCCGTGCGCCGATGAGGCGCATGCCGCGTCCGGCGCATTCGGCGAAGAGGGGATCGACGGGGGTGCCGGGTATTCCGAAGACGCGCCGGATGCCGCAGCGTCTCAACGCCTCGGCCACCAGGGCATGGCCCGACAGGCGGCGTGCGGCCACGAGGCGTCGGGCGCGGCCGATTGCGTCCGGGTCAAGCGCCCTCAGGCGCTGGATCGTGTCGGTGGGCAGGGGCGGGTCCTCCATGGTTCGGCGTCCTCGGCGCCCGGCGGCGATCAGGGGGACTCGCGCGACAGTTCGTCGAGGATTCGGTCGCGTTCTTCCGGTGGCAGTTTCTCCAATTCCGCGGCGAGATCGGCGATGTCGACAGCCCCGCAGAGGCGGTCGAGTTCGGGGGCGAGCGAGGCGGGCGTGGGGTGGTGGAAGACGGCGATGACCTGCACATCGAGGCCCAGCCGCGCGCCGAGCCGGGAGGTGACCTGGGTCGCGCGGAGGGAATCACCGCCCAGAAAGAAGAAGTTCTCATTCCGGCCCACGCGTTCCAGGTGCAGCACATCGGCGAAGGTCGATGCGACCAGGGCTTCGGTCGCGCCGGAGGGCGGCTCGAAAAATTGCGCCAGTGCGGCGTCGAGTTTTTTGGCGAGGCCGATGCGCTGGATTTTGCCTGTGGGACCCTTGGGGATGTCGTCGACGATGATGATGCGGGTGGGGACTTTGAAGGGGGGGAGGCGCCCAAACGCAAATTCCCGGAGCGAGGCCTCGTTGAGTTGGGCGTCGTCTTTGGCGACGACGGCCGCGGCCACGTCCTCGCCCAGGGAGGGGTGGGGCACGGGGAAGGCGACTGCCTGGCGGACGCCGGGGTGGGCCAGTAGCGCCTCATCGATCTCGCGGGGGGCGATCTTCTCGCCGCCGCGGTTGATGAGTTCCTTGAGCCTGCCGGTGATAAACAGATACCCATCCTCGTCGAGGTAGCCCTGGTCGCCAGTGCGGAACCAGCCGCGGGTGAAGGCGCCCGCGTTGGCGGCATCGTTGTTCTCGTAGCCGGGGGTGACGTTGGGGCCGCGGATGGCGATCTCGCCGGTCGCGCCGGCGGGGAGAGGGGCACCGGCGTTGTCGAGGATGGCGATCTCCGGTCCGGCGGCGGTCCCGACGGAACCGGGCTTGCGCGGTCGCGGTGGGAGGGGATTGCTGGCCATCTGGTGGGCGGCCTCGGTCATGCCATAGGATTCGATGACGGGCGCGGAGAAGACGGATTCCAGTTCGGCCATGACCTGTGGCGGGAGGGCGGCCGACGAGGAGCGGATCAGGCGCAGGGGCCTGCGGCGGATGATGTCGGCGTGCTCGCCAGCGGCCCCGAGGATGGCCTGGTGCATGGTGGGCACGGCGCTGTACCAGTTGGGTGCCAAGCGGTCGATCCAGCCGAAGAACTCGTCGCGCCGAAACCCGGGGGCCGCGATGACGGATGCGCCGGCGCTGAGCGAGGCCAGCAGGGCGCCGATGAGGCCATGGATGTGGAAGAGCGGCATGACGCACAGGCAACGGTCATTCGGCGAGAGCGCGAGCGTCGCGGCGATGTGGCGGGCCGAGGCTGAGAGGTTGCGCTGGGTCAGCGGGACGATCTTGGGGCGCGAGGTGGTTCCCGAAGTGTGGAGAAGGAGGGCAATATCGTCGGGGCCGGGTGTCTCGGGCGCGCAGGGCGGTGCGGCGCCCGGGCCGAGGAGATCGAAGGCGCCGGACCTGCGCGGGTCGGGGCGGAGTTCAAGAAGGGGCAAGGAGCGGGCCAACGCGACGGCCCGGGCTTCTGGCGCGCCGCCCTCGGGCACGATCAGCGCGGTGGCGCGCAGGTCCGCGAGGTAGAACTCGAAGTCGGCGGCCCGGTAGGCGGGATTCAGGGGGGCGACCGTCGCGCAGGAAGCCATGGCGAGGAAGGCGGTGGCGGCCTCGGGCCCATCGGGCAACACGGTGGCCAACCGGTGATGCCGGGAGAGGCCCCGGTCTGCCAGCGCGCGGGCGACCCGTGCCCGATGTTTGTCCAGATCGGCAAAACTCATGGGCGCGCGGTCGGTGCTGAGGAGCGCGTGGGCCGCAGGGGTCTCCTCGGACCATCGTGCCAGGATGTGGGACACCGTTCCGACGGGTGGCGCATTTGCGACGCGACTCATGGCGTGATCCCTTGGATAGTAAGGTCTGTCGGCGCCGGATGCCCAGTCTCTTCTCGGCGAACCCGGGCGGGGCGCGGCCAGAATTTGGGCGCGGGCGTTTACTTTCGCGCCGGGGCCGATAACTTATAGCAGAGGGGCCGGGCGGGTGCGCCGGTCAAGCGTCTTGGCAGCGTGGGCATGCGCCTCCCGCCAGACCCGAAATACCCCGCGAGGTGGATCGCGGGAAACGGGAAGGAGGCGGTTATGCCAGCGAAACGACTCAGGGAATTGCTCGACAGAGCGGGCGTCAAATACGTGTGCATCAGCCATTCGCCGGCCTACACGGCGCAGGAGGTGGCGGCATCGGCGCACATCCCGGGGTGGGAGGTGGCCAAGGTGGTGATGGTGAAGGTGGATGGCCAGATGGCCATGGCCGTGGTCCCGGCCAACAGGAAGGTGGTACCGCAAGATCTGCGCGAGATGCTGGGGGCCGACCGGGTGGAACTGGCGACGGAGGCAGAGTTCCGGGACCGGTTTCCGGACTGCGAGATCGGGGCGATGCCGCCGTTCGGCAACCTGTACGGGATGGAGGTGTTCGTGGCGCCGGGGCTCGCGGCCGACGAGGAGATCGCGTTCAACGCGGGCACGCACACCGAAGTCATCAAGATGCCGTACCGGGAGTTCGAGCGATTGGTGGAGCCCAAGGTGCTGAGCTTCTCGACGTAGCAGCCTGTCGGACTTCGCTGCCGAATGGGGTCGGGGCGACCCTGGCGGGGTCGCAGATTCGAGTTTTTGGTCAGATCCCATCGGGCCGGGCAGCCGCCGGACCACCGGCTTGGGAAAATGTCGCCGAAGCCGTGAGGCCTTGGCGGCCAAACGCTTACGCGTTCGGCTACGGGATGCGCTGCGGCCATTTTCAAGTCAGGCGGGGTCGGATGCGCCGCTCCCGAGGCGATCGAGGAGGGCCCGTGCCGCGGCGGCCAGTTGCGCGTGGGCGGGGGTGTCCAGCGCGGGGTCTTCGGCGATGATATCGCGCGCCATGTCTCGGGCGCGGAGGATGAGGGCCGCGTCGGTCCGGAGATTTCCCATGCGGCACGGGGCATGGCCGCTCTGGGCGGTGCCGAGCAGTTCCCCGGCGCCGCGGGCCTGGAAATCGATCTCGGCGATCTTGAAGCCGTCGTCATGCCGGACGAGGGCATCGAGCCTGCGTTTGGCGGCATCGGAGGCGCCGCGGCAGATGAGGATGCACCATGAGGGTTCCCCGCCGCGGCCGACGCGCCCGCGCATCTGGTGCAGCTGCGCCAGCCCGAAGCGTTCGGCGTGCTCGACGATCATGACGGCGGCGCCGGGGACGTCGACGCCGACCTCGACGAGGGTGGTGGCGAGGAGCACGGGCGCTTTCCCCGAGGCGAAATCGGCCATGGCGGCGTCGCGCTCTTCGGGTGACATGCGCCCGTGTGCGACCGCGATGCGGTGCGGGTGAAGACGCTCGCGGATCGCCGCGGCATCGGACTCGAGCGATCTCATGTCGCGGGCGGTGGGGTGGCCGATCGTCGGGAAGACCACGAACACCTGCCTGCCCTCGTCGGCCTTGGTCTTGGCGAAGTCCCAGATGGCATTCGCGCGGGCGGGTGGCCGCACCCACGTGACCGGGGGCATCCGGCCGGGGGGGCGCTCGTCCAGGATCGAGATGTCCAGATCGCCGTAGAGGGTGAGGGCGAGCGTGCGCGGGATGGGTGTCGCGCTCATGACGAGCAGGTGCGGGGAATCCGCCTTGGCGCGCAGGCGCGCCCGCTGCCCCACGCCGAAGCGATGCTGCTCGTCGATCACGATCAGGCCGAGGCCGGGGAGCTGGAGGCGTTCCTGGAACAGCGCGTGGGTCCCGACCCAGACGGCGGGCTGGGTCCGTGGTGTTTCGGGGCGCGCCCCGGCGGTGAGGAGAAGGACATCGGCGGGGATGCCGGCCAGCAGTCGGCCGAGCGTGCGGGCATGCTGGCGGGCCAAGAGTTCGGTGGGGGCCATCAGGGCGCACGAGCGGCCCGCCGCGGCGACCTGCGCCATGGCGGCGGCCGCGACGAGGGTCTTGCCCGAACCGACGTCGCCTTGGAGGAGGCGGTTCATGGGGGCGCCGGCGGCGAGGTCGCGGGATATCTCGGCGATGGCGCGGCGCTGGGCTCCCGTGGGTTCGAATCCGGCATTTGCGAGCACCCGCGAGAGGATCGATGGGGCGGCCGAGATCGGGGGCGAGGGGGGTTGGCGGTTGGCGGTTCGCCGGAGCGCCATGGCGATCTGCCATTCCAAGAACTCCTCAAGGGCGAGCCGCTTTCGGGCGACCTCCGCCTCGGAGAGCGTTTGCGGGAAATGGAGGGCGCGGATCGCCCAGGTCCAGGTGCCGTGCCCATCGAGGCGCGGGTCCGGGGGCCGCGTGTGGGGAGGCAGCGTCGCGAGCGCCCCGGCCACCGCGGAGCGGAACACGCGCTGCGGGACGTGCCCGGAGAGCGGGTAGACCGGTACGATGCGGTCGCGGTGGACGGGGTCGGCATCGTCGGCTTCGAGCTCGTATTCCGGATTGTCCATGGACCAGGTGCCCCTCGCGGATTTGAGCTTGCCGAAGACCCAGACGCGCGCGCCGGGAGTGATTCGCTGCGCCAGATAAGGCATGTTGAACCAGCGCAGGCGGACGGATGTTCCTCCGTCCGCGACCGCCGCGGCATCCAGCAGTGATCGGCGCCAGCCCCATCGCCTCAATCGGCTGGATTCGATGGATAGCCGCATGGCGCGGGCTTCGCCGGCGGCCCACGGGGCGCCCGTCCTTTCCCTGCGATCCTCGTGGCGCCTGGGCCTGACCCATAGCATGTCGCGCACCGTGCGCACGCCCAGGGCGAGGAGCCGGCGTGCCCTGACAGGACCGATGCCCGGCAATCGCCCAACGGGCACGGCCAGCGGATCGGCGGGCGCCGGATCGCCGTCCCCTGTCGCCTCGTTCGGAGCCGCTGTCATGTCGAAATGGCCATGTTGCAAAGATTTTGGATAACGGATAGACTTCCAGTCAATTGAACAACGGCCAGGGTTTTTCCCGCGCCACGAAACGAGAAAAACGACCGATGCGACCAAGATTCGCCGGATGCGGCACGGGCGCCCCCGCGCGCTTGCTGGGCCTTGCCCTGTTGCTGGCGGTCGTCGCCTCCCCGGGCGCGGTGGCCGAAGAGCGGGCCGAGGGGCCCAAGAAACCCAGGGCGGAGCGGAAGCGCGAAGGGGATGACGCGGACGGCAAGATGCCGTCGTTTGCCCAACCGGGGTCCGTGATCAAGGGGTTCTCCGCGCCGCAGTTTGACGCGGACGGGAACCTGATCGGGCGCATCCACAGCGAGAGGGCCACCATGCAGGCCGACGGGCGATACCGGGTCGAGGGCATCCACGTGCAGGGCTACAAGGCGGGGCAGCCCGACTACGAGCTGCGCCTCAATTCGTGCATCTACAATCAGGATACGGGGCTCGTCACATCCGAGGATGTCGTCCGGCTCGTTCGGACGAACGTGTCCATCACGGGCCAGGGCGCCGTCTGGGATGTTGCCAACTTTCATGGGAGGCTCCTGTCCAACGTCGTCATGGTCATAGGCGACATCGAGAAAGGGATCGAGAGATGATAGAGCCCCGCCGCGCCGCGCGCCTGCTGGTGGCAGCCCTGTGCGGGGCGCCGCTGGTTTCGCTGGCCCAGTTCACGCCCCTCCCGGCGCCGGTTCCCGCGGCGGTCACCAACCGTCCCCCGACGGTCATCAAGTCGGACTCGCTCGAGGCCGACCTGTTCAAGCGCAAGGCGATTTTCCGGGGCAATGTGGTGGTCACGGACGCCGCGTTCCGGATGACGGCGATGCAGATGGACGTGGAGTTCAATGACAAGGCCAACGGGGTCGATCGGATCGTCGCCAGGGGCAAGGTGCGCATCGACCAGGCCGACAAGAGCGCCATCGCCGATGAGGCCACCTATTTCGTGGCCGACGCGCGCATCGAGCTCGTGGGTTCGCCCAAGGCCTTCTCGGGGAAGAACGAACTGGCCGGGGAGAAGATCACGTTCTTCCGCAACGAGAACAAGCTGCTCGTCAGCGGCGGCACCACGCTGAATCTCGAGAGCATGCAGGGTCTCGAGTTCACCCCGAAACCACAGGCCCCGCCCGGCTCCAGCGATGGGCTGATGCCACCCGGATTGAACCCATGAACGGCGAGCAGACCGAGATCGACCCGTCGCAGTGCGTGATGCAGGCCATCGGGCTGTGCAAGACCTACGGGGGGCGCGCCGTGGTCCGGGGCGTGAACATCCACGTGCATCCGGGCGAGATCGTGGGATTGCTGGGGCCCAACGGGGCGGGCAAGACCACCAGTTTCTACATGATCGTCGGGCTGGTCAGGCCCACCGCGGGCCAGATATTTTTTGCCGGGCGGGATGTGTCGGGCGACCCGATGCACCGCCGGGCAAGGATGGGCATGGGCTACCTCGCCCAGGAGCCCTCGATCTTCCGCAAGCTCACCGTCGAGGAGAACATGATGGCCATCGCGGAGACGATCGACGTCACGCGCGCCGAGCGCCGGGAGATCGTCGGGGCGCTCCTCGAGGAACTGGGGCTGTCCGCGCTGCGCAAGAGCAGGGCATTCACGCTCTCGGGCGGCGAGCGCAGGAGGCTGGAGATCGCGCGCGCGCTGATCACGCAGCCGAGTTTCCTGATGCTGGACGAGCCATTCAGCGGGGTGGATCCCAAGGCCGTCAACGACGTGCAGGACATAGTCCGGGCGCTCCAGGCCCGGGGACTGGGGATACTCGTCACCGACCACAACGTGCGCGAGACCCTCTCGGTCTGCCACCGCGCCTACCTCATATGCGAGGGGCGCGTGGAACGGGAGGGCACCAGCGACTTCCTCATCAACGACCCGGTCAGCCGCGACCTCTATCTGGGGCCGCGTTTTTCGATGTGACGCCATGGCCCAAACCCGCATCGCGACGGTCACGGTGGGGCACTTTTTCACCCGGCACGCCCGCGAGCTGAAGCTCACGCTCGTGGCCGGGGTCTCCGGGTTGAAGCGGCGCATACGGCAGGGGGCCGTCAACCGGCCCGGCCTGGCGTTGACCGGTTTCTTTAAGTCCTTTGCCGACAAGCGCGTCCAGATCTTGGGGAGCCACGAGAACGCCTATCTCAAGAGCCTTCCGGCGGATGCGCAGCGGGAGCGGGTGCGCCGCTTCTTCGCGACCGGCATCCCCTGCGTGATTTTTGCCCGGAACATCAAGCCGACGCGCACCTTCCTGCACGAGGCCGAGCAGCACGCGATCCCGGTCTTCAAGTCGCCCCTGGTCACGATGCGCCTGGTGAACACCGCGACCATCTGCCTCGAGATGGACTTCGCGCCCACGACCACGGAGCACGGCAGCATGGTGGACATCCAGGGCATCGGGGTGCTCATCCGGGGCAAGAGCGGCGTCGGCAAGAGCGAGGCGGTCCTGGGCCTCATCGAGCGCGGCTACTCGCTGGTGGCCGACGACATCACGAAGTTCACATGCATCGAGGGGCGGGATCTCCAGGGAAGCGCCAGCGACATCACCCGGCATCACATGGAGGTCCGGGGACTCGGGATCATCAACGTGGGCGCCATGTTCGGGGTCGGGAGCATCCGGCTCGAGAAACGGCTCGACCTCGTGGTCACCCTGAAGGATTGGCAGGAGATCGGGGACATCGACCGGACGGGGCTGGAGGAAAGCCATTACGAAATCCTTGGCATCCGGCTCCCGCATGTCATAGTCCCAGTCAGGCCGGGCCGCGATGTCGCGCGCCTCATCGAGGTGGCGGCGCTCGACGCGCAGCTGAAGGCCATGGGGCATCATTCGGCCGCGGAGTTTAACCAGCGGCTGAAGGACGCCATGAGTTTGAAAGTGCGCTAGTTGCGATGGGAGAGACCGTACAGAAGGGCGACAGGCTGGTCCGCGAGCTGATGATCAACAACAAGCTCGGGATGCACGCCCGTCCCGCGGCGATGTTCGTCAAGCTGGCGAACCGGTACCCCTGCGAGGTCTGGGTTGAGAAGGACGGGGAGGAGGTCAACGGCAAGAGCATCATGGGGCTCATGATGCTGGCGGCCGGGTGCGGCTCCAAGATCCGGGTCTCTGCGACGGGCGAGCGCTCCGAGGAGGCGCTTGGGGAGATCCAGTCCCTCGTGGATCGGAAGTTCGACGAGGATTGAGCGGCGGGGCGGTATGACCGACACGGCCAACGGGGGGGAGATCCGGTACTCCGGCTTAGCGGTGTCGCCGGGCTTTGCGCACGGGCCGTTGCGGGTGCTGGAGCGCGGGGAGGCGCCGGTCCCGGTCTATTCGATCGGCCCGGAGCAGGTCGGGCACGAGGCGGGCCGGTTTGAGCGCGCCATCGAGAAGACCAAGCTGGAGCTGCTGCGCATCAAGGAGGGCGTGGCCCGCAACCTCGGCGAGGGCGACGCCAACATCTTCGAGGCGCACCTGCTGTTGCTGGAGGACGCCACGATCGTGGCGGCGACGCTCAAGCAACTGGAGGCCAAGAGGCTCAACATCGAGGCCGTCTACAACCACGTGATCGGTCGCTACGTGGACGTCCTCGGGGCGCTGGAGGACCCGTATCTCCGGGAGCGGGTGGCGGACGTGCGGGACGTGGCGCGCCGCGTCCTGCAGAATCTTGCGGGCGAGGAGGGGGCGTTCGCGGAGAGCATCACCGAGCCGTGCATCCTGGTGGCGCACGACCTGGCGCCGAGCGACACCGCGCAGTTGCCCACGGACAAGGTGCTCGGGTTCGTCACGTGCATCGGGAGCATGACCTCGCATACCGCGATCATGGCCCGGTCGCTGGCGATACCGGCCATCGTGGGCATCGAGGCCACGCTGCACGAGCTCAAGGCGCTGGAAAAGACGGTCGCCGTCCTGGATGGCTACAAGGGCCAGCTGGTGGTCAGGCCATCGGAGTCCACGATCGCGGAATCGGGGGCGGCGGAGACGCGCCACGCGCACGTCATCCAGGAACTGACGCGGCTCCGCGACACGCGCGCGACCACGACGGACGGCAGGGCCATCGTGCTCTCGGCGAACCTCGGGCGCATCGAGGACCTGCCCGACGTGGCCGAGTGCGGGGCGGAGGGGGTCGGGCTCTTCCGGACGGAGTTCCTCTTTTCCGACCGTGACGAGTTCCCGTCGGAGGACGAGCAGGCCGAGATGTACTGTCGCGCGGCCGACGCGGTCAAGCCCCACCATGTCATCCTTCGGACGCTGGATCTTGGCGGCGACAAGCTGCTTCCGGGGACGCACGTCTCCACGGAGACAAACCCTTTCCTGGGGATGAGGGCGATACGCTTTTGTCTGGCGCACCCGGAGGTATTGCGCACGCAGTTGCGGGCGATGTTGCGGGCGGCGGCCCATGCCGGGGGGCACGTCAAGATCATGTATCCGATGGTCTGCTGCGTGCAGGAGGTCCGGCAGGCCAACGCGATCCTCGCCGAGGAGAGGGCGCGGCTCGAGGCGGGGGGGGTTCGGATCCCGGACATCGAGGTGGGCTGCATGATCGAGGTACCCTCGGCGGCCCTGACCGCCGAGACGCTGGCCACGGAGGTGAAGTTCTTCAGCATCGGCAGCAACGACCTGATCCAGTACACGATCGCGATCGACCGCGGCAACGAGGAGCTCGCGCACCTCTACGACCCGACGCACCCGGGGATACTGCGGCTGATCGAGCACGTGATCAACGCCGCGCACCAGGCGGGGATCTGGGTGGGGCTCTGCGGGGAGATGGCGGGCGAATTCTCGATCGTGCCCCTGCTGGTTGGCATGGGGATCGACGAGCTGAGCACGGGTCCGGCGCAGGTCCCGCGGGTCAAGCGCGCGATCCAGGCGGTCTCGCAGGTGGAGATGCGGGCGCTGGCCGACGGGTTGCTGAACCTGCATTCGGGCGAGGAGATCCGGGCGCGGCTCGACGCGCTCGCCCGCGAGCGGTGCCCGGAGTTGTTCGACTGATGGACCGCAGCCTGCTCGACAGCGCGCTCGCCGAGGACATCGGCTCGGGCGACATCACCTCGCGGTACTTCATCCCGCCCGGGCAGCGCGGTCGAGCGAGGATCGTGGCCCGGCAGCGGATGGTCGTGTCGGGCCTCGGGCCGGCGCGCGAGGTCTTCTCGGCGATCGACGCGGGCGTGGGGGTGTCGGTTGCCGTGGCCGATGGCGACGCGCTGGAGAGCGGCGGCGTTATCCTGGAGGCCGAGGGGTTGGTGCGCTCGCTGCTCACCGCGGAGAGGATCGCCCTGAATTTTTTGCAGCATCTCGGCGGGGTGGCCACGCTAACGCGCCGTTTCGTGGAGGCGGTCGCCGGGACCCGGGCGGCCATCCTCGACACGCGCAAGACGCTGCCGGGCTGGCGCGCCCTGGAGAAAGCGGCCGTCCGCCATGGCGGCGGGCTGAACCATCGCATGGGGCTCCACGATGCGGTCCTGGTGAAGGACAACCACATCGCCGCGGCCCGCGCCGCCGGGCTCGACCTTGGCGCCATCGTCGGTCGCGTGCGGGCCGAGAACCCCGGCATTCTTGTGCAGTTCGAGGCGGACACCCTGGAGCAGGTGCAGGAATTCGTTGGGCTGGGTGCCGACGCCATCCTGCTCGACAACATGTCGCTGGATGAGCTGCGGCGCGCGGTGGCCCTTGTCGGCGGTCGCTGTCGCACCGAGGCCTCCGGCGGTGTGACGCTGGAGACCGTTCGCTCCATCGCCGAGACGGGGGTCGATCTCATTTCCATCGGGGCGCTCACGCACTCTGCGCCCGCCGCCGATATCAGCATGGAGTTGAGGGGTTTGCCGGACGAAGTCCGACAAACTCCTTGCGGGCCGCCAGATTGAGACGCGACTGGGTCAAGGCCGCCATTGCACTGTGCCTCGGCTGCGGGGGCGGGCTTCTGCTGGTGGAACTGGCGGTCCGTTTCTTTGTGCCTCGGCCCTTTTGGGAGTTTCGGGATGCGACCTCGGATTGGCAGGTCGACGATCGCATCGGGTGGGTGAATAGGCCGGACCTGCGGGCCTTCACCAGGCTCTCGGATGGGCGTGCCTTCTTTTTCGAGACCAACGGGGACGGCGTTTCGCCGGCGGGGTGCGCGAGGGATCGGCGGCGGGGCGTGCTGCGCGTGATGGTTTTCGGCGACAGCACGGTCGTGGGCCGGGCCGTGCTTCCCACCGAGACGGTGCGTGCCCGCATCGAGGCGCGGCTGCGCGGGCGGGGCATTGATGCGGAGGTCATCAACGCGGGCGTGCAGGGCTATTCGACGGATCAGGCGCTGCTCTTGATGGAGCGGCTCGTCCCGCTGTATCGGCCTGACGCCGTGCTGCACGCGGTTTGCGGCAACGACTTTGGGGCGATCGCCCTGGGGCGCGCGTACGGGTTGAACAAGCCGCGGTTCATCCGGGACCCCGGCGGCCTGCGGGAGGTGCCGCCCGCCGGGAACCGGGAGGTGGGCATGTTGGGATCGGGATTGCGCCATGGCGTGCAGTTCATCGCGACGTACCGGTTGCTGCAGCCCGCGATATTTGCTCTCCGGTCGCGGCTGGGGCGGTGGGAAGAGCGGCAGTCCCTGGGACTGGCCTGGGAGGTGTACTATTGTCCCGAGGCCATGGAGCGGATCGACTGGGGCCTATTCTCGGCGCTTGTGATGCGGATGGATGCGTGCTGCCGCGGGGCCGGGGCCAAGTTTTTCCTCTATGGGCATCCCGCCCTCGAGGAGGTGTGGGACCCGTTCGTCGAGCACACGATGAGGGCGCGCGGTGTTGGGGCCGGGTCCTACGATCGGCACGCGCTGGAGAAGCGTCTCGCGGGGGTGGCCGCCGGGGCGGGGATCGCGTTTGTGCCGATGATCGACGAGTTCCTGGCCCGCAAGGGGGAAGGCCCCTTTCACCTGTTGCCGCTGGATCCCCACTGCAATGCCAGAGGTTACGACGTGACCGCCGAGCGGTTGGTCGAGGCGATCATGCGATGCGAGCGAGTCTTTCGGCCAGCGGCGGATGGCTGTAGTGGTAGATGCTGTAGGCCGGGTGGGGCCACAGGTTGGTAAGGTTTTTCTCGGCGAGCTTGAGCAGGGCCCCGCGGAGCCAGCCGGGGCTTCCGGTGAGGTCGCCGGCGTAGGCATCGGCCTCGTACTCGAAGCGGCGCAGGAGGGCGTTGATGATGGGCTTGATCCAGAATGTGAACGCCCCGGAAACCTGGGCCAAGAGGAATAGTCCCGCGGGCGCCCATGGCGAGTCGAACCCGAAGGCGCGATAGAAGGCCTGCCAGCCGAGAAAGTGGTTCGCCACCGCAAAGGCGGCGACGACCATGGCCGCCGACAGGGCGAGCATCATCGGCACATGCCCCCTCTTGTAGTGGCCAATCTCGTGGGCCAGCACGGCGGCCAGTTCATTCTCGGGGAGCTGATTGACAAGGGTGTCGTAGAGCACGATCCGGCGCGATTTCCCGAATCCGGTGAAATAGGCGTTGGAGTGCGTCGAGCGGCGCGAGCCGTCCATGACGAAGATGCCCCGGGCCGCGAAATTGGCCTTGGCGGCCAAGGCCACGAGCCTCTCGCGGAGGGGGCCCTCGGCAAGCGGTGTGAATTTGTTGAACAGGGGTGCGATCCAGAGCGGGTAGATGACCATCATGAGCGCCTGGAACCCGACCACCACCCCGGCCCCCCAGATCCACCACGAGGTGCCGGTGGCCCCGATGAGCCACAGGATGGCGAGCAGGAGTGGGGTGCCCAGAAGGGCCGAAACGAGCCAGCCCTTGACGACGTCGACGCAGAACGTCTTGGGCGTGGTGGTATTGAACCCGAAGCGCGCCTCGATCCGGAACGTTTCGTACCAGGCCAGCGGGAGGCCGGCGATGCTGGTGGCCCACAGCGCGGCCAGCCAGAAGGCGACTCCCAGCGGCAGGCCCGACAACCCGGTCCCCTCGAGGGCGGCCTTGAGCCATGGCAGGAGGCCCGAGAACAGGACGACCAGCAGGAGGCCAAGATCAAAGGCCGCGGCGATGTGGCCATATCGTGTGCGGGCGAGGGTGTATTCTGCGCTCCGGCGCCCGGCGGCCTCGTCGATGCTTCCCGCAAAGACGTCTGGCACGCGGCCCCCCCGGGCGGCGACTCGGCGCGCATTGGCCCAGGCCAGCGCCCTCTCCAAGAGGAACTCCGCCCCGCAGCAGGTTGCGAATGCCCCGATGATCCATAGCTCTGCCGACATGAATATTGTGGTGGCAGCCCGCCGTTCAGGTGTCAACCGTTGTCGGGCCTCGGGCGATGGGCGGCCGGGCGTCCGGTGGCTGCGGCGACGGGCATCTCCAAGCCCAGAGACTGCGGGAAGGAAAGCGAAAACCCGCGCTTGCGTTTGGGGCGTAACACCGCTAGATAGACCCTGTTCGAGAGAATCGGGAACGCAAGCAGCGACCCGAACGGCCCAATGCAACTCATTTCCGCCGTTTGTGTTACGAACCAGAAAGCGCCTTTTTCGACCGATTCGGGAGGGGCGCCCACGGCATGTGTGAAGGTATCGGGAAGACCGAAGGCCGCAGTTGGCGTCCGCCCTCGAGGGGGCAGGATGGCGCTGGGCTCGCCCCATGTGGGAGCGCGCGGCACGGGTGACTTCTCATCCAGCGACCATGACGTTCTGGCATTCCCCGCCACGATTCGGCTGCCCGGTTTTGGCAGTCAACCGCAGAGTGGATATCCGGGGTCAGGGATCTCAGGAACTTGGAGTTCCGCGAAGCCCGCACGCGCTTGCGTCCCGCCATCAGGTGAGAGCAATGCAAGAGTACCGTCCAGGAACAGGAAATCGCCGGCGTCGCCGGCGTGGCCCGCGGCACCAGCACGGTGGCGAAGGTCATAAGAAGAAAACAAATCCCCTCCAGGCCCTTGTGGCCGGGATCGCGAGCCTCTTCGGGAAGAAGAAGGCGCGGGGTCCGGCGCCGTCCGAGTTCGGTGGCGAGGATCGGGGCCGGGGTCGTCGGCGCGATCGTCGCGACCGCGGGGAGCGCGGGGACCGGGAGGCGCACGTGCACCGGAGCATCCGCCAGGCGGCCGAGGGGCCGGTGGGCGAGGGCGATGTGTTCAAGACCACCGCCGAACCGGAACACGCGGAGGGCGTGGCGCAGGCACCGCCGATGGAGCAGACCGAGGTCACCACGCCGCGGCTGTACGTCGGCAACCTGAGCTACGATTCGAGCGAGAGCGACCTGTTCGACATCTTCAGCCAGTCGGGCGGCGTGCGCAACGTCGAGATCGCCATGGACAAGAAGACCCACAAATCGAAGGGCTTTGGGTTCGTGGAGATGGATTCGGTGACATCGGCAGAGGCCGCGCAGAAGAAGCTCAATGGCTATCAGCTCATGGGTCGGGAACTCCTGGTCATGGGCGCCAAGAGCCAGCGCTCGGGCGGGGATCGCGACGACCGCCGCGACGACCGCCGCGGCGGGCGCCGTGGTGATCGCCGTCGCTGATCTCTGTCAGTTCATTGAACGGCAAGGCCCCGGGGTTTTCCCCGGGGCCTTTTGTTTTGCGGGGATGGTTTGCCCGTGGGATCCTGCCGACCATGGGACGCACGATCGCGCTGATTCTCGGGCTGCTGGCCGCGACGCCGGGCGTGCGGTGCGCGGGCGGCCCGGTGGCATTCCCGGGAGCGGAGGGCTATGGCCGCTTCGCCAAAGGTGGGCGTGGCGGCGACGTGTATCGCGTCACCACGTAGGCCGACTCGGGCGAGGGTTCGTTGCGTGAGGCCATCGGGACGATGCGCGGGAGCGGCGTCACGGTCTCGATCCGGGCGATGGCTCCGATGGCAACGCGACCGATCTCAGCCCCGATGGCTACACGAACCTCGAGATGTATGTGAACGAGGCCGCGGGTGATCCGGTTCGCTGGAAATAGTGTCACCCCTCGTGGCCGCTCCCATCCCTGTCTCGACAGGCTGGCCTTGTGGCGCCATGTTTGGCGCGTGCGACGCTTCCCGGGCGCGCTGTGCGCCCTGGCGATGGCATGTCTGGCCGCCGCGCAGGGCGAGGGCGAAAGGTGGTACGTCGTCCGGGAGGGCGACACGCTCACCCGGATAGCCGTCCGCCATGGCGCCACGGTGGAGGCCCTCGCCTCGCTCAACGGGATCGACCCGCGCGGCGTCATCCGCATCGGACAGCGCCTGCGGTTGCCCGGGGAACAGGGCGCGCCGCCGTCCGCACCTCCAGCCGCACCCGCGACGGCGCCGTTGCCGCCCGAGGTCTCGCGAGCCCCCGGGACGGAGCCCGTGCCGCAGGCCGATGGCCCGGAGAGCCACTTGGTGGAGCAGGGGGAGACGCTCTACGCCCTTGCGAGGCGGTACGGCATCTCGTTACCCGACCTCATGGAATGGAACGGCATGGGTCCCAAGGACGTCTTGCGGGTCGGCCAGCGATTGAGGGTCAGTGCCCCACGGGGTGTTTCATCCACCGCGCCCGCGGCCCCCAAGCCGGTTCCCGTTCCGCCGCCGTCGCCCCCCGAGGTTGCCCCCGCCCCCCCACCGGCCGAACCCGAACCAAAACCGATCGTTGCTGAGGAGAAGCGTCCCCCCGTCGAGCCCCAGCCCGACGCCGAGCCGAAGTCGCCGCCGCGCGGGGAGGGGGAGCCCTCGGGCGAATCGGATTCCAAGCCCGCGGCGCCGTCGGTTTCGACGAAACACACCGCCGGCTCCAAATTCAGGATGCCTCTTTTTTCCAAGCGCAAGCCCGTCGACTCCGGCGTGTATCTGCGCGACCGGCAAGAGGCCATCGATCAACCCAAGATCAAGCGCGACCGCTGGAAGTACATCGTGATCCACCACAGCGGGACGAGCAAGGGAAGCGCCGAGGTCTTCGAGCATTATCACAGGATGGTGCGGGGCATGGAGAATGGCATGGCGTACCACTTCGTTATCGGAAACGGGAGCTATACCGGGGACGGCGAGATCGAGGTCGGCGACCGATGGATGCGCCAAAAGGCCGGGGGCCACCTCTACAGCGAGTTTCTGAACGAGATCGCCATCGGCATCTGTTTCGTGGGCAATTTCAATGCGGAGCGCCCGACCGCCCGACAGGTCGCGGCCTGCATCGAGCTGGTGGATCACTTGCGGAAGATCTGCCCCGGAGTCCGGCCCAAGTTCGTCCTGCACCGCGAGATCAACCCCCGCCCGACCGAGTGCCCCGGCCAACTGTTTCCCGGCGATGCCATGCGCAAGCGACTGAAGTGAATCTGGTGGACAAAGGGCGCCGGGAGGCTTTCTTTACCCGCATGCGACACACGATTCTTCCTTTCGCGGCTTGCGCCTTGGCGATGGCCTGCTCAAGTACAACCATGGCAGCAGATCCCGATTACAGCAATCACCCGCGCCCCGTCATACGCGTCGTGACGACCAAGGGCCCGGTCTTCATCGAGCTCTATCCGGACATTGCCCCGAAGCACGTGGAGCGCATGAAGCAATTGGCCAAGGACGGTTTCTACGTCGGGATACTCTTCCACCGGATCGTGCCCGATTTCGTGGCGCAGGTGGGCGATCCGCTGACGAAGAAAGGACTCAATACCCCGGGCGTCGGAAGCGCCGGGTCCAAGTACCCGAACCTCCCGCTGGAGGTCAGCCCCACCCAGCGCAACAGCCGCGGCGCCCTCGCCATGGCACGAAAGCCCGATCCGAATTCCGCCAACAGCCAGTTCTACTTCGTCCTGAAAGACGCCCCGCACCTCGACGGGCAGTACACGGTCTTTGGCCGCGTGCTGGGCGATGGCATGTCGGTGATCGACAAGGTCCAGGCGGGCGACGCGATCCAGGCCTTCGACGTGGTGAAGGAATAGGCCAGGCCCCATCCGGCAGCCGCCGGACCACCGGGGGTGAAAATGTGGCCGAAGCCGTGAGGCTTTGGCGGCCAAACGCTTACGCGTTCGGCTACGGGGAGCGATGCGGCAATTTTCGAGCTAGGCTTTCTTCCCCATCGCCTGGATGAGGGTGTCGGCCATCTGGGCTGGGGTTGGGGACACGGCGATGCCTGCGGCCTCGAGGGCCTTGATCTTGGCCTGTGCGGTTCCCTTGCCCCCGGTGATGATGGCGCCGGCGTGGCCCATGCGGCGGCCGGGGGGCGCCGTGGCGCCGGCGATGAAGGCGGCGACGGGTTTGCGCACGTGGGCCTTGATGTAATCCGCGGCCTCCTCCTCGTCGGTGCCGCCAATCTCGCCGATCATGATGATGGCCTCGGTGCCGGGGTCCTCGTTGAACATGCGGATGCAGTCGATGTGGCTGAGCCCGTGGATCGGGTCCCCGCCGATGCCGATGCAAGTGGATTGGCCATGGCCTCGCTCGCTGAGCTGCCACACGGCCTCGTAGGTGAGCGTGCCGCTGCGGGAGACGACGCCGACGCCGCCGGGCTTGTGGATGTAGCCGGGCATGATGCCGATCTTGCAGACGCCGGGGGTGATGATGCCGGGACAATTGGGGCCGATGAGGGTGCTGCCGCAGCCATGCATGGCCACCTTGACGCGCATCATGTCCAGCACGGGGATCCCCTCGGTGATGCAGACGACCAGTTCGACGCCGGCGTCGACCGCCTCCAGGATCGCGTCGGCCGCAAACTCGGGCGGCACGAAGATCATCGTGGCGTTGCAGCCGGTCTCCTTGCGGGCCTCGGCGACGGTGTCGAAGACGGGCACCTTGTCGTCGAACATCTCTCCGCCGCGGGCGGGGGTGACGCCCGCCACGACCTTGGTGCCGTAGGCCATGCAGGCCCTGGCGTGAAATGCCCCGGATTTTCCGGTGATGCCCTGCACCACCAACCTCGTGTTGCTGCCTACCAGGATAGCCATGATTCAAGCTCCTTTCGCTGCCGCGACGGCCCTGCGGGCCGCGTCGGCCAGATCTGTTGCCGCCTGGAGCGCCAGGCCCGATTCTTTGAGAAGGCGCCTGCCCTCTTCGACGTTGGTGCCCTCGAGCCGGACGACCAGCGGCACTTTCATCCCGACGGCCTTGGCCGCACTGATGATGCCCTGGGCGATGACATCGCACTTCATGATCCCGCCGAAGATGTTCACCAGGACGGCCTTCGTCCGCTTGTCGGCGAGGAGGATCTTGAAGGCCCCGGTGACCTGCTCCTCGTCGGCGCCGCCGCCGACGTCGAGGAAATTGGCCGGGTTGCCGCCGTAGAATTTGATGATGTCCATGGTCGCCATGGCCAGGCCGGCGCCGTTGACCATGCAGCCGATGTCGCCGTCGAGGCCGATGTAGTTGAGGCCGATCTTGGAGGCCTCGACCTCGCGCGGGTCCTCCTCGTTGACGTCGCGCAGCTCGACGATCTCCGGGTGGCGGAAGAGCGCATTGTCATCGAAGCCGAATTTGGCGTCCAGAGCCAGGACCTCGCCGCCCTTGGTGACGACCAGGGGGTTGATCTCAACGAGGCTGCAGTCGAGTTTCGTGAAGGCCTGGTAGAGCGAGTGGAACAGCCGGCAGGCGGCGCGCATCTGGCTCGAGGGAAAGCCGAGCTGGCGCGCGATCTTGCGTGTCTGGTAGGGCTGCAGGCCGAGGGCGGGGTGGATGGATTCCCGCACGATCGATTCGGGGTGTTCCTCGGCGACGGCCTCGATGTCCATGCCGCCGTGGACACTGGCCAGAAGCATCGGGCAGCCGCGCGCCCGGTCCAAAAGGATGGCGACATACAGCTCGCGCTCGATATCCTTGGCCTCGGCGACCATGACCTTGCGGACGAGGCGGCCCTCGGCCCCGGTCTGTTTGGTGACGAGCACCTCGCCGAGCATCTTGGCGGCCAGCTCGCGGACCTGGCTGGCGGTCTTGCAGACCTGGACGCCGCCCTTGAGCCCGTTCTTAAAGGTGCCCTTGCCGCGTCCCCCGGCATGGATCTGGGCCTTGAGGACCATGTTGTTGATGCCGAGCCAGCGGGCCGCGGCCTCCGCCTCGTCGGGCGTCGAGGCCGCCTTGCCCCGGGGGGTGGGCACCTCGAAGCGATTGAGCAATTCCTGAGCCTGATATTCGTGGATGTTCATCTGAGGTGGGGCAGACGCTTGCAGAAAAAGGGGCGGGCGTCAATGGGCGGTTGCGGGCGACCCTGCAGATCCCATCCGGCAGCCGCCGGACCACCGGCTTGGGAACATGTGGCCGAAGCCGTGAGGCTTTGGCGGCCAGATGCTCACGCGTTCGGCTACGGGATGCGCTGCGGCTATTTTCAATCCAGCAGCGCCGCGATCTCGTCGGGCGATGCCGTTCCCGTCGTTCCGAGCTTGTGGACGACGACGGAGGCGGCGGCCATGGCGATTTCGAGGGCCTCGGTGATCTTGGCCCCGGCGGCGAGCGCGGTGGCCAGGTTGGCCGTGACGGCGTCGCCCGCGCCGACGATGTCGATGGGGCCGCGGACGGGCAGCGCGGGCGAGTGGCAGGGCGCGGCGTCGGGCGGGGCGCCGACGATGCCGTTCTCCGCGAGCGTGACGAAGACGGGTTGGCGGTTTCGTCGGGCGAGTTCCTCCGCGGCCCGCATGGCTTCGCCGGGGCCAGGTGAGCGGGGGATTCCGGAGAGCGCGGCCAGTTCGGCGGCGTTCATCTTGAACCCCAGAGGCGGGTAATCGGCCAGGCCGCGCCGGGAGTCGGCAAGCGTGACAAGGGAGGGGCGATCCCGCAGGGCCTGCGCGGCGGCATAGCGGACCGATGGCGTGGCGACGCCAGTGTCCGGGATATCGACCTGGTCCATCAGGATGACCGCGTCGGCGCCCGGGGCGACGCGGAGAAGGGCATGGGCGATCTCCCGTTGCAGGGAGTCTGGCGTGGGCGTCCAATTCTTCGAATCCAGCCGCTCCAGTTCGCGGGGGGGCCGGCCGGGTTCGAGGAGCAGGGGTTTGCAATACGTGAAGGTGCGGCGCCCTGCGCTTGCGCGGAATCCGTCGAGACAGACGCCGGGCAGCGCCGCGAGCGCTCGCCGCAGTTCGTAGCCCTCGCCGTCGTCCCCGCAGAAGCCGATCGCGTGGATCTGGCCCACGCCAAGGGCGACGAGGTTGTTGAGGACGGTGCCGGCGGCGCCGGGTTGGGGGCGCACGCGCACGACGTTGCGCACCTCGAGGCCGGTTTCGATGGATCGCTCGGCGCGGGCCGGGTCGATCTCGAGGTAACGGTCCAGGCAGAAGTCGCCGACGACGGCCATGCGGAGGCGGGCGTAGGAGGACGCGATCTCGCCGAAGCGGTCGGGGGTCATATCGGCGCCACCAACATATCGATTCGGGGCCGGACGCAAAGCACGGAAAGCGGCCGCGTGGTCGGCCCGGCGAGAGACGGCCCTGCGGGGCTGGCTCGAAGATTGCCGCATCGCATCCCGTGGCCGAACGCGTAAGCGTTTGGCCGCCACCGACTCGAAAATTCGTAGCCACGGTCGCCAGACCGTGGACCCGCGGGCGGATCGAACGATCTCCGGCCGCCGCCGGACCAGATGGGTTGCTTGGGATCCGCAGCCACGCCCGCGGAGGGCGTGGATTTCCCATCTCTGCGCGAGATGGGCTACATCTTCACCTCTGGCGGTGCACCGCCTGCGGGGCAAGGAGACTACTCTTTGAGCTGCGCCAGCATGCCGTCGATATCGCGCAGCACCCGCTCGGCCGCCTCGGGGGCGAATGGGCTCGTCTTCACCTCATAGCCGCCCTGTGCGTAGGCCTCCCTGAGCACGAGGTAGCCCGCGCCGCCATTGCAGTGGGTGACCACCATCGTGTGGGGGAACGGGGATCGATCCTTGATCGCGCGCCCGATCTCGTTGAAGACCTCGGCCCCAAGGCCGACGATGGCGACATCGCCCACCCGGGCGACGCTGATGGTCAATGGGACGGTTGGGGCACCGGGTGGCTTTTCGGGTTCGGTTTTCGCGGGCAGTTCCACCGTTTTGATCAGCGATGCCACGGGGCCGTCGCCCCCCAGATCGTGTGTGCGGCCGAGCGTGTGCACCACCTCTTCGCCGAGCATGGTGCCCAGCAGGACGGGTTCGGGCATCCAGTCATTCTCGGTCTTGATCCCGGGAAGCACGCGGAACCATGGGTCGACATTGCCCGAGGCCCCGGCGAACGCGGCGGCGATCACGCCGGAACCGAGGTGCCTCTCGACGAACTGCTCCGCCAGGCCGTGCACGTCGCCGCTGACGACAAGATTCTTGGCGCCGAGCGAGGTGCTGTGCGTCGCATAGGCGAATAGGGCGGACGTCATCCTGTCTCCGGCAATCTCGCGGATCTCCAGCACCTGGACCTCGGTGTCGATGGGGATGGCGGGGTTGCGCCCGAGCCGGATCTGGGTGTTGCCGGCCTTGTCGAGATAGGGCTCGCGTCGATTGACGCCGACCGGCGATGCGCCCGAGCCAAAGCGGATTCGGGCGGGGCGGAGATTCGTGATCGCGGCCTGGCACGCCGCGATCAGGCGTTCCCGGAGCACCTTCGTGTATTTGAGGTTGTTGGGATGCAGCTTTCCCTCCTCGAGCGTCAATGTGGGGGCGGCGTGGGTGTGGATGGCGGTGAGCACGAGTTCGTCGGGCCTGAGGCCGCAGGCCGCGGTGATCCTCGCGCGCATGTGTTCCGCCATGTCGCCGTAGAAACCGATGATGTCCGAGGACACGAGGACAACCCGGTGGCCTCCGTGCTCGAATGCGACCGCGCGCGCGGAGAGCGGGTCGTGGACGCCCGTGGATAGGTTGGTGCGGCTGGCATAGCCAGACAGCATGCAGGGTTGCGAGGGCGTGATATCCACCCTGGCGACGCCGGCCCGCAGGCCGTCGCCCTGGCACCACGCGCAGGCCGGCACCAGAAAGACGGAGAGTGCAACGGGCGTCCGCCAGGCGCGTCGAGCCATCATGGCGAGAGGATATCGTGCGATCCTGGCGGCGCAAGGTGGATCGGGGTTCCCATGTCCCCGAGAGCGCCAGCCCCGCCTGGCGCGGCGGGGTGCGCCGCGGCGACCGGTCGGATCGCGGCGGTGTCCTTCGCGTGCGCCTCGCGCGTGAACCCTCGACGGGAGGAGGGTTCCGGCTATGCTGAGGAGGATGGCCGAGACAGAAGACGCTGAGTTCGAGATCGCGCCGGTGGACAAGACATCTCTCACCGACGACGAGCACATCGAATCGATCATGCCCCTGCCGCCCCCCGCCCACCTGATCCGGTTCTTTCCGATCAAGGGGACGCCGGCGGAGGCGCTGATCGCCATGACCCGGGGGCGGATCCGCGACATCCTGCACGGTCGCTCCGAGAGGCTGCTCGTGGTGATAGGGCCCTGCTCCATTCACGATCCGTCGGCGGCGCTTGCCTACGCGGGGAAACTCGCGTGCGCGAGGGGGAAGTTTGCGGAGGATCTGGAGATCGTGATGCGCGTCTATTTCGAGAAGCCGCGCACGACCGTGGGCTGGAAGGGATTGATCAACGACCCGTACCTCAACGGAAGTTTTAGGATCAGCGAGGGTCTCCGGATCGCGCGCGACCTGCTGGTGCGGATCAACGACCTCGGGGTGCCCACCGGGTGCGAGTTCCTCGACACGATTTCGCCGCAGTACATCGGCGATCTCGTCTCGTGGGGTTCGATCGGGGCGCGCACGACCGAGTCGCAGGTGCATCGCGAGCTGGCCTCGGGGATATCGGCGCCGATCGGTTTCAAGAATGGCACCGACGGCAACGTGAGGATCGCGCTGGACGCAATCTTCGCGGCGCGGCAGCGCCACCATTTTCTCTCGGTGCACAAGATCGGCCAGGTGGCGATCGTCGCGACCCGGGGCAACGAGGACTGCCACATCATCCTGCGGGGCGGCGCGCGACCGAACTACGATGCCGATAGCGTCGGGCGCGCGTGCGCCCAGTTGGAAAACGCGGGCCTGAACGCCCGGCTCATGGTCGACTTCTCCCACGCAAACAGCGGCAAGGATTACAGGCGGCAACTGGACGTCTGCCGCGACGTGGCCGACCAGATAGCCGCAGGCTCCAGGTCCATATTCGGCGTGATGATCGAGTCGCACCTCGTCGAGGGGCGGCAGGATTTGAAGCCGGGCGCGCCGCCGACATTCGGGCAGAGCATCACCGACGCGTGCCTGGGGTGGGACGATTCGTTCGGTGCGCTCGAGACCCTGGCCCAGGCGGTGCGGGCGCGGCGGGGGCGCGATTGACGCGCCGGTTCGCGGGGCGGTAGCGTATCGGGCGTGGTCTGGTGCCTCGCTCCCCGGTGGGCGTCGCGTTCATCGCGCGCGCTCATTCTCCTGATTTTGTGCGCCCGGTTTTCCCGGGCCGCCGATTGGCCGCAGTGGGGTGGGGAGGACCCGGGGCGCAACATGGTGTCGGGGGAGCGGGGGCTGGCCGAATCGTTCGTCGCGGGGCGCGCGCGCGAGGGTGGTGGCGGCATCGACATGGCGACGACGGAGCGGGTGAGGTGGGTGTTTTCCGCGGGATCCTATGCGTATGGGAATCCGACGGTGGCCAGGGGGCGGGTCGTGGTGGGGACGGACGATTCCTCGCTCCGGGATGACCGGAGAATGCAGAAGACGGGCGCCGGGATGGTCCAGTGCCTGGAGGAGGGCAGCGGCAGACTTGTCTGGCGCCTGATCACGCCAAAGCGGGACAAGGACCGTTTGCCCGAGGGGGCACACTTCGGGCAACAGCGATTTGGCACATGCTCTTCCGCGGCGATCGTCGGGGACCGGGTGTACGTCGTGACTAGCGCCGACGAGGTGGTGTGCCTGGATCTCGACGGGCTGGCCGATGGCAATGATGGGCCCTTCAAGGATGAGGGGCAGTACATGGTTGGGCCGGGCAAGCCGCCCGTGGCGCTGGACGCGGGGGATGCGGACATCGTTTGGATCTACGACATCGTCGAGCAGGCCGGCGTCTGCCCGCATGATGCCGCAAGCTGTTCGCCGCTGGTGGTCGGACGCTTTCTGTACGTGGGCACCTCCAACGGCGTGGACGAGCCGCACGAGAAGTGCCTGCGACCCTCGGCGCCAAGCCTCATCGTGCTGGACCGCGAGACCGGCAGGCTCGTCGCGACCGACGGCGAGAGGATTGGCACGAAGATGTTCCACGCCCTGTGGTCGCCGCCGTCCATGGGAAGGGTCGGCGGGAAGGACCTGGTCTTTTTCGGCGGTGGCGATGGGGTCTGCTATGCGTTCGAGGCGCTCGCCGATGTGCCCGCATCGCCGTTGGAGTTGAAGAAGGTCTGGTGGTACGACTGCAACCCCGACCATTACAAATACGAGAATGGCCAGCCGATCCCATATTACCGGGGCGACAAGCGGAAGAAGTACTCGACCAACAAGGATGATGGCACATACGTCGGGCCCAGCCAGATCATCGCGACGCCGGTGTTTCACGAGGGGCGGGTTTTTGTCCCGATAGGGCAAGATCCGGCTCACGGCCGCGGCCGCGGCATGCTGCATTGCATCGATGCATCGGGAAAGGGCGACATCACCCAGGGGGGCGCGGTGTGGAGCTACGACGCGATCGAGAGGAGCCTTTCCGCGGTGGCGGTGGCCGATGGGCTGGTCTATGCGCCGGACCTTTCGGGCAAGTTGCACTGTCTGGAGGCCAAGACGGGCGAGGTCGCCTGGGTGCAGGACACGGGGGCCGAGACGTGGGGGACGCCGCTTGTTGCCGACGGCAGGGTCTATCTGGGCACGCGGAAGGCCCTGTTCGTATTCGCGGCGGGGCGCGAGGCGAAGCGGTTGGCGGAGGTGCCGCTGGGCAGCTCGTCGTATGGAACGCCCGTGACGGCCAACGGGGTTTTATATGTGGCATCGCAGCGGTATCTGTGGGCGGTGGAATAGAGGTGGGATAACGACCTGTGGCCTCGAGCAAGCGGTGCCCCGGCCAGCGTCGCCCACGCGCTGGATGAATCGGGGGAAACCTCCCTGGGCGTGTCGGCATCCCGGTTCCCGTCCACACTCAATGGCCGCGGTGCGTGGGACCCCAACCTTCGGACTGCGGCATTCTGACTGCCGCCCTCGAAGCGTTCCCGACGGGGGGAAGAGTCCACCAGCCAAACGCTCACGCGTTCGGCTACGGGATGCGCTGCGGCTATTTTCGCGTCAGCGCCGCCCCCGGCGCGCGGGGCGGCGCTAGCCAGAGTTCTCCACGCGCCGGATTATTCAGGGGGAAACTTTTGGTGGGTCGCGGAGTGCCTAAAGGCACCACTACGAACATTCCCGTGGTCTTGGGTTCGTAGTGCCGCCTTCAGGCGGCATTCGCATAACCTACTGATGACGTGTATTTTGTGACACACATCGAAGTATCCCCAACTTTGAAGTTTCAGGTCAGGCGGTCGGGGTGGCATTGGCGCCCCAGGGGTCGATCTGGCGGAGGCCCTTGGCCTCGAGGGCGCTATAGCAGTCTGGGAGATCGAATGTTGCCAGGGCGCCGGGGATGAGCGCGGAGAGCGGCCAATTGTAATCTTCCGCCGTGGCGATCTGGTGATAGGAGGCGGGCGCGTTTTTTAGGGTGACGCGGGTCACGCGGGGGGAAAGCAGGGAGGCGAGGGTGCCTGGAATGGCCCCGCGTCCGCGGGCGGCTAGGTGGACCTCCGCGTGGCCGATGGCGCCGAGCCACTCGATGACGCGGATCACGTCGAACGCGCGGGCGCCCGGCATGGGGCGGTCGAGCATGAGGGCGTAACCGGAGTAGAAGTAGTCGCAGCCGTAGGCATCGAAGAATGTGTCGATGCCACAGGTGTTGGGCTGGGACTCGCCGGTGCCGCGCGGGTCGCAGGCATAGAGCGTGGCGCCGGGTTCCGCGGCGATGAGCTCTTGGATGAATGGCTCCGAGCGGAGTTCCTCGTCGCTCGAGAGGTGTGCGATGTACAGCAGGGCGCGGCCCTGGTCGGGCGGGGGGAACGACTCGAGGCGCTCATCGGCGAGGCGGTAGACGATGGCCTCGATGCCGGGTTCGGTGGTGATGGCGTAGGGCGTCGCGCTGCGCCTGGGGTAGCGTCGCGAGGCGAGTGGGCGGAGGACGCGTGCCTGCGGCGCCCCGGAAATCGCGGGTAACCTGAGGAGGGCCTTGACGTCGTTGGCGAGCGCCCGCGTGTCGGGCTGCTTGGGGCGCGAGCGCGCGAGTTGCTCGGCCCTGTCGCGGGTGAAAGAGAACACGGTGCGAGCCTTGATTTCGGCGACCTGGCCGGATGCGGTGCACTGGAGCGTCTCGTCCCTCTCGATGGTGAGCCCGGGCTCGGCCGTGGCATCGGAGGCGCGGGTCACGCCGTTGAACCAGCGGTACATGGCCTCGCGCCCGTCCTTGGCATAGCCGTGCGGGCCCGGGCCCACGTACAGGCCGATGCGATCCTCGTGGCCCAGGAGGCGATAGAGGTGCCGGAGCCGCTCGTGGGCCTCCCGCGAGCCGCGCACGTCGAAGAAATCCCTCTCCTGCGCGATGATGAGCACGGGTTTGGGTGCGAGCGCGGCGAGGAAATCGGCGTGGTCGAGGCCGAGGGCGATCGCGCGCGGCGGATATTGCTCGGCGTCGGCGGGAAGCTCGTTCTCGAAATTGCGGCGGAATGTGGTGACGAAGCAACTGGGCGCCGCCATTGTCCAGCGCTGCTCGACACCACAGAGCCACGTGGTCATCGTGCCGCCCCCGGAGTTGCCGGTTACGCCCACGCGCGTCGGATCGACCTCCTTGCGGGTCAGGAGGTAGTCGAGGGCACGGATGCCGTCCCACGCGCGCCATGCGGCGAGATTCTCGCCCACGAGGATCTGCTGGTTGCCGGCATGGAGGTGCTCTTTCACGCCCACGCCGACTCTGGATTTCAGTTTGTCATCGGGATACTGCAGGCGCTCGCCTTGCCCGATGGGGTCGAAGATGAGAACGGCGTAGCCCTGCCGGGCGAGGCCCTGGGCGAAGGACTGATACGCCTCCGCCGCCTTGCCGTTTGCGGAGTGGCCGCAGGTGCCCACGACGCCCGGGAGCGGTGTCTTGCGGCCCTTCGGGATGTAGAGGTTGGACGTGACCGGAAAGCCAGGGCGGCTCTCGAAGATCACCTTTTCGATATTGTATGCCTCGCGCTCGACGATGCCGGTGATCCGCGGGTTCAGCGGCGTCTTTTCGGGAAATGGGCCGAAGGATTCGCGGATCTTGTCGCGGATGGCGCGGACGTAGGCCTCGGCATCCTCGCGCGTGGTGAGGGCGGAGCGGATCGCGTTGGCGCGCGCCTCCGCCTCGTGCACCTGGTGGGCGAAATAGCGCTGGAGCATTTCCGGGAAGCGATTGAGCTGCGGGAGCGGGGGAGGGGAGGGCGGGGCCTTGGGGCGACCGATGTCGGCGCTGGCGGTCGATGCACGGATGCCGATCGCACAAGCGCCGGAGGCCAGGGCGCCTAGGCGGAGCATGTCGCGGCGGGTCAGTGACTCGCGAGATTGGGGGTTCGACGGGCGAAGCCTGCGCGGGAGGGGGCGGTTCATGGAGAAGAGAATGCGTCCCTGCCGGTGCCCGTGCCAAGCCCAGAGGTGGGGTCAGTCCT